>JAHCKS010000036.1 GCA_026125665.1 Rubrivivax sp.
CCGGGCGCCGCCGCCGCGGGCGCGTCGCCGCTGGTGGCGAGCAACGGCTGCAGCCAGGCGAGCGCTTCGGCGGGCGCACCGCGCCGCAGCGCCGCCGCGGCCAGGCGCACGCGCAGTTCCCGGGCCTGGCCGAAGAGGTCGGCGTGTTCTTCGTCCGCCAGCGCCGCCTGCCAATGCCTTTCGGCCTCGTCGTGCCGGCCGTCGAGCCAGTCCAGCGTGCCGCGCAGGCCGAGCGTGGGTGCGTCCTGCTCGGGCGTCATCTCGGGCAGCGTCGGCGTGATCGCCTGCAGCCGCTGCAGCCAGCCGCGCAGCGCTTCCGCGTCCCCGGCGAGCGCGGCGATGCGGCAGGCGAAGTGCAGCATCTGCCACAGGCCCCAGTCGCCGTAGGTGCCGGGAAAGCCGTCGATGCGCTCGCGCGCCAGCGCCACGGCGGCACCGCGTTCGCCACGCAGCGCCTGCATCAGCGCGCGCAGCGCCAGCGCATGCGTGCGCGCGATGACGTGCGCGCCGGTCCACGAGGCCTCGGCGTCGGCGCGCCGCAGCTGCACCGCCGCCTCCTGCAGGCGGCCCTGCCACAACGCCTGCCAGCCGCGCGCCAGCAGCGCCAGCGTGTGCAGCGGCAGCGGCTGTTCGCCGGTGGCGGCCGCCGCCCCGTCGGCCCAGCGGCCGAGCAGCGGCACCATGCCGCGGCAGGCGGCCATGCGCGGCGAGGGGATGACGAGCCACCAGTACTCCAGCCGCTGCTCGGCTTCCAGCATGGGCAGCAGGCGTGCGAAGTGCGGTGCCACGGCGTCGAAGCGGCCGCTTTCCACCGCGCCCCACCACGCGGCGAGCAGCGCGGCCACGCGTGCGTCGGCGGCCGGCACGCCGCCCGGCAGCGCGGCCGGGCCGCCGCGCTCGAGCATCGCCAGGCCCGCCTCGACGAGGGGGCGGGCGCTCTGCACGCGCCCCTGCAGCGCCAGCGTCACGGCGCGATAGCCGCGCATCGCCGCGTGGCCGGCGGCGTCGCCGCGCTGCGCGTACAGCGCCTCGGCGCGCGCGAAGTGCCGCTCCGCGACACGCGCTTCCCACTGGTGCCAGCGCGCCAGCCCGAGCACGCCTTGCACCTCGGCGCTGCCCTCGGCGGCGGCGGCAGGGAACTGCTCCACCAGCCGCAGCAGCGTGGGCACGCCGCCCTGGAACAGCAGCTCCCAGCCGAGCGTGCGCAGCTGCACCGCGGCGGCGTCGTGCCGGCCGGCGCGCAGCAGCAGCGCCAGGCGGCGCACCGCGTCGGGCTCGCTCGCCGCGGCACGCTCCAGCAGCTGCGTCACCGCGTCGGCGCCGCGTTCGACCCTCAGGCGGTGCAGCAGCGCATCGCGGAACAGGTCGTGCAGCCGCAGCGTCGGCGTCGGCTGGCCCTCCACGAAGGTGGCGAAGAGCCCGCGGCGCTCGATCTCGTCCAGCCAGGCGGCGGCACGCGGGTCGCCGGTCAGCGCGCGGCAGCGCGCCTCGTCCAGCTCGTGCAGCACGCTCGTCGTGACGAGGAACTCGCGCAGATCGGCCGGGATGCGCGCCAGCACCTCCTCGGCGAGGTAGTCGAACGCCTGGCGATCGATCGCGCTGCCGGCGGCGGCGACCGCCGTGCCCCGCGCGCCGTTCAAGGCCAGGCGCAGGCCCGCCGCCCAGCCGCCCGTGCGCGCGTGCAGCGCCGCCACGGTCGCTTCGTCGAGGGCCGGAGCACCGGGCTCGGCCACCTGCGCGAAGAGCGTGCGTATCTCGTCGGGCGTGAACTGCAGGTCGGCCTGGCGCAGCTCGGCCAGCTCGCCGGCGGCGGCGATGCGCGCCAGGCTGAACGGCGGTTCGTGCCGGCTCGCCAGCACCAGCGTCCAGCGGCGGCCGAGCCGCTCGACGAGGCGCAGCAGGAAGTGGTCCGCATCGTCGTCGCCCAGGTGGTGCAGGTCGTCGATGACGATCGCACCATGCGCGAGCTCGCAGGCCTCGAGCGCGTTGACGAGGTCGTCGACCGCCTGCTGGCGGCCGCGCGGGCCGCCCTGCGCGGCAGTGGCGAGGATGGCCTCGGGTGCCACCCGCCACGGCGGGTCGAAGGCCTCGAGCGCCGCAAGCAGGCACTCCAGCAGGCGGTGCAGGTCGTCGCCGGGGTCGAGCGACACCCACGCGGCACCGCGCCCGGCGGGCAGCTGCGCCAGCGCTCGGACCAGCAGCGCCGTCTTGCCGTAGCCGGCCGGCGCCTGCACGAAGACGACCCGCCGGTCGAGCAACGCATCGAGCAACCGCCGCTCGAGCGCCGGCCGGGCGAGCAGCGTGCCGCGGCGCGGCCCCGGCGGCTGGATCTTGCTGAGCGCGAAACTCACCGCGTGATCATAGGCAGCGACCGTCGCCCCATGGCACCACGCCGGCCGTGCGCGCCGCCGGCAGCTGCCAGCGCCGTGGCGCCCTGCAGCGCGCTCTTCCGGATGCCGGACCGAGCCGAGGACGCTCAGCTGCGGCGGCCCGCACCGGCCGTGCGGCGCAACGCGCGGCCGTCGGCCCGGAAGACGTGCAGCGCCTCCGCCGGCAGCGCGAAGGGCAGCGGGTCGCCGCGCGCGATGTCCTCGCGTGGCGTCTTCGCCAGCAGCGGCGGGCCGGCGCCGGCCGCGGCCGGGCGCCGCAGGTAGACGAGGCTCAGCTCGCCGAGGCGCTCGACATGCTCCACGGCGGCCCGGTGCGGCCCTTCGCCGAGCCGCACGTGCTCGGGACGGATGCCCAGCGTGACGGCCTCGCCGTGCGACACGTCGCCCGCCTCGACCCGTGCGTCGCACACCGCACCCAGGGCCTGCAGCTGCAGGCCGTGCGGGCCGGTGGCGTGCACGACGGCGTCGACGAAGTTCATCGCCGGCGAGCCGATGAAGCCGGCGACGAAGCGGTTCGCCGGGTGGTGGTAGAGCTCGAGCGGCGGCCCGGCCTGCGCCACGCTCGCCGCGTCGGCCGGGCGGCCGGCCAGCGGCTGCAGCAGCACGACCCGATCGGCCAGCGTCATCGCCTCGACCTGGTCGTGCGTGACGTAGACCATGCTCGCGCCATCGCCACCGGCGGCAGCTTCGCGGTGCAGCCGCGCGATGGCCAGCCGCGTCTGCACGCGCAAGCCCGCGTCCAGGTTCGACAGCGGCTCGTCGAGCAGGAAGACGCGCGGCCGGCGCACGATGGCGCGCGCGATGGCCACGCGCTGGCGCTGGCCGCCGGAGAGCTCCTTCGGCCGGCGTGCCGCGAGCTCGCCGAGCTCGAGCAGCCGCAGCGCCTCGGCGAGCCGGCGCTCGACCTCGTCGGCGGCGAGGCCGCGCTGGCGCAGGCCGAAGACGATGTTCTCGCGCACCGTCATGTGCGGGTACAGCGCATAACTCTGGAACACCATGGCCACGCCGCGTTCGACCGGCGGCAGTGCCTCGACGCGGCGGCCGTCGAAGCGCATCTCGCCGGCGTCCACGTCCTCCAGCCCGGCCAGCAGGCGAAGCAGCGTCGACTTGCCGCAGCCCGACGGCCCGACGAAGACGGCGAGCTCGCCCGGCTCGACGACGAGGTCGAGGCCGCGCAGCACCGGCGTGCCGCCGAAGGCCTTGGCCACGCCGCGCAGCTCGATGCGGCTCATCGCGCTTCCCGGGCGGCCCGCATGCCGGGGTTGCGCTTCATCCCTTCACCGCGCCGGCCGACAGCCCGTCGACGATGCGGCGCTGGAACACCACGACCAGCACCACCAGCGGCAGCGTCACCAGCACCGACGCGGCCATGATGCGGCCCCACGGCAGCTCGAAGCCGCCGGGTGCGCTGATGAGCGCGATGGCCACCGGCACCGTGCGCTGCTCGTCCGACAGCGTCAGCGTCAGCGCGAACAGGAACTCGTTCCACGCCGCGATGAAGGCGAGCAGCCCGGTGGCCACCATCGCCGGCGCGAGCAGCGGCATGTAGACGCGGAAGACGAGCGTCGGCAGGCCGACGCCGTCCACCAGCGCCGCTTCCTCCAGCTCGGGCGGCAGCTGGCGCACGAAGGTCATCAGCACCCACGCGGTGAACGGCAGCGTCAGCACGAGGTCGGCGAGCACCAGCGCGGCGCGCGTGTCGTACAGGCCGAGCGCGCGCACGAGCTCGAACATGCCCGACAGCACCGCCACTTGCGGCAGCATCGAGCCGGCGAGGATCAGCATCAGCAGCGCCGCGCGGCCGCGGAAGCGCACGCGCCCGAGCGCCCACGCCGCCGTGAGGCCGAGCGCCAGCGACAGCGCGACGACACCCGCGGCGACGAGCGCCGAGTTCAGCAGGTTCAGCGCGAACGGCTGCTCGGTGAAGACGGCGCGGTAGTGCTCCGACGTGGGCGACCCGGGCCAGAGCGCGAAGGCGAGCAGCTCGCTGCCGGGAGTCACGGAAGTCGCGAGCGCGACGGCGAGCGGGAACAGCGCGAGCGCCATGAACAGCAGCGCCGCCGCGGCGCGTGCGAGGCGCTCGCCCTTCATTGCGCCGCCACTCGTCCTCGTCACGCCGCCGCCCTCTCGAACGGCCGCCGCATCAGCGCCAGCGCGACGATGCTGAGCAGCGCGACGCCGAAGAACAGGCAACCCGCCGCCGCCGAGCCGTAGCCGACGAGGCCGAAGTCGATCAGCTGCTCGCGCACGAAGACCGACATGCTCTGCGTGTCGCGGCTGTTGGAGGTCATCACGTAGATCAGGTCGAAGACGCGCAGCGCATCCAGCGTGCGGAAGGTCATCGCCACCAGCAGCCCGGGCAGGATCAGCGGCAGCGTGACGTGGCGGAACACGGTGCGGCGCGGCACGCCGTCCACGCGCGCCGCCTCCAGGCAGTCGCCGGGCACCATCTGCAGCGCCGCCAGGATCAGCAGCGCCATGTACGGCGTCGCCTTCCACACGTCGACGAGCACCAGCGTGGCCAGCGAGAGCCGCGGGTCGGCGGTGAAGGCGAGCGGCGCGTCCACCATGCCCAGCGCGAGCAGCGCCCGGTTCACCACGCCGGCCGGGTCGTGCAGCATCCAGCTCCACATCTTGGCCGACACGACGGTGGGGATGGCCCATGGCACCAGCAGCGCGGCGCGCAGCGCCGTGCGCAGGCGCGACGGGTGGTTCAGCAGCAGCGCGATGGCCAGGCCCAGCAGCGTCTCCAGCGTCACCGAGGCGACCGTGAAGACGAGCGTGTTGGCCGCCGCGTTCCACCAGTCGGGGCTGGCGAGCACGCCGAGCTCGCCGACGTAGTTCTCGAGGCCGACGAAGGCGCCCGCGCCGGGCTCGGCGAGCTCGGCATCGGTGAGGCTCAAGCCCAGCGTGCGCACGAGCGGCCAGCCGCCGACGAGCGCCAGCACGCCGAGCATCGGCACGAGCATCCACCAGGCGCGGCGCACGCGGCGTGCCGCCAGTGGTGCCGGCCTGGCTCTCCCGGGGCCCGGCGCACGCGCCGGCGTGTCGCTCGTTCGTGCCGTCACTTCCACGTGCCGCCACGGCGCAACCGCGCCAGGCCGCGCTCCAGCCGGCGCAGCGCGGCGCCCGCTTCGGCCTTGCCCGAGAGCACGTCGTGCGCGGCGTTCCAGAACGCGTGGCTCACCTGGTTGTAGCGCGTGCCGGTGGCGGCCGTCGGCCGCGGCACGGCGCTGCGGAAGGTGTCGGCCAGCTCGCCCATGAACGGATTGGCCTGCAGGATCTCGGCGTCGGCGTAGAGCGCCGGCCGCGTCGGGTTGAACGAGGCGCGCAGCGCGCGGGACTTCTGTGCCGCTGCGCTCGTCATGTGCAGCACGAGCTCGGCGGCCAGCGCGGGATGCTTCGAGTACTTCGACACCGCGAGCGCCTCGCCGCCGAGCGCGGCGGCGTGGCGCGCCTTGGCTGCACCGGCGGCGCCTTCACCACGCGGCAGCAGCGCCACGCCCACCTTGCCGCGGATGGCGCTGCCCTCGGCCTGCGCCAGTGCCCAGGCGTAGGGCCAGTTGCGCATGAACACCGCGCGGCCGGACTGGAACACGAGGCGCGACTCCTCCTCGGCGTAGTTGAGCACCGCCTTCGGCGTGATCCGCCCCACCCAGCCCGCCGCCGTGCGCAGCGCGGCCTCGGCCTGCGGGTTGCGCACGCTGACGCGGCCGTCGGCCTCGACGACGGTGCCGCCGCCGTGGCTCGCCACCCACTCCAGCGCGTTGCAGGTGAGCCCCTCGTAGGCCCGGCCCTGCCACACATAACCCCACAGTTGATCGTCACCGGCGGCGCGTTCGGCGCGCTGGATGGCCTCGGCCGTCTCGGTGAGCGCGGCCCAGGTCGCGGGCACGGGCCGGCCGTGCTTCTTCAGCAGGTCGGCGCGGTAGAACAGCAGCCCGGCGTTGGCGAACCACGGCATCGCGACGAGGCGACCGTCGATGGTGTTGTTGGCGACGAAGCCTTCGAAGTGCTGCTGCTCCTGGCCACGCGCGTGCGGCCGCAGGTCGAGCAGGTGCGCGGCGAGCAGCCCGGGCCAGACGACGTCGACCTGCAGCACGTCGACCTGGTCGGAGCCGGCCGAGAGCCACTGCTGCACGAGCGCGAGCCGCGCGCTGGCGTCGTTCGGCGCGGTGACGATGCGCACCGTGTGGCCGTGGCGCTTCGCCCAGTCGTCGGCGGCTTCGCGGCACAGCGCCATCTCCTGGCCGACGCCGGTGCACATCAGCGCCAGCTCGGCCGCGCGCAACGGCGCCGCGGCAAAGGCGGCGCACACCAGGCAGGCCGCGCTCAGCAGGCGGCGAAGGTGGCAACGCACGGGCTCGGGTCCTCCGCGTATCGCACCAGGGCGGACGCGTCCGAGTGTAGGCCGGGGCGTCGCCCTCGCATCTTCCTGGGACCCGCCGTGGCTTGCGCCGCGGCGGGGCAGCGAGCAACATGCGGCGGGACATGCACCGCGTGCTGCTGCTCGAGGACGACCCCGCCACGCGCGAGCGGCTGGCCGGCATCGTCACCGCCAGCCCCGGCCTCGCGCTGGCTGGCGCCTTCGGCGACCTGAAGAGCGCGCTCGCGTGGCTCGCCGCACACGAGCCGCCGCAGGTGCTGCTGGTGGACCTGCAGCTGCCCGACGGCAGCGGCATCGACCTCATCCGCGCCGCGCGCCGCATCGCCCCCGAGGCCGAGGCGATGGTCATCAGCGTCTTCGGCGACGAGGCGCATGTCGTTGCCGCCATCGAGGCCGGCGCCACCGGCTACCTGCTGAAGGACGCCGGCGCCGACGAGATCGCGCTGGCCATCGCGCGGCTGCTGGCCGGCGAGTCGCCGATCAGCTCGGCCATCGCGCGACACCTGCTGCGGCGCTTCCGCGCCACGCCGGCGGCGGCCGCCGCGGCGCCCGCCGTGCCCTCGCCGCTGACGCCGCGCGAAGGCGAGGTGCTGCAGCTCATCGCCAAGGGGCTGAGCTACCAGCGCATCGCCGAGGCGCTGGCGATGTCGCCGAACACGGTGACGACGCACATCAAGCAGATCTACCGCAAGCTGGCCGTCAACTCGCGCGGCGAAGCGGTGTTCGAGGCGCAGCAGATGGGCCTGCTGCGGCCGGCCGGCCCGTCGTGACGGTCGGCGCGGCGGCGCGCCGTGCGCGCTGGGTGGCGCTGGCCACGGCGCTGGTGCTGGCGTGCCTGCCGCTGGCGCTCGAGCGGGCCGCCGCGCCGGCCGAGGCGTGGCGCCTGCGGGTGGCCGCGGTCGGCGAGACGGTCGACGACGAACGGGCGCGCGCCGTGGTGCTGCCGCACCGCTGGGCCGACGACTGTGCCGGCTGCCGCGCGCTGTGGTACCGCATCGACCACCCGATGCCCGACCTGCCGGGCGAGGCGCAGGCGGTGGTCCTGCCGCAGCTGGCCGACAACGCGGCCGTCTACCTCAACGGGCGCCTGCTCGGCCAGGGCGGCCGCTTCGCCGACCCGGTGGCGCGCCTGGGCATGCGGCCGCTGTGGCTGCCGGCGCCGGCCGCGCTGTGGCAGGCCGGGGACAACCGCCTGTACGTGCTGGTGAAGGCGGCGCGGCCCGGGGCCGGGCACATGCCGGCGCCGGCCATCGGGCCCGAGGCCGAGCTGGCCGGCGCGTGGTGGGTGCGCGAGGCGCTCGCCGTGACGCTGCCGCAGGTGCTGGCCACCGCGGCCATCGTGCTGGCGCTGATGATGGGCGCGATGGCGTGGTACCGCCGGCGCGAGCCGGGTTACCGCGAGCTCGCCGTGGCCGCGGCGCTGTTCGGGGCGGACACGCACGCCCGGCTCTTCGTCGAGGTGCCGTTCGCGGCCGAGACCTGGGATGCCGTGCTGCTGGGCCAACGCGGCGTGCTCGTGGTGGCGGTGCTCTGGCTCGTGCGCTCGCTCGCCCGGGCTGCGCGCGACGACGTCGCGCCCGAAGGCGCCCGGATCGCCGATGGGACCGGGCGCGTGCCGCGCCGCGCCCTCTGCGGCCCGCTGGCCGCCACCGGCTCGGCCGCCGTCGCCGCCGTGCTGCTCGCCAGTGCTTCCTTCGTTCCCGCGGCGAGCGCCGTCGATGTCGCCGAGGCCCTGGCACGTCTGGTGCTCGGCGCGGCGGCGATGGTCCTGGCGCGAGACGGCTGGCGGCGCGCCGAGCCGCGGCTGCTGGCCAGCGGCGCGTTGCTGGCGCTGGCCTGTGGTATCGACCTGCTGCGCCTGCCGCCGCTGGCGCTGCCCAATGCGCTGCCGGCCGGCCTGCTGCCCGAGCCGCTGCCGCTCGTGCCGTGGGCGCTGGCGGCCATGGCCGCGGCCGCCGGCTGGCTGCTGCTCGTGCGCTTCGTCGAGACGCTGAACGCGGCCGAGCTGCTCAACATCGACCTCGAGGCGCTGGTGCACGAGCGCACCGCCGAGCTGCAGGCGCAGTTCGGCCGCGTGCGCGAGCTCGAGCGCCAGCAGGTCGTCGCCGCCGAGCGCGAGCGGCTGATGCGCGACATGCACGACGGCGTCGGCGGCCACCTCGTCTCGATCCTGGCGATGATCGAGGCCGACCGGCGGCGCCCCGGCGAGCTGGCCACGGCGGTGCGCGAGGCGCTGACGGACATGCGGCTCATGGTCGATTCGCTCGAGCCGGTGGACGACGACCTGAACGCTGTGCTGGCGATGTTCCACGACCGCCTCGCGCCGCGGCTGCGGGCGAGCGGCGTGACGCTGCACTGGGACGTGGCGCTGCTGCCCGCGGTGCCCGGCCTGACGCCGGCGCGTGTGCTGCACGTGCTGCGCATCCTGCAGGAGGCGGTGAGCAACGCCCTGCGGCACGGCGGCGCGCGCACGCTGTGGATGCGCGCGGCGGCCGGGCCCGACGGCGTCGAGATCGAGCTGCGCGACGATGGCACGGGTTTCGCGCCCGACGGCGTTGCCGGCGGGCGCGGGCTGAAGAACATGCAGCGTCGCGCGCAGGAGGCCGGCGCCGCGGTGCACATCGCCAGCCGGCCGGGCGACGGATGTCGCGTGTCGCTGCGGCTGCCGCTCGTTGGCTCGGCCGGGGAGGGTGGCCCGCCGCCTCCGGGTGCCCACCCGGCGGCCGGGCCTGCCTGAAGCGGGCCCGCCGCCAAGTCATCGGGATCAGTTCGGGATGATGACCGGCGGCACCTGCGTCGTGCCGTTGGCGCGGCACAGGTCGCGCGCGCCGGGGCCGGCGTCGGTGACGCGGTTCATGCCGGGCGGGCACGCGACGGGAGCCACCTGGCTGGGCGCCGGCATGATGATGTTGCCGGGCCGGCAGAAGTCGGTGTTGGCTCCGAACGGCGGGCTCGGCACGGCCGGCTGGCCCACCTGCACCGGCATCACCACGTACACCGGGTGGCTGGGCGGGCAGGCCGTCGGCGCCTGGGCGCGCGCGATGCACCGCAGCGTGTTGTTCGAGAACTGCGTCGTGACGTCGAGAGCGGCGTTGTCGGTGGGGCAGCGGGCGCCCACGGCGAAGGCGGGCAGCGAGACGGCGCCGAGGCCGAAGACGAAGGCGGTGGCGGCGAGGCGGCGGAACGTGGTCATGATGGCGTTTCCTCTGGCGTAGCGGGACACTGGGTTGCGCGGCCAGGCGCCGCGCCTCGGCCCGGGCTGCGAGTGCGGTGCGGCAGGAGCCGCGCCGGGGTCGCATTCAGGGTGCAGTCAGTGTCCGAAGCGGCCGCACGGGCGCCCATACCGGGAAGGCGGCAGGGCGCTCCCAGGAATGCGGCAGGGCGCCGCCGCGGCATCCGCAGGGCGGGGGAGAAGCGAGCGGCGACCGTGGCCGCAGGCGCGGGGCGCACGCGCCGCTCAGCGGCACGCCCACGCGCCGCCGGCCTGCCGCTCGCAGAGGTCAGGTGCACCGCGCGTCGCCCACAGCGCGGCGAGGCCGCTGCGCTCGGCGGCGTCGGCGAAGCCGGCATGCCGGCGCACGCCGGCGAGCTCGGGCCACCAGAGGTCCTCGACCCAGCGCGCGATCGGCCGCGCGGAGATGGCGCGCAGCGACGCGGCGGCGCGGCCGGTTTCGCCGAGCAGCGCCCACTCGAGGAGCAGCTCGGCGCGCATCGCGCGCTCGTTGTCGTCCATGGCCAGCAGCGCCGAGACGGCGGCCGGCCGCGCCGCCGGGTCGAGCACGCCGCGCACCCACGGCGTGGCCCAGCTGCCGGGCTTCGCCGTCGAGCCGGCGAAGGCGCCGGCGGCGGCCTCGAAGCCGGCGGCGTCGCCGCGGCGCAGCGCCAGCAACGCCTCGGCGAGCTCGATGCGCCGGTGGCCCATCTGCCGCGCCAGCGCCAGCGTCTCGGCGAAGTCGTCGGCTTCGCCCAGCGCCGCATGCGCCAGCGCCAGCACCTCGTAGGCCTCGGCGTCGAGCGCGTTCAGCCGTGCCGCGTCCAGCGCCAGCGCCTTCGCCTGCCGCAGGTAGCCGGCCGACAGATGCAGCCGCGCCGCGATGCGCAGCACGCCCGGATGCCGCGCGGTGTGGCGGCTGGTCAGCGCGCCGGCGTGCTCCAGCGCCTCGGCCCACCGCGCGTGCGCGAACGCGTCGTTGAGCAGCAGGATGCGGCCGCGCCAGCTGGCCGGGTCGCGCGCGACGAGCCGCTGCCCGAGCGCGCGGATCTGCTCGTTGAGGCGGCGGTGCGAAGCCTCCACCTCCTCGCGGCTGCCCTGGTTGGCCGGCCCGGTGGCCGAGGCGCTGAGCACGCTCGTCAGGCCCAGGCGCATGTACAGCGCCGGCTCGTAGTCGGGCGCGGCGGCCAGCACCTGCTCGTTCAGGCGGTAGGCCTCGCGCTTGTCGGCCACCGTCGGGCGCCGCGCCAGCTGCGCGGCGCGCAGGAAGTCCAGGTAGGCCTGCTCCGGGATCGCGGTCTCCTCCGGCGCCGCTTCGCCGGTGCCGAGCAGGCGGCCGACGGCCTGGGCCACGCGGCCCGGCAGCGCCTGCACCTGCGCGGCGCGCAGTTCCTCGTCGAGCACCCAGGCCGCCGGCGGCGCCGGCGCGGCTTGCGTCGTCGGTGCCGGTGCTTGCGAACCGCGTCGTGCGGCCGGCGACGCCGCATCGCGCAGCTCGAGCCTCAGGTGCACGAGGTCGCCTTGCGTGGCGCGCAGGCTGCCGGCGAGCACGTAGCGCGCACCCAGCAGGCGGGCCAGCCCGGCATCGTCGAGCGCGGCGGCCACCGCGGCGCGCGTGGCAGCGCAGGGCACGACGCGCACGTTGCCGGCGCGCGCCAGGCGCGAGCCGAGTGCGTCGCAGAGGCTCTCGGCGAGAGCCCCCGGCGCGATGCCGCCCGCGCCGGCCGACGAGGCGCCGCCGCCGGCCGCACCTTCGACCACCAGGTCGCGCAGCGCGATGCCGGGCGTGGCGTCGTGGCCGCGCTGCAGGCGGCGGTCCAGCACACCGGCGAGGTCGGCCGGCGCTGCACCGGTGGCGGCCGGGCGAGGCGCGATCACGAGCCAGGCACCGACCATCACCGCGGCCAGCGCGAACGCGCCGAGCAGCGCGGCCAGCGCCCAGTGCCGGCGGCGCGGCAGGGCCGTCGCCGGTGCAGAGGAGGCGTCGCGGATCACGGCGTGGCGATGTTCGTGTGGCAGGTCGTGCGGGCGGGCACCCCCTGCATTGTGGGCACCGAGGCCGGGTGAAGAAGCCCGCGCGAGTGCCGCCTTCCTGGGATGGGCACCGCCGCGCGGCGGCCGCCACACTGCGGCGGCGGTGCCCGGTGGGCGGGCCCGGGAGCATGGACATGCCGTGCCGGCGCGCGTGGTGGATGGCAGGAAGCGTGTGGCTGGCCACCGCGGCGGGCACGCCGGTGGCCCTCGCCGCGCCTGCCGCGCCCGCTGCACCGGCCGCGCGAAGGGCGCTGCCGGACCTCGTCGTCGTGCACGTGCGCGCGATGCCCGGCGGCGTGCGCGTGGGCCGCTGCAACACCTTCGAAGTGGTGCTGCGCAATGCCGGCGCCAGCCCGGCCGCGGCCACGCAGGTGCGGCTGGCCGTGGCACGGCCGGGGCCGGGCGCGGCGGTCGTGGACAGCCGCACCGTGGCCGTCGCGGCGCTGGGGCCGGGCCAGCAGGCCTCGCTGACCGTGGCCGGCGTGCTGGTGCCCGAGCCGGGGCCCTGGCGCATCGCCGCCGGCCTGGATGCAGCGCGCACGCTGGCCGAAGCGGACGAACACAACAACGAGCGCACGATCGAGGTCACCAGCGCACCGGCGCTGTGCCTGCGCTGAGTTGCCGCGGCCGGCCCGGGCGCCGCATCATCGCGAAGTGCATCCCTGGCGCATGCGCGACACGATCCCCCGCGTGAGCCGTGCGGCCCCGAGCACCGGCGTGCACCCCGGCGCGAGCGGCGAGACGAGCGGCAATGCGAGCGGCGATGCGAGCGGCGTGGCCAACGCCGCGGCCCGGTCCGCCCCGGCGCGAGTCCGCGCACCGCGCTGGCAACCCTGGCTGGCGCTCGCCTTGCTGCTGGCGGTGCTGACCCTGGCCGCCGTGCTGGTCACGTCGCAGTGGCCGCGGCGAGCCGGTACCTCGGGCGGTGCAGGCGCCGTCGACACCGCCGAGGCGCTGGCGCTGACGCTCGATCGCACGCTGGCACGCGGCGGGCGGCCGCTGCCGCCCGGACTGGCGGTGCGGCCGCTGAGCGCACCCGAAGGCGACGGCGAGGCCGCGGCCATCGGCGCCACGATGTGCGAAGCCATCGGCACACGCCTCGCGCGGCTGCCGCAACTGCGCGTGACCCCCTGCTCCTCCACCCGCGCCGCGGTGGCCGCGCGCCTGGACGATGCGGCGCTGGCGCGCCTGGTCGTGGCGCAATGGGTGCTGCGCGGCGAGATCGCGTCGCGCCCCGCCGGGCGCGTGGCGCTGCGCCTGGCGCTGCACGAGCCGGCGGCGCGCGCCGCCCCGGTGTGGCAGATGGACGAGGAGGTCGAGGTGGGGCAACTCCAGGCGCTGCCGCAGCGCCTGGCGCAGGCGGCCTCGGTGGCGCTCGGCCGGCCGGCACCGGGGCCCGACGCCCCGGCCATCGCCGCGGCGCTCTATGTGCGCTACCTGCGCGCCGTGCAGCTGGCGCGTGTGCCCGACGCCGCTTCGCGCCAGCAGGCGCTGGCCATCGTCGACGAGGTGCTCGCCGCCGAGCCCGGGTACGGGCCGGCGCTGTACGTGCGGCTGGCGCTGCGCATCCTGGGCGCCGGCGCGCCCGCGGGCCCGCCCTCCGAACGCCGCGCGCACGAGGAAGCCATCACCGCGGAGCTCGAGTCGCTCGGCGCGCGCCTGCTGCGCGCCGACCCGGCGAACGTGCGTGCGCACGTGCTGCTGCTCAGCCACGCGTTCAAGCAGCGCCGCTGGGTCGACATGTTCGCGCATGCCGACGCGATGCTGCCGCACGCGCCGCAGGTGCCCTTCGTGCTGCGCATCGCCGCGCGCGTGCACCTGTATGCGGGCTATGTGCGGCGCGCCGGCGAGCTGGCGCTGCAGGCGGTGCAGCTGGACGCACTCGATGCCGACTCGATGGAGGCGCTGGCGCTGGTGCACGGCGTGCTCGGCGACGACGCGCGCATGGCCGAGTTCGCGGCGCTGGCGCGGCAGCTCGGCCATCGCGGCACCGGCCTGCAGGAGATGGTGCTGGCGCGCCGCCGTGGCGACGCCGTGGCGGCGGCACGGGCGGCGCACGACTGGGCCGCCTACACCGGGCACCCGGCCGGCTGGGTGGAGCCGTTCGCGCGTGCCCTGGCCGATGCCCGGGCGCGGCCCGCGGCGCGCGCCGCCTTCGACGGCATGGGCGACGCGGCGCGCTTCGGCATGGCCGACTACTTCGTCGAACGTGGCCTCGTCGGCGACCATGCCGGCAGCCTGCGCGCGTTGCAGCAGCAGGCGCGCGAGGCGCCGGCTCGCTGGGTGGAGCAGCTGTGGTGGCCCGAGCTGGCCCCCGTGCGAGGCGATGCGGCGTTCACGGCCATCGTCGAGGCGCTGAACCTGCCGCCGCTGTGGGCGCAGCGCGGCGCACCCGACCTCTGCTCGCGGCAGCAAGACCGCTGGACCTGCCGCTGAGGCGCGGGGCTCGCCGGGTCGCTCGATGCATCGCGCACGGCCCGGCGCGCGGGTGTGCACAAGCGCGCTACCGCCTTCCTGGGATGGGCGCGTCAGGCACACGACCGGACGATGCAGCGCATGGCCCGCCTCGCCTTGCCCACCGCATGCAGTGCGCTCGCCGCCGTTCCGGCCGCGTGCCTGCTGCTGCTGGCCGGCCCGGCGGTGCTGGCGCAGCCCGGGGCCTCGAGCACGTCGTTCGCCGACCGCTGGGTGGCCGCCGACGCGCCGCTGGTGCTGCACTTCGAGCCCGACGCGTGGCGCGAGCTGCTGGCCGCGCGGGACCGCCTGCGCCTGTTCGTCGGCAAGCACGACCTGAGTGCGCTCGTGCGCGTGCCGGCGCCGGGCCGCCTGGAAGTCGGCGGCAACGTCGCCTGGCCGAGCGGCGAGAGCGAGGTCGTGCTCTACCTCGTGCAGGCCGACATGTGGCAGGAGCTCGGCCGCTGGCCGCTGCGCGTGCGCACGCCGGCGGGGTTCGAGTCGAGCAGCTTCGAGCCGCGGCTCGAGCTGCGCTTCGGCGGCCGCGCCGCCGAGCGCCGCAGCGACGGCCAGCCCGTCACGCCGCGCGGCACCCACGGCGACGCCAGCGCGCGCGGCGGCGTCGCCTTCACGGGCCAACGCGACGGCTGGCAGCTCGACGCGGCTGCGCAGGGGCAGGCCGCGAGCTTCCGCGGCGAGGCGCTGCGCTTTGCCACGCTCGGGCTCGCGGCACCGCGCGCCGACCTCGCCGAGTACCGCCTTGCGGCCACACACGGCCGCTTCGGCGCGCGCGTCGGCCACGCCGAGTTCGGCCGCCATCCGCTGCTGATGAACGCCTTCGCAGCGCGCGGCCTCGGCGTCAGCGCGCCACTTGGCGCGCGCTTCGACCTCGCGCTGCACGCCGCGAGCGGCAGCCAGATCGTCGGCACCGACAACCTCAGCGGCGTCGAGGAGCGCGAGCACCGCATCCAGGGCGCCAGCGTCGGCGCCGAGCTCGGCCGCGGCTGGCGGCTGGAGGTGAGCGGCCTCGAGGCGCGGCAGGCGCCGATCACCGACTTCGCCGCCGGCAGCGTGGCCGACGCCGAGCGCAGCCGCGGCCTCGGCTGGCGGCTGCATCGCGCCGCGGGGCGCCTGCGGGTCGACGCGGCGTGGGCCCGTTCGCGCCACGAGCACCCGTTCGACACCGCGCTGGCGCAAGGTGGCCCGCTGGTGGCCGTGGCGCCGGCGACGCGCGATGCGCACCGCGTCGAGGTGCAGGCCGACGTGCTGGCACCGCGCGAGGCGGCTGGTGCGGCCGCCGAGGGCCCTGCGGCCGCCGCGGGCGGCGGCACGGGCGCGCCGGCCGATGCCGCGCATGCGCCGCCGACACTCACGCTCACCGCGCTGCACGAGCGCAGCGCGCCGCTTTATCGCAGCCTGGCCGCGGTCATCTCCGGCGACCAGCTGCATGGCCGCGTCGGCGCCACGGCCGCGTGGCGAGGCGCGAGCTTGACGCTGGCGGCCGGGCGGCGCGAGGACAACCTGGCGCGCATCGCCACGCTGCTGGCCACGCGCACCGAGGAGCGCACGGCGAGCCTCGCGCTGCCGCTGCCGCGCTGGCTGGGCGAAAGTGGCGCGGGCGGCGAGGGCGGCACGGGAGGTGCCTGGCCGCAGGTTTCGCTGTCGGCCCAACGCGCGCACCAGTTCGCGTTGAACACGCCGCTCGCCGACGACTCGGGCTTCGCCGAGACGCACCGGCCCGACCAGGTGACGGCGCAGGCGCAGGGCCAGCTCGTGTGGTCGTTCGCCGGCGGCGCGGCGCTGAGCACGGGCGCGACGCTGTCGCGCGTCGACAACCGGCAGGTCGGCCGCGAGAACGCCGACTTCGACACGCTCGCGCACCAGGCCTCGCTCGGCCTGCCGCTTGCGCCCACGCTGCGCGCCCGGCTCGCCGGGCAGCGCTCGCGCCAGCTGGCGCGCGAGATCGGCCTTGCCAACGTCGGCGAAGCGGCGAGCCTCGGCCTGGACTGGCAACCGACGCCCAAGTGGACGCTCGGCGCGCAGGCCAGTGGCGAGCGCAACGACGCGGCGCGGCAGGAGATCGTGCAGGTGCACGTGGCGCGCGCCTTCGAGGTGCCGAACGGCACGACGAAGCTGGCGGGCCAGGTCTCGCTGCGTGCAACGGCGCAGCAGAGCCGGCCGCTGGACCCCGCCGCCGGCGCGCGGCTGCGCCAGGGCTGGGTCGACCTGGCGCTGACGATCCAGCTGCCGTGAAGCACGTCGAATCGCGAGCGACGCACGATGCACGCCCGATGCACACCACGATGGACGCCCGCCGGACGCCCGATGGACCCACGACTGGAACGCCTCGAGCGGGCGCGCGAGCGGGCCAGCGCGCGGCGAATGAGGCACGTGGAGGAGTTGCAGCGATGAAGGCTCGATGGCGCGCGCTCCTCGCGGGTTTGGTCGGCGCGCTGGCCGCGTCGTCGTTCGTGCCGCCGGCGCACGCGGTGAGCGGCGTGCATCCCTTCGGCGTCAACGTGCGCAGCAACGGCGCGACGTCTGTCTTCCTCACCTTCCAGGGCCTCGACGCCGGCGAGGCGCCGGTGGAGGCCTACTGGTGCGGCGAGCTGCAGCCGGCGCTGATGGCCGCCAACCCGGGCCTGCAGCTGCCGGTGCCGGTGCAGGCCACCGACCCCTGCGTGCCGGGCACGGTCTATGGCCGGCTGCCGCTGGCGCTGCAGCGCGCGCGGCCTTCGGGTACCGGCGGCCTCGCCAACCTCACCGACGTGATGACGATCCCCGCGTCGGTGGCACGGCGCGCCTACCAGGACGCGGCGGCCGGCGCGAACTCGACCTTCTTCTACGTGCGCCGCTTCACCGGCCCGGCCGGCGACCGATTCGTCGTCGTCACCTGCCGCATGGGCGGCGGCGGCGCGCGCACGGCACTGGCGCTGCTGGACGTGCGCGTGGACTTCCGCGCCGGCGGCGCGGCGGGCCGGCGCGTCGAGCTGGCGCTGGCGCGCGGCGACGTGCCGCCGCCGCTGGCCGCGCGCGTGCTCTACAACGGCAGCGGCACGCTGCGCGGGCGCTGGGAGCTGGTGCAGCCCGGCGACCCGCTGCCCACCGACGACGACCTGCTGACCGAAGCGTCGCTGCCGCTGGAACAGCGGCTGCGCCAGCGGCGCTGGCGGCTGCTCGAGCGCTTCGAGGTCTTCCTGCCGCCCGGCGGCGCCGAGGTGCAGGTGCCCGGCCCCGATCCGCGGCGGCTCGAGACCGCGGTCGACGGCGCCTACCAGGTACTGCTGCGCGTGGAAGCGAGCGACGACAAGGAGGCGACGAGCCAGATCGGCGGCGGCGCGGTGGCCGTGGCCGGCGGCGTGGCCGGCTTTCCGATGCCGGTGCTGCGTTATCACGTCGGCGCGCCCGGCGCGGCGCAGGGCCTGCGTGAAGGCGCCGCCGTGCCGATCGCACCGGTGCCCGATGCCGCCGTCGAAGGCACACCGAGCTTCGCGTGGATCGACCCCGCAGCGGCAGCGCTGCTGCGCCTGCGCGTGCGCGAGCAGCCCGACGGCGAGGATCTGCTCGTCGCCTTCGTGCGCCCGGGCACCTCGCGCTACGACGCGCCGCCGTGGTTTGCCGAGGCGCAGCGCGGCAAGGCGCTGGTGTGGCGCATCGAGTCGCTGGGCGAACGCGGTGAACTGCTCGGCACGAGCGGCTGGCGGGCGCTGCAGCTGCGCTAGTCCCCGGCTCCCGCCGCCGGCGCGGCCGCGGCGCGTCAGCGCCGCTCGTACTTCCAGTTGCGCCGCTTGCCCTCGGCCAGCCACGCCACCGCCTGCGCGACGCGGCGGGCGCGTGTGTCGCTGCGCTTGGCTTGCGTGATCCACTCGATGTAGTCGCGACGGTGGCTTGGCGCGAGCGTCGTGAAGAAGCGCTTGGCCGCGGCGTGGCGGGCCAATGCCTCGGCCAGCGCTGCGGGCAGCTCCGACGCCGGCAACGCGTTGGGCAACGGCAGCGCAGCGGCGGGCTTCGGTGCCGCCGCGCCGCTGCCGTTCGCCACACGGGTGCGCGCCGCCGCGGGGCGCGACCCGACGCGCATGCCGGCCTTCGGCGCGCGCGGCGGCTTCTCGCCCGCGTCGATCAGGGCCATCGCCTTCTTCACCCAGCGGCGCACGTCGGCGCTGGAGGGCAGGTCGTCGAGCTTCGTGATGCGGCCGAACTGTCCCATCGCCTGCGCCTCGCGGCCCAGGTCCACGACGGCGCGGCCGTGCTCGAAGCCGAAGGCGCAGTGGGCCTTGAAGGCCGCCATGTGTGCGAGGTTGCGCCCGGCGTGCATGAAGAACGGCATGCCCCACTTGATGGCTTCCTCGGCGTCGGGGCAGGCGGCATGCACGTCGGCGCGCAGGCGTTCGAGGATCGGCTGCGCGAACGGCGCCGCGTGCGCGACATAGGCGTCCACGCGCGGATCGATGAGCCTGGCCATCGTCGTGCTTCCTCCTCGGGCGCAGCGCTTGCGCGACGCCCTTGTTCCCGCCACCCTCGCCCTGCGGTTCTGTCTCTTCTTGCCGAACGCGACCGTCTTGCCCCACGACGGGGCGGCGCAGTGTCGGCGCGTTCCGCCGCGCCCGGCATTGCGGTTAACGCCAACCCGCGGCCGTCTCGGCGGGCGTCGTTCCACATCGTGCGCGGGCCGGCCTGCGCCACGCGGCTCGGTGACACGGCCAGGCACAAAGCATGGTGCATGCCAGCCGGTGCGGTTCATGCGGCGACGTGGCCCGGCCGCCAGCGCGGCAGGGCACAGGGCGCGGCTCAGCGCACCGCGCCCGGCGGGGCGAGCAGCTCGCGCAGGCCGCTGCCGCGCCGCGTCAGCCGCCGCACCGCCGTTTCCACCAGCGCCGGCTCGGCTGCGGCGAGCGTGAAGGCGGCCTTCGCACGCGTGACGGCCGTGTACATCAGTTCACGCGTCAGCACCGGCACGTCCTCGCCGGGCAGCAGCAGCGCGACGTGTTCGAACTCCGAGCCCTGGCTCTTGTGCACCGTCAGCGCGAAGGCGGTCTCGACGTCGGCCAGGCGGCTGCAGGCCACCGAGCGCAGCGTGCCCGTGTCGAGGAAGTAGACGCGCGGCGCCGGCTCGCCCGCCGCCATGGCGCCGGGCGGTCTGAGCGCGAGGCCGATGTCGCCGTTGAAGACGCCGAGCCCGGGATCGTTGCGCGTCACCATCACCGGGCGGCCCTCGTACCACTCGGTGCGCCGCGCGGGCAGCAGCCGGGCTTCGGCCAGCGCCTGCTCGATCGCATCGTTGACCGCGGCCACGCCCTGCGGGCCTTCGCGCACCGCGCACAGCACGCGGAAGCGGTCGAAGGCCGTGAGCACGTCGCGCGCCCAGGCATCGAACGCGGTGGCGGCGCCCGGGCGCCTGCTCAGCAGCTCGTAGCAGGTGCGGTAGCCAGCGGCCTCGATCTCGCGGGTGCCTCGGGCACCGCGGCCTTCGATGGCCAGCGTGCGCAGGGCCGCACCTTCGTGTGCCCCGGGCCAGCACACCACGGCTTCCCCGCCGCCGGACGGCGCGAGGCACTGCCGAACCGCGGCCACGTCGCCGCGGTTCACCGCCGCCGCGAGCTCGCCGATGGCGCCGCTGAAGCGGTGGCTCGTGCGCAGCATCGCGGTGCGCTGCGCCAGCGCAGCATCATCCCCCTCCTTGGCGAGAAGCCGTGCCGGCACGGCGATGCCGGCCAGCGCCCGCACGCGTTGCTGTGTCCGGGCGTCGTAGCCACCGGCCTCGGCGCCGGCGCACAGGTCACCGAGCACCGCGCCGGCCTCGACGGACGCGAGCTGGTCCTTGTCGCCCAGCAGCACCAGGTGCGCATGTGCAGGCAGCGCGTCGAGCAGCGCGTCCATCATCTCCAGGTGCACCATCGACGCTTCGTCGACGAACAGCACGTCCACCTCGAGCGGCTCGCTCGCGTCGTGGCGGAAGCGGCGCGTGCCGGGGCGTGCGCCGAGCAGCGCATGCAGCGTGCGTGCGGCGCCGGGTGGTGCGGTGGGGTCGTGCTCGAAGAGATCGCGCTCGATCGTCGGCCGCAGACCGGCCAGTGCCGCGTCGATGGCCTGGCGCAGCCGCGCCGCCGCCTTGCCGGTGGGCGCCGCCAGCGCCACGCGCAGCGGATGCCTGCCGCGATGCAGCGCCTGCAGCAGCACGAGCAGGCGCGCGGCGGTCGTCGTCTTGCCGGTGCCCGGGCCGCCGGTGACGATGGTGAAGCGGCCCAGCAGCGCCAGCGCGCAGGCGAGCTTCTGCCAGTCGACGGGCGGCTCGGCTTCGTCGGCGGCGCGAGCCTTCGCACGCCTCGTCGATGCGGCCGGTGGAAAGAGCCGGTCGAGCCAGCGCCTGGCGGCCTGGGTGTCGATTTCGGGCGCGCCGGCATCGGCCCGCGTGCGCGCAAGCACCTGCGCGGCCACGCGCGACTCCCAGGTCCAGTAGCGGCGCAGGTACAGCCGGCCGCCGTGCAGCACGAGCGGGGAGAGCCGGTCGAGCCGGAGGCGCGCCGAGTGCGCCGGGACCGCTGGGTCCGGCGCTTCCGCCGCCTCGGGCGCGAAGGGCGATCGCGGCCCCGGCACGGCCGGCCCGGGCGGGTCGAGCTCGATCAGTGGCGAGGCCGCCCACGCGGCCCGTTCGGTGTTCCACGCCGGCAGCAGCGCGCGCAGCTCCTCCGACCACGGCGCGGCCCACCCCAGCGCATCGGCCGCCTGCGCCGGCGTCAGCTGCGCGAGCTCGATGCAGTCATGGCCGCGCCCTTCCATCCGTGCCGCCAACGCGCCGGCCAGCAGCAGGCTCGCCGGCGCGCCGGCATCCAGCTCGTGCAGCAGCCGCGCAAAGGCCACGTCGAGCGCGCGCAGCTGGCCGGCCAGACGCCAGCGTTGCAGCGTCTCGAGCATCGGCGCGCTCGCCGTCCCGGTCATTCCGCGACCTCCACGCGGCGCGCGGCCGGCAGCATCGCCTCCAGGGCGTGCAGCAGTGGCGGGGGTGCCACGACGTGCACGCAGCCCCCGCCCGCATGCCCCACGCCGCGCAGGAAGAGGTAGATCGCGCCACCGAGGTCGCGGCCCGGCTCGTGGCGCTCGCCCAGGCGGCGGCGCAGCAGGCGGTGCAGCGCCAGCAGGTACAGCGCCGCCTGCACGTCGTAGCGGTGGCGCAGCATGGCAGTGCGCATCGCGTCGTCGGTGTAGTCCGCGTCGCCGGCACCGAGCGCGTTCGACTTGTAGTCGAGCACCCAGTGGCGCACCGCGCTCGTGCCGTCCGGGCCGTCCGGGCCGTCCGGGCCGTGTACCGGGCTCGCGTGCTCGAACACGAGGTCCGCGAAGCCCATCAGCAGCCCGCGAAGCACGCGCGGCGTCAGCGCCGGCCGTGGCTCGCCGGCGAACAGGTGTTCGCGGCACAGTGCATCCAGCCGCTCGACGTCCAGGCCGTCGGCGGGCAGCCAGAACTCCATCTCGGGCAGCACGCGGCCGGGAAGGCCGTCCAGCGCCACGCCGAGTGGCGGCAGCGGCTGCGACACCACGCGCTGCAGCCACTGCACGACGTCGGCCGCGCGGTGGCCCCAGCCCTGTCGCTCGCAGCGCCGCACGAGCGCCTCGCGCAGCGCCGGCGAACCGGCGAGCGCGAAGCCTTCGCCGGCCAGCCACTCGAGCTGGTCGTGCAGGAAGTTGCCGGCGAAGGCGCCGCGCGGGAAGCGATGCCACGGGCCGCTTCGCCCGGCAGCGCCGCCGCCCTCGCCGTGGTCGCTGCGTTCGGCCGGCAAGTCCGTCGCGGCCGGGGCGAGCGCCTCTTCGTCATCGTCGGCGTCGCGCTGCACGCGCGTGGGCAGCGGCTCCATCGGGCCGGTGGGCTCAACCGGAACCACCGCGCCGTGCACCTGCGCGGCGCCATGCGCCGCGTCGCGCACGAGGGCGCTGTAGCTGGCGAGTGCCCAGCGGCGGTCGAAGTCGCCGTCGTAGGTGCGCAGCGGCGGCAGCGCGGCCTCGGCTGCGGGCGGCTGCCATCGCGTGGCCGGCACATGGGCGCCGCCGGCATGGGCGCCGCGCTCGAGCACCTCCAGCTCGATCGAAGGGGTCGCCTCGGCCAGCACGTGCAGGTCCAGGGCGATCTGGCTCGGGTCGCACGGCGCTTCGCCCGACACGAGGTGCCCGAGTGCGCTGCGATGCCACTGGCACTCCTTGCTGCTGCCGATGCGCAGTGCCGCCGCGCCCACCCACAGCGCGTGCCGCGCGCGCGTGAGCGCCACGTACAGCAGGCGCAGGTCCTCCTGCAGCCGCTCGTCGTCGTGCGCCTGCAGCGCGGCCTTGCCCGGTGCCAGGTCGAGGCGGGGCGCGCCGCTGGCGGCGTCGCGCTCGACGACCCAGTCGTCCAGCTGCGCCGCGTCGCGGTAGCCCGAGGCGAACGGCACGAACACCACCGGGTACTCCAGCCCCTTGGCCTTGTGCACGGTGACCACCTGCACCAGCCTGGCATCGCTTTCCAGGCGCAGCACCAGCTCCTCGGCCGGCGTGAAGTCGCCGCGCGCCGCCTCGATCTGCCCGGCCAGCCAGCGCACGAGCGCCGGTTCGCCTTCGACGGTGCGGCTGGCGGCCTGCAGCAGCTCGGCCAGGTGCAGCACGTTGGTGAGGCGCCGCTCGCCTTCGCCGTCGTCGTCGGCGCGCGCCTCGCCGTGGTCACCGGAGCCGGCCAGCAGCCGCGCCGGGATGTCGAACAGGTGCAACGCGCGGCGCAGCATCGCCAGCACGCCCTGCGTCTGCCACACGCCGTGCAGCGTGCGCAGGTGCTCGCACAGCGTGTCGAAGGCCAGGTCGTCGGCGGCCAAGTGCAGCAGCTCGGGCAGCGTGCGGCCGAGCAGGCGGGTGGCGAAGGCGGCGCGCGCCAGGCGCACGTGCCGCGGTTGCGCCACCGCCTCGAGCAGCCGCAGCAGCTCGGCCGCTTCGAGCCGCTGGTACACGCTGTCCTTGTCCGACAGGTAGACCGACGGCACGCCGCGCCTGCGCAGCGCGCGCTGCACCGCCTCGGCCTCGGTGCCGGTGCGCACGAGCACCGCGAGGTCGCCGGGCTCGACGCGCCGCGGCCCGTCGTCGCCGCCGGTGAACGTGGCCGATGCATCGCTCAGCAGCGCGACGATGCGCTCGGCGCACAGCGCCGCGAACTGCGCGCGGTGCTCGGCCAGGCCGCGCAGCTCGGTGTCGATGCAGAAGGTCAGCGCGGGCACCTCGCCGCCGGCGGTCGCGTCGGGCGTCCCGCCCGCCCGCTCTCGCCGCCCCCGCCGCAGCGCTTCGCCGCGGCCTGCGGCCTCGACCGCCTCGAACGGCAACCCTTCGCTGCCCGGGTGCGCCACGTCGCGGAAGAAGAACGCTCCGCGGCCGGCGCGCGCCTCGGCGCCGGCGAAGAGCGCATTGACCGAGCGCACCAGCGCCCTCGTCGAGCGGCGGTTGACGGCGAGCGCATGGTGGCGCCCGGCGGTGGCCGCGCGCGCCCGCAGGTAGCTGTGGATGTCGGCGCCGCGGAAGGCGTAGATCGACTGCTTCGGGTCGCCGATCAGCAGCAGCACGCGCGCCGGGTCGTCGTCGGCGATGCGGTAGACGCGGTCGAAGATGCTGAGCTGGCGCGGCGAGGTGTCCTGGAACTCGTCGATCAGCGCGGCGGGGTACTGCGCGACGATGCGATCGCGCAGCTGCCGCGCGTGTTCGCCGCGGCGGGTTTCGTCGAGCGCGTCGTCCAGGCGCTGCAGCATGTCGGCGTAGCCGTAGCGGCCGGCCTGCTCCTTCAGGTGCTGCATGCGCTGGCGCACGCGCGCCACGGCGTGGGCGCGCAGCAGCGGTGGCAGCCTTGGCAGCGCCTGCAGCGCGGCGCGCAGGGGGCCCATCGCGTCGAAGCCTTCGGGCATGTCCGCCGGCAACGGGCCCTTGGCGCGCTCGGCCAGGTCCGCGCGGGTCAGACGTTCCCAGGCGGTCTCGCTGAGCGCGGGCACTTCGGCGCCGGGGTCGTCGACCCAGGCCTGCAGCGCATCGAGCCAGTCCTCGACATGGCGCGCCTGCAGGTTCACCACCTTGGGCTTCCTCGCGAGCTCGCGGTCGAGCCACGTGCGCATGTGCCGCACGCGCTCTGCCCAGCCGGCCTTCAGCTCGGCGCAGCGCGCCGCGATCGCTCGAGCCTGCGCCGCCAGCACATCGACGAGGTCGCCCTCGCCAGCGCCCGGCGGCAGCGGCTGCTCGACGAGCGAACGCACGTCCTCGATCAGCGCCGCCACGTTGCGCCACTGCGCCAGCACCGCGCCAAGCGCGTCGCCCCGCAGCGGGTACACCTGCTGGCGCCAGTAGTCCTGCGCCGCCTGGCGCAGCATCTGCGTCTCGTTGGGCTGCAGCTCCTCGTCGAAGAGGCAGCCGCTGTCGAACGCGTGTTCGCGCAGCATGCGTTGGCACCAGGCGTCGATGGTGTGCACCGACGCGTCGTCCATCGCCTCGGCGGCGGCGGCCAGCCGCCACGCCGCTTCGTGGCGCGGCTTGCCCGCCGCGAAGCTCTCGCGCAGCGCGTGCAGGAACGGGTCGCGGGTTCCTGCGCCTCTCGCGCCGTCGTCGCCTTCACTCTGGCGGAAGAAGGCCGCGGCCTGCACGAGCCGGCGGCGGATGCGGTCCGACAGCTCGCGCGTCGCCGCCTTGGTGAAGGTCATCACCAGGATCTCGCCCGGCAGCAGCGCGCGGCCGAGGCCTTCGCCGTGGCCGAGCACGAGGCGCACGTACAGCGCCGCGATCGTCCACGTCTTGCCGGTGCCGGCACTGGCCTCGACGAGGCGGCTGCCCCTGAGCGGCAGGTTCAGCGGCAGGTCCAGCGGCAGGTCCGGCGGCAGGCCCGGCGGCGGCGCAGTCGCGTCCGGCGGCTCAGCCATCGGCGCCCCCTTCGCCCCCTTCGCCCTCTTCGCCTTCTGCGGCGGGCGCGGCGCCGGGCAGCGGCTCGATGCGGAGGGCGTCGCTGCGCAGCCAGCCCGCGAAGCCTTCGTACAGGCACCGCGTCGCCGCCTCGAAGGCCGGCGGCGCCGACAGCGCTTCGTAGTCCGGGAACAGGCGCGCCAGGCACGGCTCGCGCCGTTCGCCCGGGCGCTCGAACGAACCGTCGTAGGCGGGCGCGGCCTTGTCCGGGTCGCCGAGCCACCGCAGCCCCGTGCGCAGCGCCGTGCGCAGCGGCGCATCCGCGTCGTCCTGGGCCGCGAAGGCTTCCATCAGGTCCTGCAGCGTGCGCCGCGACGCCTCGCGCTCGGCCAGCGGCGCGAGCGTGACGACGACGTCGGTGCCGATCAGCACAGCCGCCAGCGGCACGTCGCAGGCGCCGGCGGCCAGCAGGCGCAGCCAGGCCGGAAGCAGCTTGTGCTCCTGCAGGCTCCTGCCGTGTTTGCCGGCGAGCGGCCCGGCCATCAGGTCGATCCACGCCGGCACGGCGCCGCTGCCCGTGCGCACACCGACGAGCCAGTCCTCCAGCCGCACGCCGGCGCGCGGGCCGAAGTGCAGCGGCTGCTTCTCCAGCCGATGCGGCCGCGTGGCGAGCTCGCGACGCCACTGCGCGAGCATCGGCTGCAGGGTCTGCTGGAGCGCCACCCGCGCCTGGCGGCCGGGGCCGGCGAGCGGCAGGTTGCCGGCGCGCTGCAGGCGGGCGAGCTGCGCCTGCACCAGCCTCGACAGTCGCTCGTCGTCGTCGTGGCCGTCGCCGGCACCGCCGCCCTCGCCGAGCTGCCGCCGCGCTTCGCGCAGCACCTCTTCGATCTGCCGCCAGCGGTCGAGCCCGCTGCTGTCGAACGGCTCGTCGTCCCCGGCTGCGCTGTCGGCCTCGTCGAAGACGACGCCCAGGCGCCGGCGGAAGAAGCTCCTTGCCGGATTGCGCAGGAAGCTTGCGAGTTCGTTCAGCGTCAGCGCCGCTGCGGGCTCGTCGCGGGGCGTGGCCGGGGGCGCGGCCATCGTCGCGTCGCCGGCCGCCGCCCGTGCCGTGGCGTCGAACGCCGCGCGCCACTCGGTGGCGTAGGTGAACAGGCCGCCGCGTTCCTCGAAGTACGCCCGGCTGAACGGCTGCAGCGGGTGCTGCGTCGTGCGCGAGCGCACCATCTCTTCGCCCCAGCCGGCCGCGAGGTAGTCGCGCAGCTGCGCCACCAGCACCGAAGGCGGCTGCGGCTGGTTGTCGCGCGGGCTGCGGCCGCACCAGCTCAGGTACAGGACGCGGCGCGCCGACAGCAGCGCGTCGAGCATCAGCTGGCGGTCGTCGTCGCGGCGCGAGCGGTCGCCCGGGCGGGCCTGGCCGGGCAGGGCCATCAGGTCGAAGTCGCTGCGCGGGCTGCGGCGCGGGTAGTCGCCGTCGTTCATGCCGAGCAGGCACACCACCTCGAACGGGATGGCGCGCAGCGGCAGCAGCGTGCAGAAGGTGACGCCGCCGGCCTTGAAGCGCTGGCCGAGGCCGGGTTCGTCCACCGCGTCGAGCCACGCCTCGCGCGCCACGGCCAGGCCGACGGGCTCGTCGAACCGCGCCGCGTCACAGGCCTGCAGCCACGCGGCGAGGGCGTCGTTCAGCGCCGCGAGGGTGGCGCGCTCGGTCGTGTCGCCGGGTTGCAGCAGCGCACCCACCAGCGCACGCAGCCGCTCGCCCCAGGCGGCAGGGGTGCGCGGCGTGGCTGCGTCGCGCCACCACGTCTGCAGCAGCGCCAGCAGCTCGGCGAGCGTGCCGGCCAGCCCGGCCGAGAGCCCGGCCACCTCGGCGCAGGGTTCGATGGCGGCAAGGCGGCCGCCGCTGCCGGCATCGCCGTCGACCGCGTCAAGGTCACTCGCGCCGGCGCCGCCCGCATCGGCATCGCCCGGCAGATCACCCACCGGCTCGCCCACGGCATAGCCCATCAGCATGCGGCGCAGCCCGAAGGCCCAGGTGTTGGTCTCGCCGCACGCCGCCAGGCCGAGCGATGCGCGCTGGCTGGCGTCCAGCCCCCAGCGCACGCCGGCCGAGGCGATCCAGCCCTGCAGCAAGGGCAGGTCGCCTTCGGCCAGGCCGAAGCGGCGCGCCACCGCGGGCACCTCGAGCAGGCCCAGCAGCTCGGTGGCGGTGAAGCGCTGCTGCGGCGCGCGCAGCACCCACTCCAGCGCCGCCAGCAGCGGGTTGTGCGCGCGCTCGCGCTGGTCGGCGATGCCCCAGGGGATGAAACGCGCGTCGCCGCGTGCATGCTGGCCGAACACCGAGCGGATGGCCGGCGCGAAGGCGTCGATGTCGGGGACCATCACGACGATGTCGCGCGGGGCCAGCGGCCCACGCTCATCGGCCTGCGGCGGCTTCGCCAGCAGCGCCAGCAGCTGGTCGTGCAACACCTCCACCTCGCGCTGCGCGCTGTGCGCGGAGTGGAAGACGATCGAACGGTCGGCCGGCGACACGGGCGTGGCGCGGTCGTGCTCGGCCAGCGGCACGAGGTCGCGGATGCGCGAATGCACCTGCTGCAGCAGCGTGGTGCCCGGGCCTTCGTCGAACAGGTCGATGCGCGGCAGCGCGAAGCGCTCGCGCGCCACCTCGGCGTCGTCGTGGGCGTCGAGCTGGCGGATGAAGTCGCGGCTCTGCCGGCCCCACGCGGCCAGCAGCGGGTGGCCGTGCGCGTGCAGCGCCTCGGGCGCGCTCGCCGCGAGCGCGGCGAGGTCGACGCCGCCGCGGTGTGCGTGGCGTCGCCGCGCGGCCTGCAGCAGCTCGCGGCCTTCGATGAGGTCGGCCCAGTGGTGGCGGCACGGGTTGGGCACCGCCAGCAGCACCTGGCTGACGCGCGAAAGCGCGGCCACCGCCTCGAGCGTCTGCACCGGCACGTGCGTGGTGCCGAAGACCACCACGCGGCGCGGCACGCCGGCCGGCGGTGGTGCGTCGCCCGGCGGCCCTGCCGCCGGTGCATCGAGCGCGTCGAGTGCATCAAGGAAGTGCCGGTGCAGCGCCGGCCGCGTGGCCTGGCGTTCGGTGGCGCCCAGCGTCGCGACGATGGCTCGCCACAGCGCCGGCTGCCAGCGCTGCGCTTCGTCCATCGGCGCGGCGGTGCCCAGTGGCGTGCGCAGCGTGTCGCGGCCCTGTTCCCAGTCGCGCAGCCAGTCGCTTCGATAGACCTGGTACTGGTCGAACAGGTCGGCCAGGCGCTGCGCGAGCTGCAACTGGCGTGTCGTCTGGTCGTGTTCGGCCTGGCGGCCGCTCGGGCCGCGCAGGAAGCCGGCCACCGGCGCGAACACCGGCTCGTGCACGAGCCGGGGCAGCAGGTGCATCAGCCGCCACGTGAGCGGCAGCTTGTCCACCGGCGAGACGGCCGGCACCGCTTCGCGCCCGAGCACCGCCCGCCAGGTGCGCCAGACGAAGCGCGCCGGCAGCTCCACGCGCGCCGCGGCGCACACGCCGTGGGCCGCCGCCAGCTCCATCTTCAGCCACTCGGCCATGCCGTTGCTCTGCACGAGCAGCGTCTCTTCCTCCAGCGGCGCGAGCGGGTGGCGGGCGAGGAAGTCGAACACCACGGCGGCCAGGTCCTCGAGCCGGTTGCCGTGCAGGACCAGCAGGCCGGGGGTGAGGGCGGCGGAGGGGGCGGGGCTCATGCGGGGGCGGCGGCGGGAGGCGCTTGCGCGGCGAGCATGCCCGGTGGCTGGCTCGCCGGGTGATCCATCGGGCCCGCTCGACCCGTCCTCTCCGTCTGCGGGGAGTGTAGGCAAGCGCCCGCGGGGCGCCGCCGCGCCGGAAAGGAGCCGCATCCTGATCCGCGTCAACCCCTGTTTCGCCGTTCGCGCTCTCATCGCCATGGCACGCGGCGCACGGCCGGGGGAAGGTTCCCGGCGTGCCGCCCGGCGAGGAGGAACAATGCTTCGACGGACCGTGACCCCGCTGCTGCTGGCGCTCGGGGCAGGCCTGGCGGCGGGCCAGCCCGCCCTTCCAGACGCCTTCACGGCGCGGCTGCGGCGCTATCGCCTTCACTTCACCCGGCCCGGACCCTGCTTCGCGCCGGTGCCGGTCGAGCCGAGCGATCGCATGCCGTACCAGTTCGCGTTGCGCTGCGACGAGGCCGACCTCGAGGTCCGCTACGCCATCCACGAAGCGGCATCGACGAGCGCGAGGAAGGCGTTCACGATGAGGTTCCTCGAGGTGGCGCAGGACCCCAGCCCCAGGATCATCCCCTTCGAGCCTGGGATGAAGATCCCGGAAGACGCGGTCGCCGTCACCGGCACCGTCCAGCCCGGCACCCAGTCGAACCTGCCGCCGGGCTCTCGCTACGTCAGGGGTTTCGTCGACCCCGCGTTCGAACCCTTCCAGCCGATGCGGGACGAGGACGTGCGGCGGTTCCGCGCCGAGTGGGGGGCGGTGAGTGTCGCCTTCGTGCCGCGCCCGGACGTCTCGACGCGCTACCGGCGCGGCATGATGCTGATGCTTCGTGTGGAAGGCCGCGCGGATGCGCTCGTGCACTTCCTGTTCAACGGCACGGGCGAGAGAACGCGGCAGGCGATGGCCGAAGCGTTCGGCACCCTGAAGTTCGACTAGCGGCCATCCGGCCCTCGAGGCGGCCAGGGATCGACGGTGCAACGCAGGACCGGTCGCGGGTTCGACGCCTTCATCTCCTACAAGCGCGAGACCGAACGCGACATCGCGGCCGCGTTGAGCCATGCCGTGCGCCGCATCGGCGTGCCGTTCTACCGGCGAAGCCCGCTGCGCATCTTCCGCGACGACGAGATCCTCCAGGCCGGGACGTCGCTGCCGCGGTTTCTCGAGGAGGCCATCGAAGCGTCCCGGTTCCTGATCGTGCTCTGCTCCCCCGCCGCGGCGACGTCCCCCTGGGTCGACCGGGAGGTCAGGCACTTCCTCGCCGGCGCGCCCGACGCTGCAGCCCGCATCCTGCCGGTCATCGCCGCCGGCGACTGGCGCTGGGACGCCGCGGCGAACGACTTCGATCGTTCAGGCAATGCCATTCCGCCGGCGCTCGCCGGCGTCTTTCCCGAGGAGCCGTTTGTCATCGACCTGCGGTTCGTTCGGCAGCGCAGCGATGCATCCCTCGGCAAACCGGAGTTCCGGATCGCCGTCGCGGCACTCGCCGCCCCGATCCGCGGCGTCACCCGGGAGGCGCTCGACGGAGCGGAGCAGCGGCAGGCCCGGCAACTGCGCGTGGCGATGGCGGCGGCGGTGGTGCTGACGATCGGCGCCGCGGTGGCCGGTGTGCAGCTCGCGCGCGAGCTCGAGCGCCAGCGCGTGTCGGCCCGGTCGCGACAACTTGCCGACCTGTCCGCGGAGGCGATGCGGCAAGGCGCGTATCCGCGCGCCTTCGCGTTGGCGCGCCGGGCTTGGGAGCTCGAGCGCTCGGGGGCGAGTGGCGAGGCGCTGCTGGCCTTCTGGGCGCGTTCCCGGATCGCGCGGCTGGATGCCCCAGGCTCGGGGGTCGGTGCGTTCTCCCATGCCGGCGAGCGGGTGGCCACCGGTCCGTCGTCGTTGATCTGGCCCGCCCCTGGCGGGGTGCAGGTGTGGGACATCCGTGGCCAGTCCGTCGGCACGCCGCTGCCGGCGGGCTACGAGTTCGTGGCCTTCACGAAGGACGACTCGCGTCTGGTCGTCAGGTGGTCGCTCGACAGCCGGGCCGCGGAGACGGTCCTGTCGGCTGGCCACGACCGCCAAGCCTACCGCTCGCGGCTGGAACTTCGCGAGGCGGGGGGGCGCAAGCTCGCCGACGTCGTGCTGCGCGGGCGGTGGCCGACGCGCGCTGCCGCCGACGCCCGGGAGTACGCGGAGGTGCCCTGGGAGTCCGAGGCGATCGCCACGTCGCGCAGCGGCGACACGATCGCCATCGTGACGCCCGAGGGTCACGGGGTGGTGTGGACGCGCGACGGGGACGCGCTCGTCGAGAGGCTTCGCCGGCCTTCGACGGTGCAGGTCGACGTCGCCGCCGCCGGCGACCGGGTCCTGCTGACCGGCACCGACGGCGCGCTCGTGCTCTGGGAAACTGCAGGCCGACCGGCCCGCGCGATCGAGACACCCGAGCCGGTGCTGCAGAGCCGGTTCCTGCCGGGCGAGCGCGCGCTCCTGGCCCTCTCGAAGAGCACGGCGCGGGTCGTGGGCCTGGACGGCACGATCGTGGCGTCGTTCCCCGTGCCGGGCCAGGTGCAGTTCGTCGAGTCCTCGCGCGACGGCAGCCGCTTGCTGCTGGAGAGCGCGGACGGCACGTTCGCGCTTCACGACACCGCGACCTGGCGGCGCCTCATGCCCGGTTCGCCGCCGTCGAGCGAGCTGCTCGATGCGCAGCGGGCCTGCAGGCGCGGCGGCGGCGAGGAGGGCCGCGTCGCGGGCCGGGCCGTGCGGACGGCCCTGCGCGTGACGCCGAGGCCGGCGCTCTCGGCGGATGGCTCGCGGGTCATGCGACTGTGCGGTGGCTCCATCGAGGCGTGGGGCCTGCACTCGGATGTCCCGGTCAGGCTCGGCCTCGGCAGTGCACCGGCGTTCGCGGCACTCTCCCCCGACGGCACCGTGCTGCTGCGCTTCGAACCGGGCGAGGTCCCGCGTCCCGAGCTCCAGTTCGTGCAGCCGCTGCTGCCGATCTCGGTGGGCCACTCGCGCCTGGTCAACGCCGTCGTGCCCGGCCTCCCGCAGGACTCGTTCATGACGACGTCGCAGGACGCCACGGCCCGCATCTGGAGCACGCGGGGCCATCTCGTCGCCACGCTCCCGCACGACGGGGCGGTGACGTCGGCGACGGTCTCGCGCGACCGTCGTCGCGTCCTGACGACCTCGGACGACGGCAAGGCACGTCTGTGGAGCGCGGACGGCGGGCTCGAGCGGACCTTCGAGCTGGGCGAGCCACTCGTCGCCGGCTTGCTGCCGCCCGATGCCGACCTGGTGGTCGCGGTGGGCCGGGCCTCGGTGCAGGGCTGGTCGGTCGGCGGCGCGCCGCGCTTCGCCTGGCGCGAGGACGCCGCCATCAACGCGGCGACCAGCAACGCGCAGGGGGAGTTCGTCCTGGCGTCCACGAGCGGCGAAGCGAAGGTCCGATCCGCCGACGGTGCCCTCCGGTGTCGGCTCCGGCATCCCGCCTCGGTGCTGTCGAGCGCGTTCTCTCCCGACGGGCGGAGGGTGCTGACGATCGCCGGCGACAACCAGGTCCGCGTGTTCGACCTGTGCCAGGACAAGCCGCTCGCCCGCTTCGAGCACGCCAGCATGGTCCTCGGCGCCGCCTGGCTGGATGACTCGACGATCCTCACCGGGGCGCGCCACGGACCGGTCCGCCTCTGGCGCCTGGGGCTGGGGGGACCGTTCAAGACGTTGCCGGGCCGGCGGGTCGAGGGCGAGGCGACGGCCACCTACGCCAGCGTGAAGGTCGCAGCGGATCGCCAGGCTTTCGTCACGGCGACGGCGCACGGATTGGTCGAGGTGTGGAGCCGGGACGGCCGCCTGCGCTACGACTTCACCGTGTCCGATCTCGACGAAGCGGTGCCTGCCGACGACGGGCGCGTGCTCGTGCGCTCCAACCGCCACGTGGAGGTCTTCGGCTTGCCTTCGCCCGACGACGTGGTGCGCTGGTTCGCGGGTCGGATGCCGGATGTGCCTGACTAGGTCGTCCCGGGGCGGCGAGTGCATGAGTCCCGGCGATCGGCGCGCGCCGCGAGCGAACTCGGCTGCGACCAGGTGCTGCTCGGCGGCGACCCGCACCCCGCCTCACCGGGCGGCTGTTCGGGCTCGCGCAGCAGCTGCGTCAGGCGATCGTCGAAACGGGTGGCCGTTGCCAGCCGATCGGCGCCTGAGGTGTCTGGGCGCGGGTCGCGGCCCGCGCGTCGGCCCCGCGTGGGCGGGGGTGCGGGGACGGGCGCGCGGGTCGGGCGGCCGCGCGGCAAGGCCCGGCGCGCCGGCCTACCGTGCCTGTCCGTGCTTGCGGTGCCACTGCGCCAGCGACAGCTTCGGGTACCCGTCGAACACGCTGTCGCCGCGCCGCCGCTGCACCGCCGCCCAGTTCGCCTTCGAGCCGAGCATGATGTGCGTCACCGCCGGCGGCTCGGGCAGCGGCGTGTCGATGGCGCCGGCGTGCGGGTGCACGAGCTCGGGCCAGCGCGGGTCCCACACCCACAGCGGGCTGCCGCACTCCTTGCAGAAGTGGCGCTCGGCCGGGCTGCGCGTGCCGCGGGCGAGCTTCGCGCGATAGACGGCGAGGTGCTCGCGCCCCTTCACCTTCAGTGTCCTGAAGTCGGCGCCCAGGTTGATGGCGAAGCCGCCGCTGCCCGCCGTCTTGCGGCAGATCGAGCAGTAGCAGCGCATGTACGGCACCGGCTCGTGCGATTGCACGCTGAAGCGCACGGCGCGGCAGTGGCACGAGCCTTTGAGCAACATCGTCGGGTCTCCTGCATCCTCCGCACTCTGGGTGCCGATTGAACCGTCGCCCGCGCCGCCGCGGGGCCCCGCTCGCGCAGCGGGGGCGGCCGCCGAAAGGCCCAGCAGCTTGCCACTCCTGGGCGGGTGCTGCCTGGTGCGCGCGCGCGTTGCGCCGCGCCCGCCGGCCATCGCAGAATCGCGCCGCGGGCCGCAGGGCCGCATGTCCACGTGGCGTGCGGGCCGTCCGTGGCCACCTGTCGGCGCCGGACTGTCGGTGAAGTGAGGAGCGCTCTCTGGCACGGCGGCGGTACCCGGCCCGCGTGCCGCGGGTGACGTGTGCATGCGGGGATTGAGGATCTCGTTGCTCGGCCCGGGCCGCATCGAGCTCGACGGCCAGGCGTTGACGCGGCTGATCGCGCCCAAGCACCAGGCACTGGTGTTCGTGCTGGCCGCCGAAGGCCGGCCGCTGCCGCGCCAGCGGCTGGCCACGTTGCTGTGGGGTGAGCTGGACGAGGCCGCGGCGCGCGGCAACCTGCGCGGCGCGCTGACCCGTCTGCGGCGCTGGCTTCCCGACGTGCTGGCCGTCGACGCGCAACAGGTCGGTTTCGCGGACGCCGCCGCGGTGGCGGTGGACTGGCTGGCGCTGCAGCGCGCGTTTGCCGATGCGGCGATGCCGCAAACCGAGCGCGTGGCCGCCGCCGACGCGTGGCGCGGGCCGCTGCTGGAAGGCTTCGACGCCGGCGGCGCCGAAGCCTTCGAGGAGTGGCTGGCCTCAGCCCGCCGCCGCGCCGCGACGGCCGTCGTCGCGCTGCGCCACGACCTGCTGGCGCGCGCCGAGGCGGCCGGCCGGCCGGACGAAGCCGTCGCGCACGCACGCGCGCTGCTGGACATCGACGACGCCGACGAGAACGCGCACATGGCACTGATGCGGCTGCTGGCCGCCGCCGGCCGGCGCACCGCGGCCATCGCGCAGTACGAAGCCTGCCGGGCCGCGCTGGCGCAGCGCCTGGGCGCGCGCCCCTCGGCAGGGTGCTACGCGCTGTACACGCGCATCCATGCCGACGCCGCGCCGGCGACGATGCTCGCTGCTGCACGCGGCGCCGGGGTCGCCGCTGCGACGGACGGCGCGGGGGTCGCCGAGCCGGCTGGCGCGGACCGCGAGGCCGTTGCGGGCGCGCGCCTTGCCGAAGTCGTGCCCGAAGCGGACGGCGAGGAGGCCCGGGTGCCCGCCGCCGGCGCCGTGGCCGAACGTCCTGTCCGGCCCGATGACGACGGCGCCGCTTCACCGGCGGCCTGCGCCGGGGCCGAACCCGCCCCGAGCCCGCGGGCCCCGCCGATGCCGCCGCTCATCGGCCGCGAGCGCGAACTGGCGCTGATTGCCGAGCGCCTGGCCGAGCCGACCTGCCGCTGGCTCACGCTGGTGGGCCCGGGCGGCGTGGGCAAGACGCGGCTGGCGCTGGTCGCCGCGGCGGCGCACGCCGGCTCGCAGCGGCATGGCGTGCTCGTGCTCGATGGTCGCGAAGGCGGCGCCGGCGGCGTGCTGCGCGACGCGCAGACGCTGCTGCAGGCGGTGCTGGCGCGCGTGGGCACCGACCGGCATGCACCCGGTGCGCTGCTTCTCGTGCTCGACAACCTCGAGACGGCGCCTGCCGCGCCGCGCTTCGAGCCGCTGCTGCGCGAGCGCGCGCCGGGTGTCGCGGTGCTGGCCACCTCGCGCATGCGCGTGGGCGGTGGGCGCGAGTGGCTGCTCGAGATCGAAGGCCTCGCGCTCGCGCGCGCGGCCCCCGGGCAGCCGGCCTCGTCGCCCGCTGCGCGACTGCTGCAGGCGGCCACGCGCCGGCTGGCGCCGCAGTTCGACGCCGCCGCCGAAGCCGACGCGGTGGAGCGCATCTGCGCGCTCGTGGGCGGGCTGCCGCTGGCGCTGGAGATGGCGGCGCGCGGCGTGCACGCCATCGGCGCCGCGGCGGTCGCCGAACGCATCGCCGCCGGCGCGCCGCTGGTCGACGCCGACCGCGACGGCAGCGACCACCACCACAGCATCGAGGCCGTGATGCGCGACGCCTGGGCGCTGCTCGATGCGCCCGCGCAGGCCGCGGCGCTGCGGCTGGCGCAGCTGCCGGCTGCGTTCGACGCCACGATCGCCCGGGCGGTGGGGGTCGAGGTCGACATGCTGGCCGTGCTGCGCGAGCGGGCCTGGATGTTCCGCGCCGAGGCGCCGCAGCCCGCCGTCGCCGCGGCCGATGCGAACGTGGGCCGCGCGGCCGTCGATGCAGGCATCGCGGTCGGCGCGGTCGATGCGGGCGCTGCGGACGGTGCGGGCGCTGTCGGCTGGCTCGCGCTGCACCCGCTGCAGCAGGCGTGGCTGGTGCGCCGCGCCGGCCCGGCGCTGGCCACGGAGGTGATTGCGGCGCTGGTGCGCGCGCTCTCGGCCGCGCTGCCTGCCGTGCCACCCTGGGCCGACCTCGAGCCGGGCACGCCCTTGTCTGCGCTGGCCGCGCGCGCTGCCGCCTCGCCGCCGCTGCTGGCCGCGGCCACACGCCATGCCTGCGCGCACGAGGACGTGGACGCGCTGGCGCGCTGGATCGACGGTGCCACGGCCCTGCTGCGCGAGCGCGGCCGCCAGGCGGAGGCGGCGGCGCTCATCGCCGAGGCGCTGAGCCGGGCCGACCTGCCGCGCTGGCGCCACGCCGGCTGGATGCTGCGCCGCGCCGAGCTTCTCGACGGCGACGGCCAGGCCAGTGCCGCGCAGCGCCAGCGGCGCGCGGCGATGGTGGCCTTCGGCCTGCCCGACGTGGCCGCGGAGGACGCCGGCTGGCCCGAGGTGCTGCGTGCGCGCGCCGTGCTGCGGGCGCGGCGCGACTGGCCGCCGCCCGGGCCCGAGCGCGTGGCCTTCGGCGCGCTGCTGGTGCGGCAAAGCATCACCAACGCCAACGTGATGTCGTTCCTGCCCGACCCCGGGCCGGTGATGCGGGCGGGTGCCGTGGCGGACGCTGCCTGCACGGCCGCCGAGGCGCCCCGGCCGATGCGCTACGTCGGCATGGCCTGGGGCTGTGCCAGCCTGGGGTACCCGCGCCTGGCCCGCTTCTTCGCACACAGGGCGCGCAAGCCCCGCGCGCCGCCACTGCCCCCGCGCAACGCCGCGCTGCTGGGCACCGGCCGGCTGGCGTTGCGGATGATCTGCGGCGACTGGGCGGGGCTGACCGGCGAGTTCGATGCGGCCGCCGCGCGCTGGCGGCAACTGGGCGCCGGCCGGCAGGAGATGGAGCTGCGCTCGCTCGGCGCCAAGCTCGCTTTCCACGAGGGGCGGCTGGCCGAGGCCTGGCAGCGCTTCGCGCAGATGAGCGAGCTCGCGCTGCAGCGCCCGGGCGAGTCGTGGCGCGCCTGGGGGCCGCTCGGCCAGTGCGAGGTGGGCCTGTGCCTGGCCGGTGCCGACGAGCGCCAGCTGCAGCAACTGCTCGAACGCGCGACGCAGCTGCTCAGCGAGATGGAGAACGTCGACGCGGCCTACGTGCTGCGCCGGCACGGCGTGGCAGCGCGGCTGGCGTGGCGGCGAGGGGACATCGATGCGGCCCGCGAGGCGGTGCGGGCCGGCGCCGCGGCAGCGGCGCGCACGCGGCTTTGCGGCTTCTGGGTGCACGAGGGCCTGGCGGGCCTGGGCGAGGTGCTGGCCGCGTTGCGGCTGCGTCGTGCGGGGGCGGGCGCGAGCGGGGGTCGGGGTGAACTGGCGCCGCTCGCCGCCGAGTGGGCAGCGCTGGCGCCGATGCTGGCCGCGCACCGGCGGCGTTTTCCGCCGGCGGCCTCCCTCGTGGCGCGCCTGCGTGGCTTGCATGCCGTGGCCGAAGGGCGCACCGGCGAAGGTCGGCACCTGCTCGAGCGCGCCGTCGCACTGGCCGAGCGCCAGGGCGCGCGCGTGGACCTGGCGCGCGCGCTCGAGGCCATGGAGGCGCTGCAGCCGGCACCGGCATCGGGCGCCATCGGGCGATCGGCGCAGTTGTGGCAGGCCATGAGGGCCGGCGCGCCAACCGCGCCGGCGGATTGACCCCGGTTCCCAGGGCGACCTGGGCTCCACGAGAAGCTGAACCCTTGCTTCATGCGGAATCGTGGCGCGCAAGTCCGAGGCCGCGGGGGGCCGCTCAGGGCTTGGCACCCGAACACACGGACTAACGCCGCCGGCGCTCGAAGGTCGGTGGCCGCGCCTCGGGTGCCAAGCCCTGAGCGGCCCCCCACGACCTCGGACTTGCTCGAAGCGCTCGTGGTCTTCGCGCGCCAACATTCGAACGGCGGCACGGCGCTGCGAGTCCCCGCCCGCCCGCGCGCCACCAGGTACGTCGAGGGCCGATGCCCTGAGTGTGGCCCCACGGCAGCGGCCCGGCGCGCCGTGATCGTGCGACGCCCAAGGCCTGGGATGCGCTCAGGCCGTTGGAAACAGGCGCCCGCCTGTCAGGCCGCGGCCTGTGGGCATTGGAACGTGCGCGCCTCGCGCGCCACCTGCCGGCGCAGGAAGGGCAGCACGTGCGCGGCGACGATCACCGGGTTGTCGGCGAACGGCCAGTGGCCGCTGTCGTCGAGCACCACGACGCGCTCGACGGCGAAGGTCTGGCGCTGCAGCTCGGCCTGCGCGGCGGGGATGTAGGGATCGTTCTGCCCCCACAGCACGAGCGCCGGCAAGTGCAGCGGCGCCAGTGCCCGGTGCAGTTCCTCGGCCGCGAGATCGGGGCGGCCAGTGGCGCGGTACAGCTTCAGCACCGCACGGCGCGTGCCCCAGTCGTAGTCGTCGTACAGGCGGTCGAGGAAGTCCGCCGGCAGGCCGCGCGGGTTGCCGTGGCCGAGCAGCCCCTTGAACGCCGGCCGCGTGGCGGTGGCCTGGAAGACGTCGCCCACGAGCGGTGTGCGCCAGATCTTCGCCAGGTAGTGCCAGCGGTACCCGAGCAGCACGCCCGTGTTGACGAGCGTGACGCTGGCCACCCGGTGCGGATGTGCCGCCGCCCAGGTCAGCGCCCAGGGGCCGCCGAAGTCGTGCAGCACGAGGTGCGCACGCTCGACGCGCTGGTCGTCGAGCAGCGCGCCGAGGTGGCGGGCGTAGCCCTCGACGGTGTAGTCGAAGCCGCGTGGCTTGTCGGCGCCACCGTAGCCGGGCATGTCGGGCGCCAGCGCGCGGGCGAAGCTGCCGGCGCCGCCGACGAGCGCGCGCCAGTCCTCGCCGGCACCGGGGTTGCCGTGCACGAAGACGACGGCCTCGGTGGCGCGCGCATCGCCGGCGCAGAGCAGCGGCGTGCGCACGCCGGCGATGCGGCGCTCGGTGCGGTTCACCTCGGCGCTGCGGGCGGGGCGCGCTTCGTGCAGCGCCAGCGCCCTGGGCAGGGTGGTGAGGGTGTTCATCGCGTTCTCCTGGGTGGGGTGTTCGGCCCTGGAGCCACTGCGCTCAGGCGGTGGCAGGCTGCGGTGCCGCATGGGCGGCCTGCGGCCGCCCGCCGCGCCAGACGCGCCAGACGATGCCGGGTGCGAACAGGCTCTCGGGCCTGGCGAGCAGGTGCACCACGCGCAGGAAGGCGCCGGCGACGACGGCGTCGTGCACCGCCACGCGCTGCACGCGGCCGACGTAGGCGTTGATCAGCTTCACGGGGAAGGGGCGCGGGCCCGGCACCATCGGCAGCGCCAGGTCGCCGCCGACGGCGAGCTGCCACGGGGTGTCGATCACGCGTGCAGCCGCCTTGAAGAAGCGGCGCGCCAGCCCGCGCGTGCCGTGTCGCAGCGCGGCGCGCAGCGCGAGCGCCTCGCACGCGGCCACCGTCATGCCCTGGCCGTAGATCGGGTTGAAGCTCGCCAGCGCGTCGCCCATCGCCAGGTAACCCTCCGGGAAGCGGGCGAGGCGCTCGAAGTGCCGGCGCTGGCTGTACGGCATGCCGTAGCGCATCACCTCGCCGATCAGCTCGCCGTGCTCGGCCAGCTCGGCGATCTCGTGCTGGCCGGTGGCGCGGGCGCGCTCGGCCATCGCCTCGCGCGTGGGGGCCACGTGGTCGCCGGCATAGCCGCCCACGCCCACCACCCAGCGCGCGCGGCCTTCGGCATCGGGCTCCTGCGCGATCAGCACCGAAGGCCGCGGCTGCGCGGGCGTGGCCGCGCCGATCACCACCGCCAGCGGCGGGCGCTCGGCGCCCTCGCGGCGGAAGTAGGCGTTCGTGTAGGCCAGGCCGATCGTCACCCGCTCCTCGGGCGGCGGCTCGTAGCCCCACTCGCGCAGCCAGGCCGGGCTGCGCGAGCCGCGGCCGGTGCAGTCCACGACCAGCGCCGCGGCCAGGGTCTGGGCCGCGTCGGCGACGCCATGCGGCTGCCAGCGCACGCCGGTGACTCGGCCGGCCTCGTGCACCGGGGCGAGCACGTCCACGCCGGTGTGCAAGCGCACGTTCGGCAGCGCGCGCACCTGGCGGCGGATCTCGGCCTCGATCGCCAGCCGGCTGGCGAGCAGGCCCGTGGTGCCGAGCGGGCTGCGCACCAGACGCTGGCCGCTGGCGTCGAAGGCGGCGTCCTGGCCGATGTCGCCGACCAGGGCGCCGCGGGCGACCAGTGCGTCGGTGAAGCCGGGCAGCAGGGTCTCGATCACCTGCTGCCCGCGCGCCAGCAGCGCGTGCGGCTGCACCGCGTGCGGCGTGCCCTTGCGCGGCGCGGCGTGCTCGGGCAGCTCGTCGCGCTCGAGCAGCACGACTTCGTCGAAGCGCTCGGCCAGCACGCGGGCGGCGAGCAGGCCGGCCATGCTGGCGCCGATGACGACGGCGCGGCGGGGGGTGGGGGTCGAAGCCATTGCGGGTCTCTCCTCTGCCAGGGTGGGTTGCCGGGGCCGGCGGGGCAGGGGTGCCACGGAGGCGCCCCGCCGGCGGCCGCCGCGGGACACCACAGGTGCGGCGGGCCTGGCAGGCAGGATCGGCCGCAGCCGTGTGCGGGCCGTGTGTGCGGCGTGTGCGGGGCGCGCGCGGGGGTGTGGGGGCACGTGCCGGGCGCGCGCCACCGTGTTCGGGCCGTGTTCGGGTCGTGTTCGGCCGGGGTGTTCCCTGGTGGCCGCATCGATCGCGCCGATCAGGTCGGCCACCCGTTTCACCTGGGCCACGATGTCGCCCATCGTCGTGCCGGCATCACGGTTGCCGAAGCGTGCGCCAGAACCGGAACCGAGCATCGACTCGGCGCCACTCCAGCACGACTCGCGCTGATCGGCCGGCGCGCGGGCGCAGCGCGCCGCTCTACGCGGGCGCGGCGTACCGGGCTCTCAAGAAGCTGAACCTTCCTTTATGCGGAGTCGCGGCGCGCAAGTCCGACGCCGCGGGGGGCCGCTCAGGGCTCGGCACCCGAACACACGGCTCACCGCCGTCTTGCACTCCAAGGTCGGCCGCCGCGCCTCGGGTGCCAAGCCCTGCGCGGCCCCCCACGACCTCGGACTTGCTCGAGGCGCTCGTGGTCCTCGCGCGCGAACACGCGTACCGCGGCACGGCGCTGCGAATCCCTGCCCGCCCGTGCGCCACCCAGGTACGTCGAGGGCCGATGCCGTGGGGCCGCTCAGGGCATGGCATCCGAGGCGCGGCGGCGACGGTGACGTTCGCTCGGCCTCTCGTCGTGTGTTCGGGTGCCATGCCCTGAGCGGCCCCACGGTGTCGGCCCGGCGCGCCGTGATCGTCGGCCGCCCACAGCTTCTTCGCGAACGCCAAGCGCAGTGACGGGCCTGGGATGCTCTCGAGCCGATCCGGCTTTGCCGGGCAACTTGAACCCCGCGGGGGGCAGGCCGGGCTGGCCCGGTCCCGGGGGGCGCTCAGGAGCCGCGGTAGGTGCTGTAGCCGTAGGGGCTGACGAGCAGCGGCACGTGGTAGTGGCCGGCGGCGTCGGCGATGCCGAAGTCGAGTTGCACGGTGTCGATGAACGGCGTCTCGGGCAGCGTCACGCCGCGGCCGCGGAAGTACGGCGCCACGTCGAACAGCAGCCGCCAGCGGCCGGCCGCCATCGCGGCGGCGTCGAGCAGCGGGCCGCCGTCGCTGCGCCCGTCGGAGTTCAGTCGCAGCGTCTTCACCGTCTGCACGCGACCGTCGGCGTGCACGCGCTGCAGCGTCACCTGCATCCCCGCGGCCGGGCAGCCGTGCGCGGTGTCCAGCACGTGCGTGCTGAGGTGTCCCATCGTTGTCCTCCGTCGGTTGTCGGGGCATCGTATGCGAGCCGCCGCCGCGCCGGCTTTGGCGTCAGTCGAGCAGCGCCACGGCGGTGGGCACGTCGGCCTTGCCGGCGGCGAGCTCCTCGAACTCGACGACGTTGTCGATCTCGGTGCCCATGGCGATGTTGGTGACGCGCTCGAGGATGACCTCGATCACCACCGGCACCCGGAACTCGGCCATCCAGGCCTCGGCCTGGCGGATGGCCGGCGCGATCTCCTCCTGCCGGTGCACGCGCAGCGCCTTGCAGCCCAGGCCCTCGACCACCTTGACGTGGTCGACGCCGTAGCCGCGCGAGGCCTCGCCTTCGGGCATGTTGATGTTGTCGAACGCGAGCTGCACGCAGTAGTCCATCGAGAAGCCGCGCTGGCTCTGGCGGATGAGGCCGAGGTAGCTGTTGTTGACGACGATGTGGAGGTAGGGCAGCTTGAACTGCGCGCCCACCGCCAGCTCCTCGAGCATGAACTGGAAGTCGTAGTCGCCCGACAGCGCCACCAGCTTCCTCTGCGGGTCGGCGGCGCGCACGCCCAGCGCCGCCGGCACCGTCCAGCCGAGCGGGCCGGCCTGGCCGCAGTTGATCCAGCGGCGCGGGCCGTAGACGTGCAGGAACTGCGCCGCGGCGATCTGGCTCAGGCCGATCGTCGAGACGTAGGTGACGTCCTTGCCGAAGGCGTTGTTCATGCACTGGTACACGCGCTGCGGCTTCATCGGCACGTTGTCGTAGTTCGTCTTGCGCAGGTAGGCGAGGTCGCGCTTGCGGCCCTGGCACTCGGCCGCCCAGGCGGCGCGGTCGCGCAGCTTGCCCGCGGCCTTCCACTCGCGCGCCACCTCGACGAAGAGGGCGAGCGCGGCCTTCGCGTCGCTGACGATGCCGTAGTCGGGCGCGAAGACGCGGCCGATCTGCGTCGGCTCGATGTCGACGTGGATGAACTTGCGCCCCTTGCAGTAGACCTCGGGGCTGCCGGTGTGGCGGTTGGCCCAGCGGTTGCCGATGCCGAGCACGAAGTCGCTGGCCAGCATGTTCGCGTTGCCGTAGCGGTGCGAGGTCTGCAGGCCGCACATGCCGGCCATCAGCGGGTGGTCGTCGGGGATCGCGCCCCAGCCCATCAGCGTGGGGATGACCGGGATGCCGGTGAGCTCGGCGAACTCGACCAGCAGGTCCGAACCGTCGGCGTTGATGACGCCGCCGCCGGCGACGATCAGCGGCCGCTCGGCCTCGTCCAGCATCGCCAGCGCCTTCTCGACCTGCTTCCTCGTCGCCGCCGGCTTGTAGACCGGCAGCGGCTCGTAGGTGTCGATGTCGAACTCGATCTCGGCCATCATGACGTCGAACGGCAGGTCGATCAGCACCGGGCCCGGGCGGCCGCTCCTCATCAGGTGGAAGGCCTGCTGGAAGGCACGCGGCACCTGCGCCGGCTCGAGCACGGTGGTGGCCCACTTCGTCACCGGCTTGGCGATGGCGGCGATGTCCACCGCCTGGAAGTCCTCCTTGTGCAGCCGCGCGCGCGGCGCCTGGCCGGTGATGCACAGGATCGGGATCGAGTCGGCGCCGGCCGAATAGAGGCCCGTGATCATGTCGGTGCCCGCCGGCCCGCTGGTGCCGATGCACACGCCGATGTTGCCGGCCCTGGCGCGCGTGTAGCCCTCGGCCATGTGCGAGGCGCCTTCGACGTGCCGGGCCAGCACGTGGGCGATCGTCTGGCGCTCGCGCAGCTGGGCATAGAGCGGGTTGATCGCCGCGCCGGGCACGCCGAAGGCCTGCGTCACGCCCTCCTTCTCCAGCACCAGCACCGCGGCCATCGCCGCCTTCATGCGCGCCATCGTCGTCTCCTCGGTTGCGAGCGTGGCCGATCATCGGTCGCGCGGCCTCGCGCGGGAAGGCGCGCCGGCGGATATGAGTTATTCCACGCTGGAATGCGACAGCCCATCCGCCCTAGACTGCCCGGCATGGACAGCCTCGCCGGCATGCAGGTCTTCATCCGCGTCGTCGAGACCGGCAGCTTCAGCCGCGCCGCCGCTGCGCTCGGCACGACCCAGCCCACGGCCACGAAGGCCGTGGCGGCGGCGGAGAAGCGGCTCGGGGCGCGGCTGCTGCACCGCACGACCCGCGGCGTCACGCCCACCGAGGTGGGCGCGCTGTACTACGAGCGCTGCAAGCTCATCGTGCACGAGTTCGAGGCGGCCGAGAACCTGGCCATGCTCCGGCAGGGCGGCCTCGGCGGCAGGCTGCGCATCAGCACCAGCGTCGCCTTCGGCCGCCGGGTGATGGTGCCGCTGGTGCTGCACTACATGCGCGAGCACCCGCACCTGGCCGTGGACCTGAGCTTCGACGACCGCTACGTCAACCTGGTGGAGCAGGGCGTCGACGTGGCCATGCGCATGGGGCGGCTGGCGGACTCGTCGCTCGGTGCGCGCTACCTCGGCACGAACCCGTGGGTGATGGTCGCCGCCGAAAGCCACCTGCGCGACAAGGGCGTGCCGAGGCGGCCACGCGACCTGGCGCGCCACACCTGCCTCGTCTACAGCAGCGTGCAAGGCGACGACCGGTGGATGTTGACCGGCCCCGACGGCCACGAGCAGGCGGTGCCGGTGCGCGGCCCGCTGCGCAGCAACAACCTGAGCGCCATCCTCGCCGCGGCGCGCGCCGGCATGGGGCTGGCCATCCTGCCTCGCTACGTCGCGCGCGAGTCGCTCGCCGAAGGCGCGGTGCAGGAGGTGATGCCTGACCACCGGCTGCCGGCGCAGGACCTGCACGCCGTGTTCCCTTCGCCCAAGCTCGTGCCGCACAAGGTGAGCCACTTCATCGACTGGCTGAAGTCGGAGCTGCGCGGCGCCTGGTGGGAGCGGGCGCCTTGAGCCGCCGATGCCGCTTCGCGGCGTTCGCGCGGATCGGCTGGCTCGCACGGCGGGGCGGCGCCGTGGCCGCCGCGGCGGTGCTCGGCGCCTGTGCGTTGCCGCCCGGCGTCGAGGCCGACCGCGTCGTCGACGTGGCCACCGGGCAAGCCTTGACGCGTGCGCAGGTCATGCAGCGCGTGCGCGCCGCCGATGTCGTGCTGCTGGGCGAGCTGCACGACAACGCCCACCACCATGCGCGCCGCGCAACCCTGCTCGGTGGGCTGCCCGGGCCGGCGGTGGTCGTGGCGGAGCACCTCGTCCGCGGCGCCGCGCCGGCGCTGCCGCGCACGGCGTCGGGCGAGACGTTGCGCCAGGCCCTCGTGGCGGCCGGCTTCGACGCGCGCGGCTGGCGCTGGCCGCTGCAC
>JAHCKS010000037.1 GCA_026125665.1 Rubrivivax sp.
TGCGCAGGGCACCCCGCCGGGCCGATCCCGCCACCACCTGCACGGGCTTCACTTCAGCCCCCGGGCTCGAATCTGTCGAAATCGACCGCCGCCGTGCGACATTGTCCGGGCGCGGCATTTTTCGCGGCGCCTTCGACGCCACCGAACCGACAGGCAACTCGAGGAGAGCTTTCATGGAATACCTGCTGCTGATCCACTCCGACCCCGCCGGCTGGGCCGCGCTGACCCCGGCGCAACAGAAGGAAGGCATGGCGGCCTATGCCGCCTACTCCGAGGCACTCGGCAACGCCGGCGTGCTGCGCGGCGCCAACCGGCTGCGCCCTGGGCAGACCGCCACCACGGTGCGGCTGGTCTCGGGCAAGACGCAACTGCTGAACGGCCCCTACGCCGAGACGCGCGAGCAGCTCGGCGGCTACTACCTCATCGACGTACCCGACCTCGACTCGGCCATCGCCTGGGCGGCGCGCTGCCCGGGGGCAGCGCACGGGGCCGTCGAGGTGCGCCCGGTGTGGGCGATGGGCGAGGCCTGAGCGGGCACGCACTCCTGCCGTGGTTGACCTGCGCGCCGTGGCGGCGGCGTCCGGCGACAGCATCGCCGACGCCGCGCGGCACGCGGCCGAGGCAGCCGCACGGGCGAGCTACGGCAAGCTCGTCGCCTTCCTCGCCGCGCGCACGCGTGACGTGGCCGGCGCCGAGGATGCATTGGCCGAGGCCTTCGCAGCGGCACTTGCCGAGTGGCCCGAACGCGGCGTGCCGCGCACGCCCGAGGCCTGGCTGCTGACGGTTGCCCGCCGGCGCCGCGTCGACGCGCTGCGCCAGCAGCGGTTGCAGGAAGGGGCGGCCGAGCGCTTCGCGCTGCTCGCCGAGCTCGCCGACCTGCCGGAAGGCAGTGAAGAAGGCAGCGATGCCGCGATCCCCGACCGCCGCCTCGGCCTGCTCTTCGCCTGCGCGCACCCGGCCATCGACGCCGGCGTGCGCGCACCGTTGATGCTTCAGGTGGTGCTCGGCTTCGATGCGGCGACCATCGCCTCGGCCTTCCTCGTGGCGCCGGCGGCGATGGGGCAGCGCCTCAGCCGCGCCAAGGCGCGCATCCGCCAGGCGGGCATCGCCTTCGCCGTGCCCGGGCGCGGCGAGGACCTGCGCGAGCGGCTCGCCGCCGTGCTGGACGCCGTCTATGCGGCCTACGCCGAAGGCTGGAGCGACCCGCAGGGCGGCGACGCGACGCGGCGCAACCTGGCCGAAGAGGCGCTGTGGCTCGGCCGGCTCGTCGCGGCGCTGCTGCCCGCCGAGGGCGAGGCGCTCGGCCTGCTTTCGCTGATGCTGCACGCGCACGCGCGGCGCCACGCACGGCGCGACTCGGAGGGGAACTACGTGCCGCTGGCGGCGCAGGATCCGGCGCGCTGGGACACGGCCATGATCGACGAGGCCGATGCGCTGCTGCTGCGTGCCAACGCGCTCGGCGGCTCGGGGCGCTACCAGCTCGAGGCGGCGGTGCAGACGGCACACGCCGCGCGGCGGCTCCATGGCCGCACCGACTGGCGAGCGATCGAGCAACTCTACGACGCGCTCGTCGCGCTCACGGGCTCGCCGGTGGCGGCGCTGAACCACGCGGTCGCGGTGGCCGAAGTGCGCGGGCCGGCAGCGGGGCTGGCGGCACTGGGGGCGATCGGCGAGGACCAGCGGCTCGCGACCTATCAGCCCTGGTGGGCCGCGAAGGCCGAGCTGCTTTCACGTTGCGGCCACCGGGCGCAGGCGCTCGCCGCGTACGAGCAGGCGATCGGCCTGGAACGCGACCCGGCCGTGCGCCGCTTCCTGCAGCAGCGCGCGGCGAGGCTCGCCGCGGCCACGTAGGCCCCCGGCAGCCAGGAGCGCCGCTACATGCTGCGCCGGTACTGCCCACCCACCTCGAAAAGCGCACCCGTGATCTGCCCCAGCGAGCAGCAGCGCACCGCGTCCATCAGCACCGCGAAGACGTTGCCGTTGTCGATCACGGCCTGCTGAAGGCGTTTCAGCATCGCCGGCGCCTCGGCGGCATGGCGAGCGTGGAAGTCGGCCAGGCGCTTCAGCTGGCTTTGCTTCTCGTCCTCGGTGCTGCGCGCCAGCTCGATGGGCTTGTCGATGTCGCCGTGCGGGTTGCGGAAGGTGTTGACGCCGACGATCGGATGCTCGCCGGTGTGCTTGAGCATCTCGTAGTGCAGGCTCTCTTCCTGGATCTTGCCGCGCTGGTAGCCGGTCTCCATCGCGCCCAGCACGCCGCCGCGTTCGGCGAGGCGCTCGAACTCGGCGAGCACGGCCTCTTCCACCAGCTCGGTCAGCTCGTCGATGACGAAGGCGCCCTGGTTCGGGTTCTCGTTCTTCGCCAGCCCCCACTCGCGGTTGATGATGAGCTGGATGGCCATCGCGCGGCGCACGCTCTCCTCGGTGGGCGTGGTGATCGCCTCGTCGTAGGCGTTGGTGTGCAGGCTGTTGCAGTTGTCGTAGACGGCGATCAGCGCCTGCAGCGTCGTGCGGATGTCGTTGAAGGCGATCTCCTGCGCGTGCAGGCTGCGCCCGCTCGTCTGGATGTGGTACTTCAGCTTCTGGCTGCGCTCGTTGGCGCCGTAGCGCTCCTTCATCGCCACGGCCCAGATGCGCCGCGCGACGCGCCCGAGCACGGTGTACTCGGGGTCCATGCCGTTGCTGAAGAAGAAGCTGAGGTTCGGCGCGAAGTCGTCGATGTGCATGCCGCGCGCCAGGTACGCCTCGACGAACGTGAAGCCGTTGCTGAGCGTGAAGGCGAGCTGGCTGATCGGGTTGGCGCCGGCCTCGGCGATGTGGTAGCCGCTGATGCTCACCGAGTAGAAGTTGCGCACGTCGTGGTGCACGAAGTACTCGGCGATGTCGCCCATCACCTTCAGGCTGAACTCGGTGGAGAAGATGCAGGTGTTCTGCCCCTGGTCTTCCTTCAGGATGTCGGCCTGCACGGTGCCGCGCACGTTGGCCAGCGCCCAGGCGCGGATCTTGGCGGCCTCGTCGTCGGTGGGTTCGCGCCGGTTGTCGGCGCGGAACTTGTCCAGCTGCTGGTCGATGGCGGCGTTCATGAACATCGCCAGGATCGTCGGCGCCGGGCCGTTGATCGTCATGCTGACGGATGTGTTCGGCGCGCACAGGTCGAAGCCCGAGTACAGCACCTTCAGGTCGTCGAGCGTGGCGATGCTGACGCCCGAGTTGCCGACCTTGCCGTAGATGTCCGGCCGCAGGTCGGGGTCGTGGCCGTAAAGCGTCACCGAGTCGAACGCGGTGGAAAGCCGCTTCGCCGGCATGCCTTCGCTGACGAGCTTGAAGCGCCGGTTGGTGCGGAAGGCGTCGCCTTCGCCGGCGAACATGCGCGTGGGGTCTTCGTTCTCGCGCTTGAAGGCGAAGACGCCCGCGGTGTACGGGAAGCTGCCCGGGACGTTCTCCAGCAGCAGCCACCTCAGCAGCTCGCCGTGATCCTCGTAGGCCGGCAGGACGACCTTGCGGATCTTGTGGCCCGAAAGGGTCGTGTGCACGAGGTTCGTGCGCAGCTCCTTGTCGCGGATCTTCACGACGTACTCGTCGCCGGCATAGGCCTTCTTCATGTCCGGCCACATCGCCAGCAGCTTCTTCGCCGTCGGCTCGAGCCTGGCTTCGCGCAGCTCGGCCTGCTCCTCGAGTGCACGGCGAGCGCGCTCCTTCGTCGGGATCGCCTCGTGCAGCATGCGCGAGCTCTCGCGCAGCTGCTGGATCTCGCGCGCCAGCCGCGCCTGCTCGCGCGCGCGTCGCTTGTAGCCGCGCAGCGTGTCGGCGATGTCGGCGAGGTAACGCACGCGGGCGCCGGGCACGATGGGCGTCTGGTGCGTGCTGTGCCGCGTGTTCACGCGCGGCAGCCGGCTCTGGCCTTCGGGCACGACCTTCAGCCCGAGCGCCGCCAGCCGCGGCAGCAGCGCCTGGTACAGCGCCGTGACGCCGTCGTCGTTGAAGCGGCTGGCCATCGTGCCGAACACCGGCATCTGCTCGGGTGGCGTCCTGAACGCCTCCTTGTTGCGCTGCACCTGCTTGGCCACGTCGCGCAGCGCGTCGGCGGCGCCCTTGCGGTCGAACTTGTTGATGGCCACGAACTCGGCGAAATCGAGCATGTCGATCTTCTCGAGCTGGCTGGCGGCGCCGTATTCGGGCGTCATCACGTACAGCGGCACGTCCACCAGCGGCACGATGGCCGCGTCGCCCTGGCCGATGCCCGAGGTCTCGACGATCACGAGGTCGAAACCGGCGGCCTTGCAGGCGGTGATGACGTCGGGCAGCGCCTGGCTGATCTCGTTGCCGAAGTCGCGCGTGGCAAGCGATCGCATGAAGACCCGCGGCCCGGCCGACCAAGGCGAGATCGCGTTCATGCGGATGCGGTCGCCGAGCAGCGCGCCGCCGCTCTTGCGCCGGCTGGGGTCGATGCTGATGACGGCGATGTGCAGCCGGTCGCCCTGGTCCAGGCGCAGGCGCCGGACGAGCTCGTCGGTGAGGCTCGACTTGCCCGCGCCGCCGGTGCCGGTGACGCCGAGCACCGGGATCTTCGTCTCCTTCGCCGCCTTCGTCAGCGTGGCCTTCAGCGCGGGCTCGGCCTTGCCGTTCTCCAGCGCCGTGATGGCCTGCGCCAGCGCGCGCCACGCCGCCTGGGTGTGCCCCTGCAGCGCCGCAGCCCCCTTCGGCGCGTTCGCCGAGAGGTCCTGGTCGCAGCGCATGACCATCTCGCCGATCATCCCTTGCAGCCCCATGCGCTGCCCGTCCTCGGGCGAGTAGATGCGCGCCACGCCGTAGTCCTGCAGCTCGCGGATCTCCGCCGGCACGATGACGCCGCCGCCGCCGCCGAACACCTGGATGTTCGCGCCGCCGCGCTCGCGCAGCAGGTCGACCATGTACTTGAAGTACTCGACGTGCCCGCCCTGGTAGCTGCTGACGGCGATGCCCTGCACGTCCTCCTGCAGCGCCGCGGTGACGATCTCGTCCACCGAGCGGTTGTGGCCGAGGTGGATGACCTCGGCGCCCATGCCCTGCAGGATGCGCCGCATGATGTTGATCGCCGCGTCGTGGCCGTCGAACAGGCTGGCGGCGGTGACGAAGCGCACCTTGTTCGTCGGGCGGTACTGGGCCAGGGCGCGGGCTTCGGCGGAGAGGTCGGTCATGGCGGCGGGGCTCGGCGGCGGGCTCGGGTGGCGGGCTGGCGGAACTGCGACGGCGGAACGACGGCACCGCCGCCAATTGACGTAAACGTCAACTGCCGGGCCGATGATGCCATCCCCGGCACGCCCGCGGGAGCCCGTCGCCCCGGCGCGGTGCCGCCAGGCACTCCAGGGGCGCCCCGCGTGCCGCGCCTCGTTACCATTCCCGGGCATGAGCGCACGCCACGCCAAGCCCTTCCTCGCCATCGACGTGGGCAACACCCGCCTGAAGTGGGCGCTGTACGAGGCACCCCGGCCGGGCGCGCCGATGCTCGAGCACGGTGCCGTCTTCCTCGAGACCATCGACGAGTTGGCCGAAGGCGAGTGGAAGGACCTGGCCGAGCCGCAGGCGATGCTCGGCTCGATCGTCGCCGGCGACGCCGTGCGCCGCCGCGTCGAGGAGCAGCTCGGCCGCTTCGAGATCGAGCCGCGCTGGGTGGTGCCGGCCGCCGCCGAAGCCGGCCTGGTGAACGGCTACGACCACCCGCACCGCCTCGGCGCCGACCGATGGGTGGCGATGGCGGGTGCGCGCCGGCGCGCGCTGGCGGCCCGGCCCGGCCCGCGCGCCGCGCTCGTCGTGATGGTCGGCACCGCCGTCACCGTCGACGCCGTGGACGCCGGCGGGCGGTTCCTCGGCGGCCTGATCCTGCCCGGCTTCGGCCTCATGCTGCGGGCGCTGGAGATGGGCACGGCGGGGCTGCGCGTGCCCACCGGCGAGGTGGTCGACTTCCCCACCAACACCAGCGACGCGCTGATGAGCGGCGGCACCAACGCCATCGCCGGCGCCATCGAGCGGCAGTACCGGCGGCTGCAGGCCCTCGCGGGCCATGCGCCGCTGCTGTTCATCTCCGGCGGCGCGGCGGTCAAGGTCGGCCCCACGCTGGACCTGCCGTTCGAGATGGCGGACACGCTGATCTTCGAAGGCCTGCTGCACCTCGAAGCGAGCCGCCGCGCAGCCGCATCCGCGCGCTGAACGGCCGCGCCCGGCGTGGCCTTTGGGCGCGCACGCCGGCCCGCTACAGCCAGCGCCGCAGCAACTCGAACAGCTGCTCGCGCGAGTACGGCTTGGCGAGGTGGCCGTCCATGCCGGCGGCCATCGACGCGGTGACGTCCTCGTCGAAGGCGTTGGCGGTGAGCGCAACGATCGGCACGCGCGGCAGGCGCAGCCGTGCCTCGCGCTCGCGCACCTGGCGCGTCGCGGTCAGGCCGTCCAGCACCGGCATCTGCAGGTCCATCAGCACGAGGTCCACGCGCTGGCGCTCCAGCAGTGCCACGCCCTGCGCGCCGTCCTCGGCCTCGATGACCTCGACACCGAGCGAGCGCAGCATCTCGGCGCCGACGAGGCGGTTGACCATGTTGTCCTCGACCAGCAGCACCATGCCGTTCAGCCGGTCGGCATGGTCGAGGCGGCTGAAGTCGCTGTCGGTGTTCGGCAGCACGACGTTGGGCGCCAGCTCGAAGTCGAGCTCGAAGCTGAAGCACGAGCCGGCGCCGATGCGGCTCTCGACCTCGATGCGCCCGCCCATCGCCTCGATGATGCGCTGGCTGATCGCCAGCCCCAGGCCGGTGCCGCCGCGCAGCCGCGCGCGTGCGCTCTGCACCTGGTGGAAGGGCATGAAGACCTCGGCCAGCGCCTCGGCCGGGATGCCGATGCCGGTGTCCCTGACCTCGAAGCGCACGCGCCGCCGGCCGGGCGGGCGGTCGGGCGAGGAGATGACGTCGGCCTCCGACAGGCGCACGGTGATGCCACCGCGTTCGGTGAACTTGACGCCGTTGCCGATGAGGTTGAGCAGCACCTGCTTCAGGCGCGGGGCGTCGCCGATGACGCCGTCGGGCACGCCTTCGCCGATCTGCATCGTGATCGTCAGGCCGCGCGTCTCGGCGTTGGCGCGGAACAGCGCCGCGGCGGCCGTGACCACCGAGTGCAGCGACATCGGCGTGGCCACGAGCGAGAGCTTGCCGGCCTCGATCTTGCTGTGGTCGAGCACGTCGTTGAGGATGTCCATCAGCGACTCGCCCGATGCCGAGGCCGTCTTCACGAGCCGCTTCTGGCGCATGTCCAGCGGCGTCTGGCGCAGCAGCTCCAGCGCGCCGAGCACGCCGTTCATCGGCGTGCGGATCTCGTGGCTCATCGTGGCCAGGAACTGGCTCTTCGCGAGGTTGGCCGCCTCGGCCGCCTCCTTGGCCTGGCGCAGCGAATCGTTGGCCACGTCGACCTCCAGGCCGTGCTGCATGGCCCGAATCGACGAGGCGCGGAACTCGCGCGCCGTGCGCACCATCGCCACGGCGTACAGCGCCACCAGCACGGCCATCGGCACCGAGCGCACGCTCGGCACCAAGACGCTGACGCCGATCAGCGAACCGAGCTGCAGCGAGCCGAGGATGACGAAGCTGCGCCCGGCCAGCGACATGAACGAGGCCGCCACCGCCACCGAGCCGCAGACGATGACCACGTACACCGTCACCGACATGCCGCCCAGCAGCGGATAGATCGCCGTCGTGGCGATCGCCCACATGACGCCGACGAGCGCCGCGTTGCCCTCGAGCTGCCGCACGGCGCCATGCACCTCGGCCAGCGACAGGGTGGTCGTCCGCCCGCCGAAACGGCGGCTCAGCCACAGGCGCCACAGCGACACCGGCGCGCCGATGGCCACCACGGCCAGCGCCGCATCGGGCTGGCCCGCATGCCAGCCCATCCAGGCCACCCAGCCGAAGGCGATGACGAGCAGCGCCACGCTGCCAGAGGAAGTGCGCAGCGCCAGGCGCAGCATCTCGCGCTGCACCGAGGTGGCTATCGTCTCCGCTGCGGCGGCCGGGGCCGCGGGGCCGTTCATCAGCCCGCGAGCATAGCGTGCCTGCGCCCGCCGTCGCCGGCGGCTGCGCTCAGGACTGGATGTAGCTCTCGAGCTGGGCGATCGTCGACTCGTGGTCGGCGATGATGTCGTCCATGATGTCGCGGATGGAGATCATGCCGAGCACGGTGCTGCCGTCGACGACGGGCAGGTGGCGGATCTTCTTCTCGCTCATCAGCGCCATGGCGTCGGTCGTCGGCGTCTTCGGGGAGACGGTGAAGACGTCGCGCGTCATGATGTCGGAGACCAGCGTCTCGCGGGAGTTGCGCCCCTGCAGCGCGATCTTGCGCGTGTAGTCGCGCTCGGACAGCACGCCCACCAGGCGCCCGCCGTCCATCACCACCAGCGCCCCCACCTCGTACTGGGCCAGCAGCTCCAGCGCCTCGTAGACCGTGTCGCTGGGGCGCACGTGCCACAGCGTGCCGTCATGCTTCTTCAGCAGTTCGGAAACGGGCTTCAAGGCGGCCTCCGTGTGGTGTGCGGCGAGGGACGTAGCCTGCCCAAAATCGGCGCCGCCGGCAAGGGGCCCCGGCAACGCGGCGCCCGGCTTGCCAGCGCCGGCGCGCAGGCGCATGCTCCGGCGGGCGCGCCGGCCAGGCCGCCCCGAGCGGCGGCAAGAGCAGAACCGGCCCATGGAGGGATCCCGCCCATGCGCAACGAGCAGCGCGACGACACGGCGGCCGCGGCCGCCCTGCCGGTGGCCGAGCGGCTGCCGGTGCTGGACATCCTGCGCGGCTTCGCGCTGATGGGCATCCTGATCATGAACATGCCGGGCTTCTCGGCCTCGTTCTTCGTCGAGGCCGACGGCTCGCACCTGTGGACGCAGCCTTGGGACCGCTTCGCCGAGGGCGCGCGCGAGGCGCTCTTCTCGGGCAAGTTCAACAGCATGTTCAGCCTGCTGTTCGGCATCGGGTTCACGATCCAGTACGCGCGCATGCAGCAGCGCGACCCGGCGCGCGCCACCGGCACCTACCTGCGCCGGCTGCTCGCGCTGCTCGTGTTCGGCCTGGTGCACGCCTTCGTCTTCTGGCCGGGCGACGTGCTGCACACCTATGCGCTGCTGGGCATCGTGCTCGTGCTCGGGCTGCGGCGGGTGAGCGACCGCACGATCATCGCGCTCATCGTCGCGGCGCTGCTGTACCCGGCCGTCAACGGCCTGGTGCGCCTGGCCGTCATCACCCCGGAGATCACCGCCGCGCGCGTGCGCCTGGACCAGGCCTTCGAGGCGAGCAACAACGCCGCCTTCGGCGCCGGCGGCTTCGTCGACATGGTGCGCGAGAACACGCGCATGATGCTGCATTTCTATACCGACTGGCTGAACCTCTGGGGCGCCGCCGGCTGGTACGTGATGCTCGGCATGACGATGCTGATCGGCGTGCTCGCCGGGCGGCGGCGCTGGGTGCAGCGCATCCCGGAGCTGATGCCGCGCATCCGCCGGTTCACGTGGTGGGCACTCGGCATCGGCCTCGTCTGCGGCGTCGGCTTCGCCGTCATCTTCGAGCTCAACCGCGCGCCCGGGCCTTCGCCGATCAAGCTGCTGGGCAGCATCTGCTACAGCGTCTCGCGCCTGGCGCTGATGATCTTCTACGTGCTCGTCATCGTTCGCGTGGCGCAGAGCGAACGTGGCCGCCGCTGGCTGGCGCCGTGGCGGGCCGCCGGGCGGCTGCCGCTCACGAACTACCTGATGCAAAGCGCCATCTGCCTCGTGCTCTTCCAGCACTGGGGCTTCGGGCTGTGGCTGAAGGTCGGGCCGGCGCTCGGGCTGGTGCTGGCGCTCGCCATCTTCTTCGTCATCCAGGTGCCGTGGAGCCTTTGGTGGCTGAAGCGCCACGAGCGCGGGCCGATGGAGGCGCTGTGGGCGCGCCTCACCTACGGTGCCGTGGCCGCGCCGGCCTCCGGCGAGGACGTCAAGCGCCCTCGCGCAGCCTGAAGCGCTGCAGCTTGCCGGTCTCGGTCCGTGGCAGGCTCGAGCGGAACTCGATCTCGCGCGGGTACTTGTAGGGCGCGATCGTCTGCTTCACGAACTCCTGCAGCGTGCCGACCATCGCCGCGCCGCCCGTGTGCCCCGGGCGCAGCACGACGAAGGCCTTGACGACCATGCCGCGCGCCTCGTCGGGGCGGCCGATGACGCCGCACTCGGCCACCGCCGGGTGCAGCAGCAGCGCGCTTTCCACCTCGGGGCCGGCGATGTTGTAGCCGCCGGAGATGATCATGTCGTCGGTGCGCGCCTGGTAGACGAACTGGCCGTCGGCGTCCTGCAGGTAGGCGTCGCCGGTGAGGTTCCAGCCGTTGCGCACGTAACTCGCCTGGCGCGGGTCGTCGAGGTACTTGCAGCCGGTGGGGCCCTTGATCGCGAGCCGGCCCACCCGGCCGCAACGCTGCGGCAGCTCGCGGCCTTCGTCGTCGAGGATCGCGGCGCGGTAGCCCGGCACGACGAAGCCGGTGGCGCCCGGCTTCGCGTGCGCCTCGTCGGCGCTGATGAAGATGTGGAACAGCTCGGTGGAGCCGATGCCGTCGATGATCTCGATGCCGGTGGCGTCCTTCCACAGCTTGCGCGTCGCAGCGGGCAAGGCCTCGCCGGCCGAGACGCACTTGCGCAGGCTCGCCAGGTCGTGCTGCGCCACCTGCGCGGCCATCGCGCGGTAGGACGTCGGCGCCGTGAAGCACACGGTGGCCTTGAACTGCGCGATGGCCGGCAGCAGCGCGTCCGGCGTCGCCTTCTCGACGAGCACCGTGCTCGCGCCGATGGCCAGCGGAAAGGCGAGCAGGCCGCCGAGGCCGAAGGTGAAGGCGAGCGGCGGGCTGCCGATGAACACGTCGTCGGCCGTCGCCCGCAGCACGTGCGGCGGCCAGCAGGCGCAGGCGGCCATCACGTCGCGGTGGAAGTGCATGGCCGCCTTCGGCACGCCGGTGGTGCCGGAGGTGAAGGCCATCAGGCAGATGTCGTCGGCGGCGGTGTCGACGTTGGTGAAGGTGGCGGGCTTGGCCGCCGCCAGCGTCTCGAGTGCCTGCGCCTCGCCGCCGCCCGCCCCGTTGAAGTGGCGCACATGCGTGAGCGCCGGGCACTGCGGCCGGGCCAGTTCCAGCTCCTCGGCCAGCCGCTCGTCACACAACGCGTGGCTCACCTGCGCCTTCTCGACGATGGTCGCGAGCTCGCGTGCACGCAGCAGCGGCATCGTGCCGACGACGATGCCGCCCGCCTTCACCACCGCGAACCAGCAGGCGGCGAGCATCGGGGAGTTGGCGCCGCGCAGCAGCACCCGGTTGCCGGGCACGAGGCCCATGTCCTCGACGAGCACGCGGGCGATGCGGTTGGCCCGCGCCTGCAGCTCGGCGTAGCTCCAGCGGACGCCGCCATGGCCCTGCACCGCGATGCGGCCGCCGTCACCCTGCGCCACCCAGCGGTCGAGCAGCGCGCCGGCGCAGTTCAGGCACGGCGGGAACCGCAGCTCGGGCAGCTCGAAGATGAACTCCGGCAGTGCCGCGGGCGCGGGCAGCCGGTCGCGGGCGAACGTGTCGACATGGGCCGTGGCGCCGGCCGCTTGCGAGCCGCTGCTGCTTCCTGCCATGGCGGCATTCTTCGGGTATATAGTTTAGTTGTCAAGTAATTCGGGCCCTGCCTGCGGGGTGCACGTGCATGCCTGAGACCACTCCTTCCGCCATGTCGCGAGAGCAGGCCGCGGCCCTCGACGCGGCCGACCGCCTGGCGCCGCTGCGCGAGCTGTTCGAGATCCCGGGCGACGTCATCTACCTCGACGGCAACTCGCTCGGCGTGCTGCCGCGCGCCGCGCCGGCGCGCGTGGCGCAGGTGGTGCGCGAGGAATGGGGCCAGGGGCTCATCCGCAGCTGGAACAGCGCCGGCTGGATGACGCTGGCCGCGCGCATCGGCGACAAGATCGCGCGCCTCGTCGGCGCCCGCCCGGGCGAGCTGGTGGTGGCCGACTCGACGAGCGTCAACCTGTTCAAGGTGCTGTGGGCGGCGCTGTCGATCGCCGCGGCGCAGTCGCCGGCGCGCAAGGTCATCGTCTCCGAGCGCAGCAACTTCCCCACCGACCTCTACATCGCCGAGTCGATCGCCCGCGAGCGCGGGTTCGAGCTCGTGCTCGTCGATGCCGAGGACCTCCCTGCGCGACTGGACGAACGCACCGCGGTGCTGATGCTCACGCACGTGAACTACCGCACCGGCGCGATGCACGACATGGCCGCGCTGTCCCGCGCCGCGCACGACGCCGGCGCACTGGCACTGTGGGACCTGGCGCACAGCGCCGGCGCGGTGCCGGTCGACCTGCACAGCGCCGGCGCCGACTTCGCCATCGGCTGCGGCTACAAGTACCTCAACGGCGGCCCCGGCGCGCCGGCGTTCGTGTGGGTGCATCCGCGGCACGTCGAGCGCTTCTGGCAGCCGCTGGCCGGCTGGATGGGGCACGCGGCGCCGTTCGAGTTCAAGCCGCAGTACCGGCCGGCGGCGGGCATCGGCCGCTTCTTCTGCGGCACGCCGGCGGTGATCTCGATGGCGGCGCTGGAGTGCGGCGTCGACACGGTGCTGGCAGCCGAGGCGTACGGCGGCCAGGAAGGCGGCATGGCCGCGCTGCGCGCCAAGTCGCTGGCCCTGTCGCGGCTGTTCACCGCGCGTGTGCAAGCGCTCTGCCCGTCGCTGACGCTCGCCTCGCCGGCCGACGACGCACGGCGCGGCAGCCAGGTCTGTTTCTCGCACCCCACGCACGCCTACGCCATCATGCAGGCCCTCATCGCGCGCGGTGTCATCGGCGACTTCCGCGCCGGGGACGCGGCGCCTTCCAAGGACACCGGCGACCCCACGCACGCCCGTGACGCCGCCGACATCCTGCGCTTCGGCTTCACGCCGCTGTACCTGCGCTTCGTCGACGCGTGGGACGCCGCCGAGCACCTGCGGCAGGTGATCGACGGCGAGGAGTGGCGCCGGCCCGAGTTCAGCCAGCGCCACGCGGTGACCTGAGGGAGCACACCCGCCATGACTCGGCCCACCGAACACCACGGCGCCAAGCTCGACTTCAGCGCCGACATGAGCTACGGCGACTACCTGCACCTCGACGAGGTGCTGGGCGCCCAGCACCCGCGCTCGCCCGACCACAACGAGATGCTGTTCATCGTGCAGCACCAGACGAGCGAGCTGTGGATGAAGCTGATGCTGCACGAGCTGCGTGCGGCCATCACGCACATCGCCGCCGACCGCATGGCGCCGGCCTTCAAGATGCTGGCGCGCGTCAGCCGCATCATGGAGCAGCTCGTGCACGCCTGGGACGTGCTGGCGACGATGACGCCGCCCGAGTACAGCGCGATCCGCCCGTACCTCGCCAGCAGCAGCGGCTTCCAGAGCTGGCAGTACCGCTCGATCGAGTTCAGCCTGGGCAACAAGAACGCCGCGATGCTGCGCCCGCACGAGCACCGCCCCGACCTGCTGGCGCAGGTGCGCTCGGCGTACGAGGCCCCGTCGCTCTACGACGAGGCGCTGCGCCTGCTGGCGCGGCGCGGCCTGCCGGTGCCGGCCAGCCACCTGCAGCGCGACTGGACGCTGCCCTACGCCGCCAGCGACGAGGTCGAAGCCGCTTGGCTGGTCGTCTACCGCGACCCCGAGGCGCACTGGGACCTGTACCAACTCGGCGAAGAGCTCACCGATGTCGAGGACGCCTTCCGCCTGTGGCGCTTCAGGCACGTGACGACGGTGGAGCGCGTCATCGGCTTCAAGCGCGGGACGGGCGGCACCGGGGGCGTGAGCTACCTGCGCAAGATGCTGGACGTGGTGCTGTTTCCGGAGATCTGGAAGCTGCGAACGGATCTGTAGTCCGTCGCCGTCGCCGCTGCCGTAGCGGTAGCCGTCGCCGTGCTCCGACGGTTTGCGCGGCACAGGCGCGGGTGGGCAAGCCGCTGCCCGTGGCATCCCACGATCGCGGCGCGCCGGGCCGATGCCGTGGGGCCGCTCAGGGCATGGCACCCGAACACACGACGAAGGTCGGAGCGAACTCCACCGTCGCCGCCGCGCCTCGGGTGCCATGCCCTGAGCGGCCCCACGGCATCGGCCCTGGACGTACGTGGGTGGCGCCTGGGCGGGCAGGGACTCGCAGCGCCGTGCCGCCGTTCTTTCACGTGCGAAGGCGACGAGCGCCTCGAGCAGTCCGAGGTCGTGGGGGGCCGCTCAGGGCTTGGCACCCGAGGCGCGGCCACCGACCTTGGAGCGCAGGCGGCGGTTGTCCGTGTGTTCGGGTGCCGAGCCCTGAGCGGCCCCCCGCGGCCTCGGACTTGCGCGCCGCGGTTCCGCATGAAGCAACCTGCAAGGCCAGGGAACCCTCGACGAAGCCGAGGGCGCCGCGACGCGCCGCCACCCTTCGGGCCGGGGCAGCTCGTCACCCTGCCGCGTCATAGGCGCGCCTCAGCCACCCCAGCAGCAGCGCGTCCACTTCCTTCACCGACCCGATGCGCGTCGTCGCCTGGCACATGCTGCCCGGCGGCTGCACCTTCAGCCGCGCATGCGCCGGCAGGTCCTTCGCGTTGAGGCCGATCTCCACCGCGTCCTTCGTCGCCGGCCCCACCATCGCGAACTGCTTCCTGCGGCGCAGGCTGACGTAGCTCTTCTTCGGCGCTTCCTCGAAGTCGCCGCCGAACGAACGCACCGCCTTCATCACCGCGTCGTGCACCGCGCGCAGGTGGGCCTTCGGGCCCGCATAGAGCTGGTCGAGCACGTCGCCAGCGTCGGCGGGCGCGGTCGCAGCCACCGGCGCACCGTCGAGCCCCGCCGGGATCTTGCCCATCAGCAGCGCCACCGTGTTCGCGTCGCCGTAGCCAAGCTTGTAGGTCTCCATGAGCCAGCTGCGCTTCTCGCCCGCCTTCGCGAGGCCCGTGGCGTCGAGCTCGGCGTGCAGCGCGGCGATCGACTTGCCCGTCTTCGCCTGGATGTTGCGCAGCTGCGTCAGCAGTGCGGCTTGCGGGTCGGCCATGCCTTGTGCTCCTGAAGGGCGCTAAGCCTTGCGCGCCAGCGGCCAGCGCTCGGCCCGCGTGCGCGCGGGCAGCACGAACTCCATGTGCGCGAACAGCCAGTACATCAGCCGCGTGCCCAGCGGCGGGCGGCCGCTCTCGCAGATCGCCTTCAGCGTGGCCAGGATCATCGTGCCGCCGCTGGCCATGCTCTTGCCGGTCTTCGTGCCCGCCGGCAGGCCGATGACGCGCAGCGTCACCTCCACGCCGTCGCCGGCCGGCTTCAGCTCGTAGCTCACCTGGCACGGTGGGTCGTCGTACTGCGTGAACCGGTGCGTGTGCACGAAGCGGTACGGCGGCTCGAAAGCGACGACGTCACCATCGACGATGACGTGGCGGCCGCTGCCGGTGCGCATCTGCATGCGGCCACCTGGCGCCAGCCCCGTCGTGTGCAGCCACGCGTTGAACACGGCGCCCTGCGCCTCGCCCGTCTTCGTGAGCTCGCGCCACACGCGCTGGATGTCGGCGCGGATGAAGATGCGGAAGACGGCATCGCCGCCGTCGCCCGCGGGCGGCCTGTTCGAGGATCCATCAGCCAAGGCGTCGCTCCTTCCTGCGTGCAGTGGGGGCCTTTTCCTGCACCGGCAGGGCACGCACCTCGGCCCCTTCGGCGCGGTACTTCAGGCGCGTCAGCCGCGCCGCCCAGTAGGCGCTGAACTCGGTCGTCCAGCGCTCGTGGATGAGCTGGATGGGCGTGGCGTCGAACCACAGCCGGCGCTCGCGCCCCTCGCGCACCGAGACCACGAGGCCGCCGCGCTCGAGCGCGGCCAGGTGCTTCATCACCGCGAAGCGACCGATCTCGCCGGCGAAGTGCTCGCACACCGCGTTGACGTTGCAGCCGCCTTCGCGCTTGAGCAGGTCGAGCATGCGACGGCGCAGGTCGGAGCTGAGGGCGAAGAAGGTGGCATCGAGCGCATCGGCGTCATCGTCCCGACGGCGTGTGCGCAAAGGGGCAGGCATCGTGTACCGGAGGTCGACCTGATAAGTGCCTTCATGGTCACATATCGAACCCGCGCGTGTCAATGCGGCCGACCCCCGGGAAGGAGGCCGGCCGCGAGAACGCATCGGTCGCCCGGGGCCGCGGGACGGGCGACGTGCCGGCGCCGCGGCCGGGCCGCTCAGCGCCCCGCCGCGATGGGCCAGCCGGCCAGGTCGTCGAGCGCCGTCGCGGCCGGGTCGGAAGCGGTGGGCGCCGCCGGCGCGGCCGCCCGGGCCGGCGTGGCCACGTCCGGCTGACGCGTCGGGGAGAGCTCGATGCCCTGGGCGAAGACGATCAGCGCCATCGCCAGAAGGCCACCGACGAAGTAGAGCGAACGGGTCATGGAAGGCTCCTGAAGGGTTGAACAGGGCCGTCGGTGGGCCACCAACGGTGCGGTCACTGTCCGGGCACGCCGCCCCGAAGTCCTGATCGCGCCCTCATCCCGCCCTCAAAGAAGGCTCAATTCACACCCGACGGCGGCTGCCCACGCACGACGTCGCGGCCGCCACGCTCAGTCGCGCAGGCCCAGCTCGCGCAGGCTCGCGATCAGGCGCTGTCGCATCTCGGCGTAACGTGGCTCCTCGCTGGGCATGCGCGGGTGGATGTGCGCCGCCGTGAAGTCAGGGTGGCGGCGCAGGTGCTCGTCGAAGGCCTGCTGCGCCGCCGCGCGCTGGCCCAGCCGCAGCAGCGCCGCCGCATGGATCGGCGGCCACAGCAGTCGCGCGTTGGTGTTGGCCGCGCTCTGGCTCCAGTCGCGCGCCAGCTCGTAGCGGCCGGCGCCGAAGTGCGCCAGCGCCAGGCGGTACTGCCACTCGGCGCGGAAGGGGTCGCGCGGGCCGAGTCGCAGCGCCCGCTCGATGATCGGCACGGCCTCGTCGAAGCGGCCGTTGAGCAGGAGGGCGACGCCGTGTCCGCCGTAGGCCGTTGGCAGCCGGTAGCGTTCCACCCACTCGGCAGTGTGCCGCACCATCGCCGGGAAGTCGCGGCGCTGGTACAGCTTGAAGGTCTTGGCGGAGAAGGTATAGGTGCCCTCGGGATCCACCCGCTCGAGGTTGGCCAGCGCCTCGTCGTGGCGGCGCGCCGTGCCGGCCCGGTCCTCCGTCCAGCTGTTGAGGAGCTGGTTGGTGGTGGTGTACTGGATGCCCGCCCAGGCCCGCGCCGAGTTCGGATCCAGCGTCAGTGCGCGTTCGAACAGCGTGCGCGCGGCGAGCACGTTCTCGCGTGTCACGCCGCGATACCACAGCGCGACGCCCTGCATGGCCAGGTCGTCCGCGGTGACCTCGGCCGGCGACAGGGCGGCACGCCGCTCGACGGTGGTGCGGTACAGGGCCGGCGTCAGCGTGCGCTCGATCGCCACGGCAAAGTCGCCCACGGCCTGCGCGATCTGGGCGCGTTCGATGGCGAAGTTCTCGGCCCAACGTTGAACGCCGCTGTCGCCGTCGACAAGCGCGAGGTTCAGGTGGATGGTCGTGCCCTCCTGGCGCAGGCTGCCGTGCACGACGTGGCGCACGCCCATCTCGCGCGCCACGCGGCGCGGATCGACCGTCCTGCCCTTGTACGTGGCGGCGGTGTCGCGGGCAATGACGAGGCTGTTGTGCTGGCGGGCGACCGAGGTGACGAGGTCGCCGTGCAAGGCGTCGGCCAGCCACTCGGCCTCCTGGGACTGGCCCTCGACCACCAACGGCAACACGATGATCGACAGCGGCGGGATCTCGCGCGGCAGCGGCGCGCGCGCCATGTCGGCAGGCGATCGCCAGAGCGGAGCGCCGCCGCGCCAGGCGAGCCAGGCGCCGGCGGCCAGCAACATGACCAGTGCCAGCGCGCCGGCCAGTGCCGCATGCCATCGCAGCGCCCGCGCGGAGGGCCCTGCGGATGCCGCGCCGGCGGCGACCACCGCCGTCGGTGCGGGCGCGGGCGCCGCCGGCGCAGCGGCCATGCTCGTCTCGCCCGCCGCGGCGATGTCGTCCGCCGGCAGCGTTTCAATCGGATCGACCACCGGCGGCGCGCCGTCGGGCACCAGCATGTAGCCGCGCCGCGCCACGGTGCGCACCAGCCGGTGCTCGTCGTCGCCGAGAGCGCGCCGCACGTCGGCGATGGCCTGCGTCAGCGAGCCCTCGCCGACGACGACCTTCGGCCAGACCTGGTCCATCAGCTCGCTCTTGCCCACGACGTGGCCGGCGCGGCGGCCGAGCACAAGCAGCAGGTCCAGCGCCTGCTTGCGCAGGCCGGCCAGCTCCCCCTCGGCGGTGAACAACTCGCCTGCCGCCAGGTCCAGCGTGCAGCGGCCCAGCCGCAACCGGCCCGCTGTCGCCCCCTCGGCGGAAGCCCGATCGTTCATGGCTCCCTCGACTTCGATGGCATGGCGATGCTACGGGGCAAATGGCGCAGGCGGTGTCCCGATCCGCCCTTCCTTCGGCCGGTGAGCGGAACGCCCGGCTCCTAGAATGCCCCGACCCCCGACGCCCCCACGGAGCCCCCGATGGACGCCCGCACTTCCCCCTTCCGCGCCCGTCTCACGCAACTGCGCGAGGTGCTCGCGCGCGAAGGCTTCGACGCGCTGCTGGTGCCGAGCGCCGACCCGCACCTCTCCGAATACCTGCCCGGGCGCTGGCAGGGGCGCGAGTGGCTGTCAGGCTTCACCGGCTCGATGGGCACGCTCGTCGTCGGGCAGCGCGCCGCGGCGCTGTTCGCCGACAGCCGCTACTGGGAGCAGGCCGAGCGCGAGCTGGCCGGCAGCGGCATCGAGCTCGTGCGCATCGTCACGGCGGCGGCGCCCGCACACCTCGACTGGCTCGTCGAACAGGTACCGCGCGGCGGCACGGTGGCCGTCGACGGCCAGGTGCTCGGCCTCGCCGCGGCGCAGGCACTGAAGGCGCGGCTCGAGGCGGCTGGCATCCGCCTCGTCACCGACCGCGACCCGCTGGACGCGATCTGGCCCGACCGCCCGGCACTGCCGACCGCACCGGTGTACACGCACCAGGCGCCGCATGCGCCGCGCTCGCGCGCCGACAAGCTCGCGCTCGTGCGCGAGGCGATGGTGCGGCACGGCGCGACGCACCACTTCGTCTCCACCGTCGACGACATCGCGTGGATCACCAACTTGCGCGGCAACGACGTCGAATACAACCCGGTCTTCCTCGCGCACCTGCTGCTTGCGCCCGGGGGCGGCCGGCTCTTCGTTGGCGCCGGCAAGGTCGGCGAGGCGGAGCGCGCGGCGCTCGCCGCCGACGGCATCGCCGTCGCGCCGTACGGCGAAGCACCCGCGGCGCTGGCCGCGCTCGGCGTCGGCGCGACGCTGCTGCTGGACCCCAAGCGCGTGACGCTGGCCTTCCGCGAGCGCGTCGGCGCCGGCTGCAAGGTGCTGGAGGCGATCAACCCGAGCACGCTCGCCAAGAGCCGCAAGACGCAAGCCGAAGCGGCGCACGTGCGCGAGGCGATGATCCAGGACGGCGCGGCGATGTGCGAGTTCTACGCCTGGATGGAGGAGGCGCTTGCAGCCTCTCGGCCGCACGGCCCGGTCACCGAGCTGACGATCGACGAGAAGCTCTCGGCGGCGCGCGCGCGCCGCGCCGGCTTCGTCGGGCTGTCGTTCTCCACCATCGCCGGCTTCAACGCCAACGGCGCGCTGCCGCACTACCGCGCCACGCCGGAGAGCTTCGCCACGATCGAGGTGAACGAAGGCGAGGGCGGCCTGCTGCTCATCGACAGCGGCGGCCAGTACCTCGGCGGCACCACCGACATCACGCGCGTATGGCCCGTGGGCACGCCGAGTGCCGCGATGAAGCGCGACTACACGCTCGTGCTGAAGGGCACGATGGCGCTGTCGCGCACGCGGTTCCCGCGCGGCACGCTCAGCCCGATGCTGGACGCGATCGCGCGCGCGCCGCTGTGGGCCGAGGGGCTGGACTTCGGCCACGGCACCGGGCACGGGGTGGGCTACTTCCTCAACGTGCACGAAGGGCCGCAGAGCATCAGCCGCACGATCCCCGAGCCGAACATGGCGATGGAGCCGGGCATGATCACCTCGATCGAGCCGGGCCTGTACCGCCCCGGGCGCTGGGGCGTGCGCATCGAGAACCTCGTGCTCAACGTGCCCGCCGCCACGGCCGAAGGCGACACCTTCGGCGAGTTCCTCGAGTTCGAGACGCTGACGCTGTGCCCGATCGACACGCGCTGCATCGAACGTTCGCTGCTGCGTGCCGACGAGATCGCCTGGCTGGACGCCTACCATGCGACGGTGCGCGAGCGCCTCGCGCCGCGTGTGGGCGGCGCGGCGCTGGCCTGGTTGCACGCCCGCACGGCGCCCCTCTGAACGCGACCGATCCGCGCGCCGCGGCGCCGCCGATGCTCGGCATCGACCTCGGCGGCACGAAGACCGAGGCGGTGCTGCTGGCCGACGACGGCAGCGTGCGCTGGCGCGAGCGTGTCGCCACGCCGGCCGGCGACTACGCGGCGACGCTCGCGATGCTCGAAGCGCTGGTGCAGCGCGCGCGCAGCGCCGAGGGCGCGGCCGGTGCCGCAGGCGGTGCGCCGAGCATCGGCCTCGGCACGCCGGGCACCGTCACCGCCGACGGGCGCATGAAGAACTGCAACTCGCAGTGCCTGAACGGCCGCTTCCTGCAGCGCGACCTCGAGCTTCGGCTTGGCCAGCCGGTGGCGGTGGCCAACGACGCCAACTGCCTCGCGCTCTCGGAGGCCACCGACGGCGCCGGCGCCGGGCACGGCGTTGTCTTCGCCGCCATCCTCGGCACCGGGGTGGGCGCCGGCATCGCCGTGCACGGGCGCGTGCTCACCGGGCCGAACGGCGTGGCCGGCGAGTGGGGGCACAACCCGCTGCCGTGGGCCGAGCCCGGTGCCGAGTCGTCGCATGCGAGAGTACGCGCGCCGGCAATGGGCACAACCCGCTGCCGTGGGCCGAGCCCGGTGCCGACCCGCACTGGCAGTGCTACTGCGGACAGGCCGGCTGCATCGAGACGCTCGTCAGCGGCCCCGGGCTGGCGCGCGACCACACCGAGTTCAATCGCCACGCCGACGACGGCACACGACCGACGGCCGAGCAGATCGCCGCCGCAGCGGCGGCCGGCGACGCCGCCTGCGCCGCGACGCTCGAACGTCACGCCTCGCGCCTGGCGCGCGCGCTGGCCGGCGTCATCAACCTCCTCGACCCGGACATCGTCGTGCTCGGCGGCGGCCTGTCGCGCATGCCGCACCTGCTGCACCGCGTGCCGGCGCTGTGGCAGGCCTGGGTGGTGTCGGGCGGCGTGCGCGAGCCGGTGCGCACGGCGCTGGCCGCCAGCCGTCACGGCGACGCCTCGGGTGTGCGCGGTGCCGCGTGGCTGGGACGCGAGCTCGCGCTCGGCGGGGCGCATCGCGTCGGCGCTTGATGGCCGTCAAGACCGGCGCCCCGCCCGGCGCGTACCTTGCGCTCCATCACACGCCGCCGCCGCGGAGTTCCCGATGAACGCCATCCCTGCCAGCCCTGCCGCTCCGGCCACGCCCGGCGCCGAGCCGACTGCCGAGCCGACCGCCGAGCCCATTGCCGGCTTCTCCCGCTGCCACGAAGGCATCCTGCAGCACCTCGGCTCGCTCGCGGAGTTGCCGGCGCTCGTCGAGCCCGCAGCGCGTGCCCGGGCCGTCGCTGGCGAGACGCTGCGCTTCTTCCGCGCCGCGGTGTTCGAGCACCACCAGGAAGAGGAGCGCGAGCTGTTCCCGGCCGTGCTCTCCAGCGCGACGCCCGGCGAGGAGCGCGCGCGCGTGCAGGCCATCGCCGAGCAGCTGACGCGCGAGCACCGCGAGGTGGAGGCGGCTTTCGAAGCGCTCGAGCCTTCGCTGAAACGCCTGGCGAAGGGTCAGGACCTGCCATTGCCTGCCGACGAGCTGGCCGCGCAGGTCCGCTCGCTCGTCGAGCGCTACGAGGACCACGCGCGCTACGAGGAGAACGAGTTCCTGCCGCTGTCGGCCACGATCCTCGGCCGCAACAGCGACCACATGGCCGCGCTCGGGCTGTCCCTGCATCTGCGGCACGTCATGCCCGAGGTGCTGCAGCGCTACGGCTCGAGGATCTGAGGAGCGCCGCCCGCGGCCCCGGGCGGGAGCGCGGTTCGGGCATTGACGGCAGTCAATCCCGTCCTGCTGCCGCAGGCGTAGCTTTCGCGGCGCCATCGCCACCGGGAAGGAGCGCTCCGATGACGGTCGTCACCACGCCAGCCACCTCGGCCGAAGCCCTGCCGGACACCGCGCCGGGCCCGCCGGCGGACGCCGCACCGGTGGGCCGCTTCACCGGATACCACGAAGCCATCTTGCAGCAGCTGGAAGCGTTCGGCGGCCTGGCTGCGTGCGACGAGCCCGCCGCACGTGCCCGCGCCCCCATCGACGAGACGCTCGTGTTCTTCCGCGCCACCCTGTTCAGGCACCACGAGGACGAGGAGCGCGAGCTCATGCCCGCCGTCGTCGCCAGCAGCGCTCCCGGTGAGGAGCGCAGGCGCGTGCAGGCCATCGCCGCGCAACTCACGCGCGAGCACCGCGAAGTCGAACGCGCCTTCCTGGCCCTCGAGCCCTCGCTCAGGCGCCTGGCGCGGGAACGGCACGCGGTGCCGTCCGGCGACGAGCTCGCCGGGGCGCTGCGCACGCTCGTCCGGTGCTACGAAGCGCACGCGCGGTTCGAGGAGAACGAGTTCCTGCCGCTGGCCGAGTCCATCCTCGGCCGTTGCGGCCACATGGGGGCGCTCGGCCTGGCGCTGCACCTCGGGCGCCCGCCCGAGGTGCCGCCGGTCAACCGCCCGGGAAGCTAGGAGCCTGGGCGGCAGGGACGTTCAGCCCTTGCCGTGTTTGGCGATCAGCGCGCGGGCGGCTTCGAGCAGCGCCTTGCCGTTGAAGCCGCGCTTGTCCATGTCGGCCACCCACTCGTCGTCGATCTTGGCCGAGCGCGAGCGGAACTCCTCGCGCTGCGCGGCACTGAACTGGTAGATCGTGTTGCCGCGGTCGACGGCGGCCTTGCGGCCCGGCACGTCGTTGGCCTGCTGCACCTTGCCGAGCCAGGCCGACGTGGCCAGGCCGGAGTTCGCGTCGACGACCTTCTTCAGGTCGGGCGCGAGCGACTCGTACCTGGCCTTGTTCATCGCCAGGATGAACGCCGACGTGTAGAGCGCGCCGGCGGTGTTGTCGAACTCGCTGTGGTGCTTGCACAGCTCGTGCACCTTCACCGACGGCACGACCTCCCACGGGATGACGCAGCCGTCGATCGTGCCCTTGCTCAGCGAGTCGGGGATCTGCGGCAGCGGCATGCCGACAGGCACCGCCCCCACCGAGGCCAGCAGCTTCGTCACCTGCTTGGACGGCCCGCGCATCTTCAGGCCCTTGAAGTCGGCCACGCTGTGCAGCGGCTTGCTCACCGTGTGGAACATGCCCGGGCCGTGCACGTGCAGCGCCAGCGGATGCGTGTCCTTGAACTCGTCGGGGCACTGGGTCTGGTAGTACTCCCAATAGGCCTTCGACGTGGCCTCGGCGTTGTTCATCATGAACGGCAGCTCGAACACCTCGACGCGCGGGAAGCGCCCGCCGGCCCAGGCCGGCAGCACCCACACGACGTCGACGACGCCGTCGCGCACCTGGTCGTACAGCTGGAAAGGCGTGCCGCCCAGCTGCATCGCCGGGTAGGCCTCGAACTTGATGCGGCCGCCGGAGTCCTTCTCGACCTTCTCCATCCAGGGCTTGTGCATCGTCAGCCACACCGCGCTCATCGGCGTCATGAAGGTGTGGAACTTCAGCGTCACCGACTGCTGAGCCAGCGCGGCCAGCGGCGAACCGAGAGTGGCCGCGGCGGCGGCCCCGTGCAGGAGGGAACGGCGTTTCATCGGATGGCTCTCCGCGTCGGATGGGAAGGCAGACGAACTTAACGGCCGCGCCGCGGCGCGGGCTTCGAGACTTACCCTGATGGGAAACGCGCCGCGCACGCGGCCGGCGCCCGCTTCGGCCACGACCCGCTGCGACACAATGGCTGCGGGCCGCGATTCAGCGGCCTGGAGGAGCGGCCCGTTGCCGTCGGTGTTCCGTACGCTGCGCAGCCAGTACCTGCTGGCAAGCCTTGCCGTCTTCGTGGCGATGCTCGGCCTGCTGCTGTGGAACGCGCAGGTGCAGATGCAGCGCACGCTGCAGGAACGCTTCGACGGCGAACGCGATGCGCTGGCGCCGCTGCTCGTGGCCGCGCTCGGCCCGCTGCTCGCGGCGCGCGACTACGCCACCATCGCCGAGGTCGTGCGCGGCAACGTCGCTTCCGGCGGCAACCTGGCGTTCCTCGAGCTCACCGACGCGCGCGGCCGCCTCGTCGCCGCCGCCGGGCCCGAGCCCCGGCCCGGCCAGCGCGTGGCCAGCGTGCCGGTGCGTTTGGCCGACCAGACGCTCGGCCAGGTGCGCTTCACGCTGCGCACCAGCACGCTCGCGGCGGCGCAGCGGCAGCTGAGCACGAACAGCCTGGCCATCGGCGGCGGCGTGCTCGTCGCCGGCATGCTGCTGCTCGTGCTGGCGATGGGCTGGCTGACACGCGAGTTCCGCGGCCTCTCGCGGGCCAGCCGGCGCATCGCCGAGGGCGACTACGGCACGCGCCTGCCGGCCAGCCGCGTGCGCGAGATCGACGAGGTCGCCAGCGCCTTCAACCGCATGGCGCAGGCGGTGGCCACGCAGCTGCGGGAGCTGCGCGAACAGCAGCGCTTCACGCGCAGCGTGCTCGACACGCTGGCCGAGGGTTATCTCATCGTCGACCGCGACAACCGCGTGCTCGACTGCAACGACACCTTCCTGCGCCTGCACGGCCTGGACCGGCCGGCGCCGGGTCAGGTGTTCGACGTCAACCGTGCCGGCGCGCAGCTGTTCCTGCCCGACGGGCAGCCGATGCGCCCGCAGGACCGTGCGACCGTCGCCGTGCTCGCCAGCGGCCAGCCGCAGCGCGACCGGCTGCTGCGCATCCGCCGCGCCGACGGCGCCGAGTCGTGGGTGAGCGTGAACGCCACGCCGCTCGTGCGCGACGGCGAAACCGAGCCCTACGCGGCGATGGCCACGCTCACCGACGTGACGCGACACGTCGAGGCCGAGCGCGAGCTGCGCAGCGCCAACGAGTCGCTGGAGCAGCGGGTGCTCGAACGAACCGCCGAGCTGGCGCGCGCCAAGGAAGAGGCCGAACGCGCCAGCCGCACGAAGAGCGAGTTCCTCTCGCGCATGAGCCACGAGCTGCGCACACCGCTCAACGCCATCCTCGGCTTCGCGCAGGTGATGGCGATGGACGGCACGCGGCTCGCCGCCGACGATCTGGCGCGGCTGCGGCAGATCGAGACGGCCGGCTGGCACCTGCTGGCGCTGATCAACGACGTGCTCGACCTGTCGCGCATCGAGGCCGGCGTGATGACCACCTCGGCCGAGCCGGTGGAGCTGCACGCCCTGGTCGCCGAGTCGCTGGCGCTGGTGCAGGTGCAGGCCGGCGAACGCCGCATCGCGCTCGTGCCGCCGCCGGGCGAGCCCGGCGGCAGCTGGGTCACGGCCGACCGCCGGCGGCTGAAGCAGGTGCTGGCCAACCTGCTCAGCAATGCCGTCAAGTACAACCGCGACGGCGGTCGCGTCGAGGTGCGCATCGCCCCGCCGGCGCAGGGCCGGCGCGCGCTGGCCGTGGTCGACACCGGCCGCGGTTTCGAGCCCGAGCACCTGCAGCGGCTGTTCGAGCCGTTCACGCGCTTCCTGCGCGACGACGAGACCATCGAGGGCACCGGCATCGGCCTGGTCATCACGCGGCGCCTCGTGGAGCTGATGGGCGGGCGGCTCGAGGTGCACTCGCAGGCGGGCGTGGGCTCGGAGTTCCGGGTGCTGCTGCCGGTGGCCGAAGCCCCGGACCTCGGCACGGCCACGGCGCCGGTGCGGCCCACCGTCGCGCCTTTCGCGCCGTCGGTGCCCGCGACGCGCCGGCGCCTGCTGTACGTGGAGGACAACCCGTCCAACGTCGAGTTGCTGCGCCAGGTGGTGCTGCTGCGCCCGGCCTGGGCGCTCGAAGTGGCCGGGGACGGCCTGTCCGGGCTGCAGCGACTGCTCGACGAGAGCTTCGACGGCGCCATCGTCGACATCGATCTGCCCGGCCTGGACGGCGTGGCGCTGTGCAGGCGCGTGCGCGCCGAGCCGGCCATCGCGCGGCTGCCGCTGCTCGCGCTGAGCGCCAACGCCATGCCGGCCGATGTGCGCCGGGCGCTGGCCGCCGGCTTCGACGGCTACGTCACGAAGCCGGTGGACGTGCCGACGCTGCTGCAGCGGCTCGATCGCCTGCTCGGGGTCGTGGCCGACGCCTGAGCGCGGCGCCTCGCCCGGCCCTTGCACGGCCCTTGCACGGAGAAACCCCATGCGCTCTCGACCGACAGGGCAGGTCCACCGCCGCCGCCGGCTGCTGCGGGTGGCCCTTGCCACGGCGGCGGCCGCCCTGGCCCAGCGGCCGTTGCGCGCGCAGGCCCCGGCAGGCGTGCCGCTGGTGGTGGCTCTGGCGCCCTTCCTCTCGCCGGCCGCGCTGCTCACGGCCTTCGCGCCGCTGCGCCGGCATCTCGAGGCGGCGCTGGCGCAGCCGGTGCAGATGCCGACGGCACGCGACTTCCGAGCGCTGATGGAGGCGACTCGGCACCAGGAGCACGACATCGTGCAGCTGCCCGCGCACCTGGCCCGCCTGGTGATGGCCGACTGGGGCTGGCAGATGATCGCCGCACCGACGGCGACGGTGACGGTGATCGTGTGCGTCAAGGACGCCGGGCCCGTGCGCAGCCCCGCCGACCTGCGCGGCCGCAGCGTCGGCATGCTCGACGCGCTGTCGCTCACGGCCACCGTCGGCCGCCGCTGGCTGCAGCAGCAGGGCCTGGCCGGCTCGGTGAAGGTGCTGGCGATGGCCTCGATCAACAGCGCCCTGTTCGCGCTCGATCGCGACGAGGTGGCGGCGATCGTCTGCGCCGACACGCAGCTCGCCTCGCTGCCGCCGGCCACGCCGCGCGGCGAACGTGTGCTCGCCACGGTGCACGACATCCCGGGCCCGCTCTTCGTCGCTCGGCCCGACGTGCCGGCGGCCGAGCTGGCGCGCTGGCGCGCCGCCTTCGAAGGCTTCAGGCACGACCCGGCGAGGCCGCTGACGGCGGCCAACTCGCCGCTGCGCCCGCTCGGCGAGGCCCGGCTGGCGGCGCTGGACGGCTACGTGGCCATCGCGCGCGAAGCGCTGGCGGCGGCGGCGGCGCCGCCGCGCTGAACGGGGGGCAACGAAGATGGAACGGGGAAGAGGAGCGCACACGATGAGCACGACACCGCAGGCGAGCGCACCGGTGCGGACCTACAGCCCGCTGGCGCGGACGCTGCACTGGGTGACCGTGGTCCTGGTCGCGCTCCAGGTGCCGGTCGGGGTCTGGATGGTCTACCGCGGCAACACGCTGAACCTGTGGGACAAGCTGACCGGCGCGCTGTACAACGGCCACAAGCTCGTCGGCGTCACGATCCTGGTGCTCGTGCTCTGGCGGCTCGCCTATCGCTTCGCGCGCGGCGCGCCGCCCGACGAGCCGACGCTCGAGCCGTGGCAGAGGCTCGCGAGCCACGCCAACCACTGGGGCCTGTACCTGTTGCTGATCGCCGTGCCGGTGGCCGGCTACGTCGGTGTCTCGCTCTATCCGGCGCTGGACATCTTCGGCCTGTTCAAGCTGCCCGCCGTGGTGGCGCCCGACAAGGCCGCCGCGAGCACCGTGTTCGCCGTGCACGGCGTGCTGGCGCTGCTGCTCGTGGCGCTGGTCGCCGTGCACGTGGCCGCGGCGCTGTACCACCACCTCGTGCGCAAGGACAACGTGCTCGCAAGGATGATCCCGCGCCTGCGCCGCTAGGCTCGGCGGGCCGCGCCCGAACCGGCGCTCCGGCTCACCCCACGTACTTCACCAGCCACAACGACAGCGCCGGCACGAACAGCAGCAGCAGCGTGCGCAGCACGTCGCTGGCGAGGAACGGCAGCACGCCGCGGTAGCTTTCGGCGATGGGGATGTCGCGCGCCATGCCGTTGACGATGTAGACGTTCAGCCCGACCGGCGGCGCCAGCAGGCCGAAGCCCACCGTCATCAGCACCATGATGCCGAACCAGATGGCCACGCTCTCCTTGGGCATGCCGAAATCCAGCCCGATGACCATCGGGAAGAAGATCGGGATCGTCAGCAGGATCATCGACAGCTCGTCCATCACCGCGCCGAGCACGACGTAGAAGACGAGGATCGCGCCCACCACGGCCAGCGGCGGCAGCCCCCAGCCCTGCACGACGGCGGCGAGCTGGCCCGGCACCTGCGTCAGCGCCAGCGCCGCATTCATCAGGTCGGCGCCGAGGAAGATCATGAAGATCATCGCCGAGGCCTCGGCCGTGGCGTAGAAGCACTGCTTGAACTTGCGCCAGTCGAGCTCGCGCCGGGCCAGCGCCGCGACGAACGTCGAGGCCGCGCCCACCGCGGCTCCTTCGGTGGGCGTGAACAGCCCGCCGTAGATGCCGCCGAAGACGACGAGGAAGATCACGGCGATCGGCAGAACGCCCGCGAACGACGCCCAGCCGAGCGCCGGCGCCTCGTCGTGCTCGGGCGCGTGGCCGGGCACCCAGCGTACGTAGATCGCGATGGCAGCCATGTAGCCGAGCATCGCGATGAGGCCGGGGATCATCGCCGCGGCGAAGAGCTTGGCGATGTTTTGCTCGGTGAGGATGGCGTAGATGACCAGCGGCACCGACGGCGGCACGAGGATGCCGAGCGTGCCGCCGGCGGCCAGCGTGCCCGTGGAGAGCCGGCCCGAGAAGCCGTGCTTGCGCATCTCCGGCAGCGCCACCTGCGTGATCGTGGCCGCGGTGGCGACGCTCGAGCCGCAGATCGCGCCGAAGGCCGCACAGGCCATCACCGCGGCCATCGCCAGCCCGCCCTTGAAGCGCGCCATCACCGACGCGGCGAACCCGAACAGCGCCTTGCTGATGCCCCCCTGCGTGGCGAAGTTGCCCATCAGGATGAACAGCGGGATGACCGAGAGGTCGTAGCTCGCGAAGCGGGCGAAGGCCTGCGTGTTCAGGAAGCTCGCCAGCGGCAGCCAGCCCGCCTGCAGCACGTAGCCGGTGACGCCGGCGGCGAACATCGTCACCGCGATCGGCACGCGCAGGGCCATCAGCGCCAGCATGACGGCGAAGATCAGCAGCGCCAGCGCGATCGGGCTCATCGTGCGGCCCCGCCGCCCTCGAAGCCCCAGGCCGCCTGCGCCAGCGCGATCAGCGCCGTCAGCGCGATCGGCGGCACCATCAGCGCGTAGACGATCCACTCCGGGAAGCCGAGCATCATCGAGCCGGCCTGCGTGTTCCAGGCGTTCAGCCCGCCGAGCGCGCTGCGCCACGCGAGCAGCGCCATCGCCGCGCCCAGCAGCAGCGCGCCGATGCGGTCGAGCGCGGCCTGCGTGGCCGGGCTCGCCTTGCTGGTGAAGAAGTCGACGATGATGTTGCCGCGGCGGTACTGGCACCACGGCAGGAAGAGCGCGATCGCCGCGCCGGCGGCCGAGCCGGTGAGCTCGAAGTCGCCGACGAGCGTCCAGCCCACCGTGTTGCGGCCGGCCACGCTGGCGCAGGTCATCAGCGTGATCAGCGTCAGCAGCAGCCCCGCCAGGATGGCGCAGGCCTTGGCCCCGAGCCCCAAGGCTCTCATCAGGCGCATGCGCCCCTCCTGTCGCGTTGCGTCGCCTCGGTCGACCCGGGTCGCCCGCCGCCCGCCCCTTCGGCGGGCCGCCGTCGCCGGTGCGCCTGTGCGGCTGCGGGTGCGCGCGAGCGCGCCCGTCGCCTTGTCAGTATTGTGTCGGCGGCAGCTTCAGCGTCAGTCCGTGCAACTGCGGGGTGACGACGAGCTGGCAGCTCAGGCGGCTGCCGGGCTCGCGCGGGGCGGCGGTCATGTCGAGCATCGCGTCCTCGTCGCTCGTGGGCGGCGGCAGGCGCTCGCGCCAGTCCTCCGGCACGATGACGTGGCAGGTGGCGCAGGTCATGCAGCCGCCGCAATCGGCGAGGATGCCCTCGACGCCGTTCTCGACGGCGGCCCACATCACGCTCTTGCCCTCGACGGCCTCGACCGTGCGGCGCTGGCCGTCGTCGGCGATGAATTCGATCTGGATCGTCACGGGGTGGATTCTGGCGCCTGCACACGGCGCAGGAAGCCGCACGTGGGCACTACCAGCTATGCCGGCGCGGCATCAGTACCGGCCGAAGTACTCGCGCCGCAGCCAGGCCTCCCCGTCCACGGCGGCGGCGTGCCGCGCGAGCTCCTGCCGCTTCACCGTCTCGATGACGCGCGCCAGCGGGCCGCCGAGGCCCTGCTGCATCACCTCGTCGGCGGCGAGCGCATCGAGCGCCTCGCCTAGCGAGGTCGGCAGCATCACCGGCGCCGGCGCGTACGGCGACTCGGTGGCCGCTGGCGGCACGAGCGAGCGCGCCGCGCCGTCGAGGCCGGCGAACACCTGCGCGGCGGTGTAGAGGTACGGGTTGGCCATCGGCTCGCCGAGCCGGTTCTCGATGCGTATGGCCGGGTCGCCCGGTTGGCCGACGACACGCAGCATCGCGCCGCGGTTGTCGCGCCCCCACAGCGCCGCCTGCGGCGCCATCACGCTGCCCTGGTAGCGGCCGTAGGCCGGCAGCGTCGGCGCGCACAGCGCGGCCATGCCGCGCGCGTGCGCCAGCAAGCCGGCGAGCCACTGCGCGCCGGTGTCGGAGAGCAGGTGCCGCGCGTCGCCCGGCCCGGCGCCGGCGGGCAGGTCGCCGGCTTGGCGAACGTAGGCCGATCGCCCGTCGGCCGCGTGCACCAGCGACTGGTGCAGGTGCCAGCCGCTGGCGATGGAGTTGGGCAGCGGCGGCCGGCAGACGAAGCTCGCGTGGTAGCCGGCGCGGCGCAGCGCCTGGCGCATGCCGTTGCGGAACATCAGCATCTGGTCGGCCGCGGCCAGCGCGTCGACGGCACCGAAGACGGCCTCGAACTGGCTGGGACCGAGCTCGATCTCGAGCGAGCGCAGCGGCAGCCCGAGCGCGAGCGCGTTCTCGCGCACGATGCCAAGCGCCTCGTGCGCCATGTCGGCCCAGTCCTCGGCCAGCAGGTTGTAGCCCGGGTGCAGCAGGCGCACGGCCGGCGGCTCGGCCGGCCAGGCGGCGGCTTCGGCCGCGAGCGCGTCGTCGGCGAGACGGTAGACGTGGAACTCGACCTCGAGCCCGCAGCGCATCTGCCAGCCTTGCTGCGCCAGCGCGGCCAGCGCGCGCTGCAGCACGCGGCGCGGGTCGATCGGCACTTCGCTGCCGTCGGCGAAGAACGGCTCGGCGCGCAGCCAGCCGGTCCGCTCTGCCCACGGCAGCACGACGAAGCTCGCCGGGTCGGGCAGCAGCAGCAGGTTGTTGGCACCGCGCAGGCCCGGCAGCGCCGCCGGCGCCTCGGGGTCGAAGACCTTGAAGGCCGTGCGGTCCGAGGTGTCCTTGAGCAGGATGGTGCTGACGAAGCCGATGCCTTCGTCGAAGGCGCTGGCGAGCGCTCGTGCCTCGGCGTCGAGCACGAGCGTCTTGCCGCGGAACGTGCCGTGCAGGTCGCCCCAGGCGACGCGCACCTGCGCCAGCCCGGCCTCGCGCACGCGCGCCAGCACGGCGTCCACCGCCTCGCGGCGCGCCGCGCCGGCGAGGCCCGCGCGCTCGGCGAGCGTCATGCCGTGGGCACGTCGGTCGGCACCGCGGTGGCCGGTGCCGCCGCGGCTGCGTCGGCCGAACCGCCCCCCGCCGCCGCGAGCCACGAAGCCCGCGCGCGCTTGGCGGCGCAGCCTTCGCGCCACGTCGCCTCCCAGCGGGCGGCCGGGGCGATGCAGTCGATGGTGTCCGGCCCCGTCACCGCGGCAGCGGTGGCAGCGTCGAACACGCCGGGCGGGGTGCCTCCCCGCTGAACGGCCTCGATCGCCGCCAGCAGCATGCGCCGGTTGGCCATGATCACCTTGTCGCTCGTGCCCAGGTGCTCGCGCGTGCGGTCGGCGATGGCGCCCATGCTCTCGCAGGCCCACTGGTCGTGCACGTTGATGTCCGCTTCGCCCATGCCGAGGTAGGTGCGGCTGGCCTGCTCCTCGGCGCTGTAGCCCCAGTCGTTCTCGCGCCCCTTCCTCGGCAGGTAGTCGGGCAGCTCGGTGTTGACCAGGCGCTGCGCGCGCATCGTCTCCTTGGCGAGCGGCGCATCGAAGCTGGTGAAGAAGCTGACCCAGTAGGTGTGCGTGTCGTCCACCGGCACGTGCATCTGCGTGATCGTCACCGTCTCCGAAAGCGGAATGACGAACGTGTAGGGGAAGAGCGCGTTCGTCACGCGCACGTGCGTCAGGCGCTCGTTGACGAGGCGCAGCGTCGTGATGCGCGTCAGCCCCGCGGCCTTGTCGCCGAGCGGCTCGTGCCGGATCTCCGGCGAATGGCACTCGCGCAGCACGCGTGTCATCGGCCAGCGTTCGCCGTCGACCTCGCCGGCGCTGGCGCCGCGGAACTGGCGGCCGTAGGTGCGACCCTGCACATCGGGCGGGTCGACGTCCTCGTCGAGCATGCGGTGCAGGAACGACGCATGCGCCGGGTCGATGCCCACCTCGAAGGCCTGCAGCCAGTTGCAGCGCCACAGCCCCTTGAAGGCGAAGCTGTGCGTGGCGGGTGCAGCGAAGCAGTCGAAGGCCGGCAGCTCGGGCGGCGGCGCGCCTTCGGGCCCGAGGAAGGCGAACAGCGTGCCCGCGGCCACGCGCAGCGGGTAGCTGCGCTGGCGCACGCGCTGGCACAGCGTGCTGCCCGCGCCTTCGGCCGGCGTCTCGAGGCAGCGCCCGTCGGCGGCGAACTTCCAGCCGTGGAACGGGCAGCGCACGCCGTCGCCTTCGTGCCGCGCGTACTTCAGGTCGGCGCCGCGGTGCGGGCAGTCGCGGTCGAGCAGGCTGTAGCGGCCCTCGACGTCGCGCCACAGGATCAGGTCCTGGCCGAGCAGGCGCACCGCCTTCAACGGGCGCTTGGCCATCGCCGGGTCCAGCCGCGGCTCGAACTCGTCGAGCAGCGCCACCGGGTGCCAGTAGCGGCGCAGCAGCTCGCCGCAAGGCGTGCCGGGGCCGACGCGGGTGATCAGTTCGTTCTGGGCGGCTTGCATACGGGGCAGTCTAGCCACTGCGCCGCGCCTTGTGCGAAGCCGCCCCGGCCCGCGCCTTGCGCGCACGGGGAGCGGCGCCGTGCACGCCGCGCGGATGCCCGCCCGACGCGGGCGCCCGGGCGCGCGGTGGCGGCCCTTGCGCGAGCAGCCCCTGCAGGATGCCGCACTCGGCACCGCTGCCCAGCTGCGCACAACGGGCGCGCAGCACCCGCAGCTCGCCCTGCAGCCGCTTCAGCTCGGCGATGCGCTGCGTCACGTGCCCGATGTGCTCGTCCAGCAGCGCATCGACGCGCGCACAGTCCGGCCCCGGCGCGTCGATGAAGTCCAGCAGCGCGCGCACCTCGTCGAGCGTCATGTCCAGCGCGCGGCAGCGGCGGATGAAGGCCAGCCGCTGCACGTGCGCCTCGCCGTACAGCCGGTAGTTGCCGCCGCTGCGCGCCGGCGCGGCGAGCAGGCCGGCGCGTTCGTAGTAGCGGATCGTCTCGACCGGCGTCTCGGTGGTCGCGGCGAGGTCCCCGATCTTCATGCGCCCCACTCTAGTCCACGCAGGGCGCGCGCCGCTTGACTCTGCACCCGCTACAGGGTTTCCAATGGCTCGTCACGCGCTGCCGCTGCCGCACCACCGCCCCATGTCCGCCCACTGCTGCGACCACGAGAACCCTGCCGCCGGCCGCGTCGCCGACCTGCCGCGCTACCGTCGCGTGCTGTGGATCGCCCTGGCGGTGAACGCCGCGATGTTCCTCGTCGAAGTCGCCGCGGGCGTGCAGGCCGGTTCGCTGTCGCTGCTGGCCGACGCGATCGACTTCGCCGGCGACGCGCTGAACTACGGCGTGTCGCTCGCGGTGCTCGCCGCGGCGCTGGCCTGGCGCGCCCGCGCCGCCGTCGCCAAGGCCTCGTCGATGATCGGCTTCGGCGCCTTCGTGCTCGGCCGCGCCGTCTGGTCGGTGTGGCACGGCGAGGTGCCCGAGGCAATGACGATGGGCGCCGTGGCCGTGCTCGCGCTGCTGGCCAACCTTGGCGTGGCGTGGATGCTCTACGCCTTCCGCGAAGGCGACGCCAACATGCGCAGCGTGTGGCTGTGCACGCGCAACGACGCCCTCGGCAACCTCGCCGTGATGGCCGCGGCGCTCGGCGTGCTGGGCACCGGCACGGCCTGGCCCGACCTCGCGGTGGCCGGCCTCATGGCCGCGTTGGCGCTGGCGGGTGGCACCTCGGTGCTGCGGCAGGCGCGCGGCGAACTGCGGCACACGCAGGCGGCCTCGGCATCACACGGCCACGTGCACTGAGCCGCCCGCCCTTCAACGCTTTTGAAGGGCCCCTTCAAGTGGGGGCAGGTCCGCCCGGCGTCTTCCGGCCGCACAGTTGCGGCCAACGCGGCACCACATCGGGCCGCGTCGAAAGACACACTTCCACCGCATCGAAGGACCTCGTCATGAAACCCATTGCTCCTGTCGTCGTCGCCGGCCGCGTGCTGCTGGCGCTCATCTTCATCGTCTCGGGCTTCGGCAAGCTCAGCGGCCTGCAGGGCACGGCCGGCTACATCGCCAGCGCCGGCCTGCCCGCGCCGACGCTGCTGGCCGTCGGTGCCGGGCTGCTCGAGCTCGTCGGCGGCCTCGCGCTCGTCGTCGGGTTCCAGGCGCGCTGGTCGGCGCTGGCGCTCGCTGCGTTCACCGTCGTCGCCACGCTGCTGTTCCACAACTACTGGGCCATGCCGGCCGACCAGCAGTTCGTGCAGCAGCTGATGTTCATGAAGAACCTGGCCATCGTCGGCGGGCTGCTGTTCGTGTTCTCGCTCGGGGCCGGGCCGGCGAGCGTCGATGCGCGCCGCGAGGCCATGGCCGCCTGAGCGACTGCTGCTGTTCCATTGCGAAGGGCGCGCCACCGGCGCGCCCTTCGTGCATTCGCCAGTGCCGTGGCTACAACTCCCGCAGCAACGCCATCGCCGCCGCGGGTGCCTTCTCCTTGTCGCCACCGATGAAGAGCACGAAGACGTCGCGGGGCGGCGCGGGCGGCGCCGGCGCCGGCGCCGGCTCGACGCGCGGCAGGTCGGCAGGTTCACCCCCCTCGTGCCAGCGGCGCGCGCAGGCGGCGAGCTGCGCAGCCACCGCCGGAGCGATGCCCTCGCCCTCGCCGGCCGCGGCGCGCATGACGCGCGTGTAGACGAAGTCGCCGGTGACGTCGGCGAACGACGGGTACTCGTCGCTCTCGGTGAAGCAGGTGGCCACGCGGTAGCGGCGGGCCAGCGCCAGGTACTCGCCGGTGCGGAAGCTCTCGTGCCGCACGTCCATGACGTGCCGCAACGGCACGCCGCCGGCCGCGGCCGGCAGCAGCTTCAGGAAGGCCTCGAAGTCGGCGGCGTCGAACTTCTTCGTCGGCGCGAACTGCCAGACGACCGGGCCGAGCTTGGGCCCCAGCTCGGCGATGCCGCTGCCGCAGAACCAGCCGATCGACTCGCCCGCTTCGGCCAGCACGCGCCGGTTGGTGGCCAGGCGGTGCGCCTTCAGCGAGAAGACGAAGTCGTCGGGCGTCTCGTCGCGCCACTTCGCGAAGGTGGCCGGCTTCTGCGTCGCGTAGTAGGTGCCGTTGACCTCGATCATCGTCAGCTTGCGGCTGGCGTACTCGAGCTCGCGGTCCTTCGGCCAGCCGGCGGGATAGAAGTTGTCGCGCCACGGCTCGAAGGTCCAGCCGCCGACGCCGACGCGGATGCGCGCCCGCTGTTGGTTCACCTGCAAAGCTCCTCCACGGCGTCGGCCGCCGCAGCGCGGTTACGCTAGCGGCCGATGCCCGCCGCCCGTCGACCCGCTGCGCCGCCGGACCCGCTGTCCGATGGCACGGGGCCGTCCGCATTGTCCCTGCGGCTGGCCCTCGCCAACGGCGACACGGTGTCGGCGCTGCGCGTCGACCCCGCGGGCAGCGCCGCACCCGTGGCCGCTTTCGTGCTGGCACATGGGGCCGGCGCCGGCATGCGGCATGCCTTCATGGAGCGCCTGGCGCGTGGCCTTGCCGGGCGCGGCATCGCCACGCTGCGCTACCAGTTCGCCTACATGGAGCACGGCAGCAAGCGGCCCGATCCGCCGGCGCTGGCGCATGCGGCGGTGCGCGCCGCCGTGGCCGAAGCGGCTCGCCAGTGGCCCGACCTGCCGCTCGTGGCCGGAGGCAAGTCGTTCGGCGGCCGCATGACCTCGCAGGCGCAAGCCGCGGCGGCTTTGCCCGGCGTGCAAGGCCTCGTCTTCGTCGGCTTTCCGCTGCACCCGGCCGGCAAGCCCGGCCTCGAGCGCGCGGGGCATCTGGACGGCGTCTGCTGCCCCATGCTCTTCCTGCAGGGCACGCGCGACGAGCTGGCCGAGCTCGCGCTCGTGCGGGACGTGGCCGCGCGGCTCGGCCCCCGCGCCACGCTCGAGGTCTTCGACGACGCCGACCACTCGTTCCACGTGCGTGCGGCCAGCGGCACCCACGACGCGCAGGTGATGAGCCGGCTGCTCGACGCGACGGCCGCGTGGGTCCGCACGCTCATCGAGGCTCCGCCGTGGCCCGCCCGCTGAAGAAGTACACCGAGAAGCGCGACTTCTCGCGCACGCCCGAGCCATCCGGCGATGGTGAGGGCGACGGCGACGGTGACGTCGTCGCCTCCGAAGGCCCGCTCTCGTTCGTCGTGCAGAAGCACTGGGCCTCGCGCCTGCACTACGACTTCCGGCTCGAGCTGGACGGCGTGCTCGTCAGCTGGGCGCTGCCGCGTGGCCCGAGCTACGACCCGGCCGACAAGCGCATGGCCGTGCACGTCGAGGACCACCCGGTCGCCTACGGCAGCTTCGAGGGCACGATCCCGAAGGGCCAGTACGGCGCCGGCCGCGTCATCGTCTGGGACCGCGGCCAATGGGAGCCGGTGGGCGACCCGCGCGCCGGCATGGCCGACGGCAAGCTCGTCTTCAGGCTGCACGGCGAGAAGCTCGCGGGCTTGTGGGAGCTCGTGCGCATCGCCAAGCCCGGCGAGCGCCAGGAAGCGTGGATGCTGTTCAAGAAGCGCGACGCATGGGCGCGGCCGAGTGCCGAGTACGACGTCGTGAGCGCACTGCCCGACAGCGTCGTCGACAAGCCGCTCGGGCTCGTCGAGGAGCGGCAGCCGCGTGGCGGCGCGGCGGCGAACGCCGCGGCCCACGGCCGGGGCAACGAAGCGACGCCGCCGCGTTCGGCCGCCGATCTGCCCGGTGCCGTGCGCGTGGACACGCTGCCCGACAAGCTCGCACCGCAGCTGGCCACCGCGAGCGAAGGCCCGCCCGGCCGCGGCGAGTGGCTGCACGAGCTGAAGTACGACGGCTACCGCCTGCTCGCCCGCTTCGACGCCGCCGGCGGCGTGACGCTGCACACGCGCAACGGGCACGACTGGACGAGCCGGCTGCAGCCGCTGGCCGCGGCGGTGGCGAAGCTCGGCTGGCGCTCGAGCTGGCTCGACGGCGAGATCGTCGTGCTCGGCGAGCGGGGCACGCCCGACTTCAGCGCGCTGCAGAACGCCATCGACTCGGCACGCCCGGGATCGAAAGGCGGCGAGGCCATCCGCTACTTCGTCTTCGACCTGCCGTTCCACGACGGCCACGACCTGCGCCGCACGCCGCTGTTCGCGCGGCGCGCACTGCTGCGCCAGCTGCTCGACCGCGCCGGCAGTGGCGGCGACGGTGGCGACGGCGGGCCTTCGGACGACGACGACCCCGCCGTGCGCTTCAGCGCCGACTTCGCCGCCGACGCGGCGAGCCTGCTCGAATCGGCGCGCACGCTCGGGCTCGAAGGCATCATCGCCAAGCGCGCCGACGCGCCCTACGTCTCGCAGCGCAGCGACAGCTGGCTGAAGCTGAAGATCGCCGGCCGACAGGAGCTGGTCATCGGCGGGTTCACGGTGCGCCAGGGCGCCGCCGCCGAGATCGGCAGCCTGATCCTCGGCGTGTACGACGCGCAGGGCCGGCTCGAACACGCCGGCAGCGTCGGCACCGGCTGGGATGCGGCCGCCGCCACGGACCTGTTCAGGCGCCTTGCGGCGCTCGAGGTGCGCGAGCCGCCGTTCGCCGCCGGCAGCCCCGACCCCGGGCGCTGGTCGCGCCGCGCCTCGGGCAGCGAGCGCTGGGTGAAGCCCGAGCTCGTGGCCGAGGTGCGCTTCGCCGGCTGGACGCCGGCCGGGCACGTGCGGCATGCCGTGTTCATCGCGCTGCGCGCGGACAAGCCGGCCCGCTCGGTGACGCGCGAGCGGGTGCTCAATGCCGACGCGCTGGCGCGCGCGGCGAACGGCACGTCGCGCGACGGCCGCCCGAGCATCAAGGTGACGCACGGCGAGCGGGTCATCGACGCCAGCACCGGCCTGACCAAGCTCGACCTCGTGCGCTACTACGACAGCGTGGCCGAGCGCATCCTGCCGCACCTGGCGGGCCGGCCGGTCTCGCTGGTGCGCGGGCCCGAGGGCGTCGGTGGCCCGCTCTTCTTCCAGAAGCACGACGAGGCCGGCAGCATCCCCGGCCTGCGTGTGTTGCCGACCTCGCTGTGGCCCGGGCACGCGCCGCTGCTCGAGGTGCACGATGCGGCCGGCCTGCTCGCCGCGGCGCAGATGAACGTCATCGAGCTCCACACCTGGAACTCGACGGTGAAGAAGATCGACCAGCCCGACCGCATCGTCTTCGACCTCGACCCCGGTGAAGGGGTGCCTTGGGAACGCGTGGTCGAGGGCGCGCTGCTCGTGCGCACGCTGCTGGACGAGCTGGGCCTGCAAGGCTGGCTGAAGACGAGCGGCGGCAAGGGCCTGCACGTGGTCGTGCCGATGACCGCGAGGCTCGACTACGACACGGTGAAGGACTTCTCGCAGGCGGCGGTGGAGCACCTGGCGCGAACGATCCCCTCGCGCTTCGTCGCCAAGAGCGGGGCATCGAACCGCGTCGGCAGGATCTTCGTCGACTACCTGCGCAACGGCCACGGCGCCACCACGGCGGCAGCGTTCTCGGCGCGCGCGCGGCCCGGGCTCGGGGTGTCGATGCCGGTGGCCTGGGACGACCTGGCGACGCTGAAGAGTGGCGCGCAGTGGAACATCGCCACGGCGCGCGAGCACCTGTCGTTCCAGGGTGCGGCCGACCCGTGGGCCGGCTTTTTCGGCGCCAAACAGACACTCACGGCAGCAATGCGGACGCTCGGCTTGGCAAAGGCGCGAAGTCCGCGCTAACCTCGCCACCCCGCGCACTGCCGGCGCGCCCCCTCGCAGGTGCCACCCATGGCGGCCCGTTCGATTGCCTCGCTGTCGCTCAGCTTCGGCCTCGTCTCCATTCCGGTGAAGGTGTTCTCCGCCACCGAAAGCGGCGCGGCGGTGCACTTCAACATGCTGCACAGCTGCGGCTCGCGGCTGAAGCAGCAGTACGTGTGCGTCAAGGAAGGTGTGGTCGTCGAGCGCGCCGACATGATCAAGGGCTACGAGTTCGACAAGGACCGCTACGTCACCTTCACGCCGGCGGAGCTGAAGGCGCTGGAGGAGTCGGCGCGGCACACCATCGACATCGTGTCGTTCATTCCGCTGAAGGCGGTCGACCCCATCTACTACGACAAGGCCTACTACCTGGCACCCGACAAGCGCGGCGCCAAGCCCTACGAGCTGCTGCGCCAGGCAATGCTCGAAAGCGGCCGCTGCGCGCTGGCGCGCTGGGCCTGGAAGGGCAAGCAGTACGTGGTGCAGGTGCGGCCCGCCGAAACCGAGGACGGCGGGCTCATCCTGCAGCAGCTGCTCTACGCCGACGAGGTGCGCTCGATGCGCGAGCTCGAGATCGAGCGCGCCGAGATCAGCAAGCCCGAGCTGCAACTGGCGCTGCAGCTGATCGACCAGATCGCCGCCGACGACTACGACCCGGCCGAGTTCAAGGACGAGGAGAAGGTGCGCGTGCTCGCCGCCATCGACGAGAAGATCGCCGGCAAGGCGATCGTCGTCGCCGAGCCCGTGGGGGCCGAGTCGGCCGACGCGAAGATCATCGACCTCACCGAGGCGCTGCGCGCCAGCCTCACCGGACGCAAGGCGGCGGCGAAGACGGCCGCACCCGCTGCGCCTGCCGCCGCCGCGGCGCCGGCGGCGGCCGAGCTGCCGCGCAAGTCCGCCAAGCGCGCCAGGGCCGCGGAGCCGGCCGAGGCCGCCGACGAAGCCGCCACCGCGCCGGCGCCGCGCGCCCGGGCGCGCAAGTAGCCGGCCCTCGGCGCCCGGGCGGGGCGGACAGGGCCGGCCGAACGCGAAGGAAGGAAGGGCACGGGCACGGCGCGGCGGCCCGGCACGCAGGCGGCATGCAGACCTACACGCTGCGCGACATCCGCTCGACCCTCGGCCTTTCGCGCGCGGTGATCGGCGGGCTCATCGCCGCGGGCTTCGTCAAGCCGGCGCGCGGCCCGCGGCGCGAGTACCGCTTCAGCTTCCAGGACATGGTGCTGCTGCGCACGGCGCAGGAGCTGCAGCGCTCGCGCATCCCGGCGCGGCGCATCGTGCAGTCGCTGCGCCGGCTGCGCGCCACGCTGCCCGAGACGCTGCCGCTCACCGGGCTGCGCATCACGGCGGTGGGCAGCGACGTCGTCGTGCGCGACGGCGGCGCGCCGTGCGCCGCCGACTCGGGGCAGATGCTGTTCGACTTCGAGATCGGGGCCGATGCGGGCGCGGCCGGCACGGCCACCGCCGCGGCGAGTGCCAAGGTGCGAGCGCTGCGGCCACTGCCGGCGATGCAGCCCGACACCACACCCACCGTCGACACCGAAGCCGACGCCGCCCGCGCGCCCGCGCCGCGTGCGGCCGGCACCCCCTGGCTGCAGCGCGGCATCGAGTTCGAGGCGCGTGATGCCGGTGCTGCCGAGGCCGCCTACCGACACGCCATTGCCGAGGTGCCCGGGCAGGCCGACGCCTACCTCAACCTCGGCGTGCTGCTGGGCGCCGCCGGCCGCCACCGCGAGGCGGCGGCGGTGTATCGCCAGGGCCTGGAGCATTGCCCCGGCGAAGCGCTGCTGCACTTCAACCTCGGCGTGGCGCTCGAGGACACCGGCCAGCCCGACGCGGCCATCCGCGCCTACGAGCGCAGCCTCGCGCTCGACGCCGACCTCGCCGACGCGCACTTCAACATCGCCCGCCTGCACGACCAGCTCGGCCGCGCGAAGCAGGCGATCCGGCACTACAGCGCCTACCGACGGCTCGAGGGCCTGGGCGGCGGTCCCGGCACACCGCGCGGGCCACGCGGCCGCGGCGGCTGAAGCAGCCGGCGTCGCCTGCGGGCCGAACCGCGCCCCCGGGGCTAGGCCGCGTCCGCGAGCACGCGCTTCACGGCCTCGCGCAGCGCCCGGCGGCCCGCTGCGTTCGTGCGCCGCCAAGCCGTGGCTGCGAGCTCGAGGAACGCGGTCTCGGCGGCGCTGGGCGGTGCGTCCTTGCGCGGCTCGTCGAGCCAGCCTGCCGGCTTGCGCGCAAGCGCCTCGATCTGCCGCGCCAGCTTGTCGCCGATCGGCCGCGCGGCCTTGATCTGGCTCCACATGCTGGGCGAGATCTGCAGCGTGGCGGCAAACGCCTGCTCCAGCCCCTTCGTCGTGGCACCGGCGGCAAGCGCGCGCTCGGCATGCTCGTGGAACAGCACGAGCACGTTCTCCCGGCGCGTGACGGTGATCTTGGACACGGGCTGGGCGCGGGCCTCTTGGGTGAACCTTCGTCGTTTCGCCGCGCCATTGTCGCCGGGGGTTGACGAAGAGGTAAAGACTCTTTACAGTGCGCCGCTTCGCATCGCCCGCCTCGTTGGGCGTGCGTCCGGTCCACCCGACCCACCGAGCCACCGAAAGGCCTGCGTACCGTGACCCCGCGCAACGTCCCCATCACGACACGACCCCTGCCGGGTCGGCAGGGTGGCGCGCGCGCCGTGGCTCGTGCGTGCGCCTTCACGCCGCGCCCGAGCTTGCCGGGCCGTCGCCTTGCCAGCGACGGCAGGCCGGCGCGGGTCGAGGTCCAGGCACATCCGGGAGAGGGAAGCGCTCAGGCGTAGCCCTTCACGCTCTGTTCGCAGAGGCCCGGTTCCGCAAGGACCCGGGCCTTTGTCCTTTCCGATGTTCCAGACAAGCCATGCCCGCGCTTCGGTGCGGCATGCCACCGACGGCAACGCAGCGGTGAGCTCTTTGACAACACGCGGCAAGGTGACCGGTGCCCGTCAAAGGGCCGCCGACGGCCTTGCCATTCGTGCGGATGCAGCTCGGCAGGCAGAGCGCGGCCACGTCGTGGCTGCTCAGGCGGGCAGAGCGAGACTCGTCGTCCGCACCACTTCGGGTGTGTCCATGCACTCCGCAGCCACGTCGGCCTGGGTGGGTGTGGCGGCGGGATGTGCGCGGCCCTTGGCCAGGCCCCGTGCAGCGGGACACCACGTCCGACGGGACGCTCGCGTGTGGGCACAGCCGAAGTGGAAGACACGACAACAGATCAAGGAGCCCTCGCCGAGCGCAACGCCGCGAGGGTGGAAATCGGCCGCGACGATTGGGCGGCGCCGGAACCCGTGACCGGATGGCACCCACCTCTCGGTGTGGCGCAGCAGGAAGCGCGCGTGTTCCGGAAACACGAGGCCGCAGGTTCGAGCCCTGCCACCGAGACCATTCCCGCCGCGCCCCCCTCTTCATCCACCCCGAGAAGATCATGAAGAACGAACAGCTGCCGGGCGCGGCCCTCCAGGTCGCAGGCCCGCCCGGCATCAAGGTCAGGCAGCCGCCCGTGCTCTTCAGCAAGACGCAGGCGCTGATCCGGCAGATCTCGGCCCGCCTGGGCGGCCCGCTCGTGGCCTACTGGAACGGCCCGCGCGGCTCGGTGTGCCACTCCGACGTCGTGGCGCTGTACCACCTGCTCGAGCGGCTCGGCCGGCACGAGACGATCCACCTGTTCCTCAAGTCCGACGGCGGCAGCGGCCAGGTGTCGCTGCGCCTGGTGAGCCTGCTTCGCCAGCACTGCGCTCGTCTGGTGGCGCTGGTGCCGCTGCAGTGCGCTTCGGCGGCGACGATGATCGCGCTCGGCGCCGACAGTATCCGCATGGGCCCGACGGCCTACCTGACGGCGGTGGACACGTCGCTGCACCACGCGCTGTCTCCGGTGGACCGCGACAACGACCTCGTCGGCGTCAGCCTCGACGAGCTGCAGCGCGTCATCCGCCTGTGGCGCGAGCAGCAGGGCCGGGGCGACGCGGCGGCGCA
>JAHCKS010000038.1 GCA_026125665.1 Rubrivivax sp.
CGGCCACGCCGCCCCCGGCGTAGCCGCCGTACCCCGTGCCGCCGTAGCTGCTGCCGTGCCGGCTGCCGGGTCCGCGGCCATGCCCCCCGGCGCCGCCATGGCCCGAGTGGCCGCCCGGCCCTCCGAAGAAGCCTGCCCCTTCGCCGCCGTCGTCGTGGCCGTGCCCCCCGGGGCCACCGAGGGCCGGATCCAGCGGCCGGCCGAGCGTGTCGAACTCGGTGGCCGCGCGGCCGGCCTCCCCCGCGCCCCCGGCCGCAGCGCGCTGCTGGCGCTGGCGCACCGCCAGCGACAGGGGCTGCACGCCGGCGTTGCGCAGCCGGGCGACGATGTCGGCGTAGGTCGCGCGCAGGTCGCCGGCAATCGAGCGGCTGATCTCGGCCTGCAGCACCTTGCGCACCTCGGGCCGCTCGCTGACCGCAGCCACGCCCTTGATGACCGCGTGGCCGACGACTTCGGGCCGCAGCGGGTTGCGCACCGCGGTCTCGCCCTCCTGCCCGAGCAGCGACCCGATGTAGCCGTCGAGCTCGCGCAGCTCCCACTCGCAGCCCGTGGCCACGTCGAGTGCGAATCGTTCGGCGCTGATCTTGCGTTCGACCTCCTGGTCGTCGACCAGCGCCAGCGAATCCCAGTTGGTGGTCGCCTTGGCGGCATGCTCGCCGGGCGCCTGCGCTTCGCGCGCGATCCACTCGTCCATCGCCTCGTTGAAGGCGAGCGTGAACACCGCCGACTTGCGGTTGAGCTCGAACTGGGCGGCCAGCAGGTCGTCGCGGCGCACCAGGTTGGGCGCCGACAACGCAGACAGGCCGAGGCTCTCGACGGTGCGATCCACCGCCGAACGCACGGCCAGTTTCAGTCGGTGGGCCGCCGCCTCCAGCTGGGCCGGCAGCCGGCGGTGAGTGGGTACTTTCATAGGTAAGGGGCAGGCCGCTGGAGTATGCGGCAACCCCCTACCCGGGTTGTGAAAAGGTGTGGGGGTGAAACCGGGCGCTGATCACGCGCTTGTGACGCCCGGTTGCACGCTTCCCTAACTCGTGAGCGCCCCCCGAAGCACGGGCTTGTGGTCCCGCCGGCGGGGCGTGCGCCGGGGGGCGGGTCTCACTTCTTCAGGGAGTCGCGGATCTCGCGCAGCAGCAGCACGTCCTCCGGCGTGGGTGCCGGCGGCGCCGGCGGTGCAGGCGGCGCCTCGCGCTTCAGCCGGTTCATCTGCTTGACCATCAGGAAGATGATGAAGGCGAGGATGACGAAATTGAGCGCGATGGTGAGGAAGCTGCCGTAGGCGAACACGGCGCCGGCCTTCTTCGCCTCGGCCAGCGTGGTCACCGTCTGGCCGGCCAGCGGGATGAAGTAGTTGTTGAAGTCGAGGCCGCCGACGACCTTGCCGACGAGCGGCATGATGAGGTCGCCGACCATCGAGTCGACGATCTTGCCGAACGCGCCGCCGATGATCACGCCGACGGCGAGATCCATGACGTTGCCCTTGACGGCGAACTCCTTGAACTCGGACATGAAGCTCACGTGCAAGCCCTCCTGGCTGTGTTGCTGTGGGTCCGCGCTGCGACACCGGGCCCGCAGCGGCGCGCGGCATGTTAGCGGCCGCGGATGGCCCGGGCCCCTCGGCTAGAATTCTTGATTGACCCCAACATTGCACCCGAGCTGAGGAAAGTCATGAGCGAGGCGATGAGCGCAGCGGCCGTCGGCGTTGCGGGCAGCGGCACCCCCGGCGAGGCCGGCGGCGTCGACAAGGACCGCCGCACCTGGATCGCCATCACCTGCGGCGTCGGCGCCGTCGGCGGCGTGGCCACCGCGGTGCCCTTCGTCGCCAGCTTCGCGCCGTCGGAACGTGCGCGCGCCGCTGGGGCACCGGTGCAGGTGGACATCAGCGGCGTCAAGCCCGGCGAGAAGCTGGTCGTCGAGTGGCGCGGCAAGCCGGTGTGGATCGTGCGCCGCACGCCCGAGCAGCTGGAGTCGCTGAAGAAGACCGAGCCGCTGGTGGCCGATCCGAACAGCCAGCGCACGCAGTACCCGACACCGGATTACGCGAAGAACCAGTACCGCTCGATCAAGCCCGAGGTGTTCGTCGGCGTGGGCATCTGCTCGCACCTGGGCTGCTCGCCGGTGGACAAGTTCACCCCGGGTGCGCAGCCTTCGCTGCCCGACGACTGGGCCGGCGGCTTCCTGTGCCCCTGCCACGGCTCGACCTTCGACTTCGCCGGGCGCGTGTTCAAGAACAAGCCGGCGCCCGACAACCTCGAGGTGCCGCCGCACATGTACGTTTCCGACACCGTGCTGCTGATCGGCGAGGACAAGAAGGCCTGAAGAGCAAACGCGCGCCGCGGCCGCCCGGCCGGCGCGAGGCGACAGGCACCCCCAGAAGAGTCACCGAGGCATCTCCATGGCTGAATTCAAGGAAGCGCCGGCAGGCGCGTCGGCGCTGACGCAGGCCACCGTGTGGCTGGAGAACCGGTTCCCGACCGCGTTCGAGGCCTACCGCGTGCACATGTCGGAGTACTACGCGCCGAAGAACTTCAACTGGATGTACTTCTTCGGCTCGCTGGCGATGGTGGTGCTGGTGATCCAGATCGTCACCGGCATCTTCCTCGTCATGCACTACAAGCCCGACGCGGCGACGGCCTTCGCGTCGGTCGAGTACATCATGCGCGACGTGCCGTGGGGCTGGCTGATGCGCTACATGCACAGCACGGGCGCCTCGGCGTTCTTCATCGTCGTGTACCTGCACATGTGGCGCGGCATGGTCTACGGCAGCTACCGCAAGCCGCGCGAGCTGGTGTGGATCTTCGGCTGCGCGATCTTCCTCGCGCTGATGGCCGAGGCCTTCATGGGCTACCTGCTGCCCTGGGGCCAGATGAGCTACTGGGGCGCGCAGGTCATCATCAACCTGTTCGCCGCCATTCCCTTCGTCGGCGAGGACCTCGCCATCCTGATCCGCGGCGACTACGTCGTCGGCGACGCGACGCTGAACCGCTTCTTCAGCTTCCACGTCATCGCCGTGCCGCTGGTGCTGATCGGCCTCGTCGTTGCGCACATCTTCGCGCTGCACGACGTCGGCTCGAACAACCCCGACGGCGTCGAGATCAAGGCCACGAAGGACCCGAAGACCGGGCGGCCGCTGGACGGCATCCCGTTCCACCCCTACTACACGGTGCACGACCTGCTGGGCGTCGGCGTCTTCCTGATCGTCTTCTCGGCCATCGTCTTCTTCGCGCCCGAGCTCGGCGGCTACTTCCTCGAGTTCAACAACTTCATCCCGGCCGACCCGCTGAAGACGCCGGCGCACATCGCGCCGGTGTGGTACTTCACGCCGTACTACTCGATGCTGCGCGCCACCACCGACGTGATGGTGAACTGGCTCGTCGGCATCACGCTCGTCGGCGGCGTGCTCGCGATCCTGCTGGGCGGCCTGTCCAGCCGCGGCAAGGTGGCGGTCGGCGTCGCGGCAGTGGTCTTCGCCGCGCTGCTGAAGACCTTCGATGCCAAGTTCTGGGGCGTCGTCGTGATGGGCGCGGCAGTGCTGATCCTGTTCGCGCTGCCGTGGCTCGATCGCAGCCCGGTGAAGAGCATCCGCTACCGGCCGGGCTGGAACGTGTGGCTGTACGGCATCTTCGTCGTCGTCTTCCTCGTGCTCGGCTACCTGGGCATCAAGCCGCCGTCGGAGATGGGCACGCTCGTCTCCCAGATCGGCACGCTCTTCTACTTCGGCTTCTTCCTGCTCATGCCGTGGTGGAGCCGCATCGGGGAGTTCAAGCCCGTGCCGGAGCGCGTGCGGTTCGAAGCGCACTGAACGCACGCTGCCCTTGCGAACCGAGCCGAACCCGAGACCCTCATGAAGAAGATCCTCTCCACGCTGGCGCTGTCGCTGCTGGCCGTGCTGACGGCCGTGCCGGCGCTCGCCGCCAGCGAAGGCATCGCCTGGGACCGCTTCCCGCAGCAGCGCGTGGGCGACATGGCGGCGCTGCAGAACGGCGCCAAGCTCTTCGTCAACCACTGCCTCAACTGCCATGCCGCCGGGTACATGCGCTACAACCGGCTGCGCGACATCGGCCTGACCGAGCAGCAGATCAAGGACAACCTCGTCTTCACCGGCGCCAAGGTCGGCGAGACGATGCAGTCGGCGCTCGACCCCAAGGACGCCAAGGAGTGGTTCGGCGCGGTGCCGCCCGACCTGACGCTGATCGCCCGCTCGCGCGCCGACGCCAGCAAGGGCAGCGGCGCCGACTACCTCTACACCTACCTGCGCGCCTACGTGCGCGACGAGACCAAGGCCACCGGCTGGGACAACCTCGCCTTCCCCGGCGTGGCCATGCCGCACGTGCTGTGGGAGCTGCAGGGCACGCAGCGGGCCGTCTACGAGACGCAGAAGGACCCGCACGACGCGAACAAGACGGTGCACGTGTTCAAGGGCTACGAACTGGCGAGCCCGGGGCGCCTGACGCCGGCCCAGTACAACGAGACGGTGGCCGACCTCGTCGCGTTCCTGCAGTGGATGGGCGAACCGAACCAGGCCAGCCGCGTGCGGCTGGGCGTGTGGGTGCTGCTCTTCCTCGGTGTGTTCACGGTCGTCGCCTGGCGCCTCAACGCGGCGTACTGGAAGGACGTCAAGTAGGTCCGCCTGCCGGCCGGGCCCGGGCCCGGCCGGGCCGCCACGGGGCTGCCGGCACCCGCGGCGTGCCGTTTGCAGCTTCGCTCGACATGCCGACTTCGGCTTCTCTCTTCATTCCCGACGAGGGCTCCACGCCATGATGGTGCTGTATTCCGGAACCACCGACCCCTACTCGCACCGCTGCCGCTTCGTGCTGTTCGAGAAGGGCATGGACTTCGAGATCCGCGACGTCGACATCTTCGCGAAGCCCGAGGACATCGCGCTGATGAACCCGTACAACGAGGTGCCCATCCTGGTGGAGCGCGACCTCATCCTGTACGAGAGCCACATCATCAACGAGTACATCGACGAGCGCTTTCCGCACCCGCAGCTGATGCCGGGCGACCCGGTGGCGCGGGCACGCGTGCGCCTGTTCCTCTTCAACTTCGAGAAGGAACTGTTCGCCAACGTCAACCTGCTCGAGGGCCGCGGCACCAAGGCCACCGAGAAGCAGCTGGAGAAGGCGCGCGAGCAGATCCGCGACCGGCTCACCCAGCTGGCCCCGATCTTCCTGAAGAACCGGTACATGCTGGGTGACGACTTCAGCATGCTCGACGTGGCCATCGCGCCGCTCTTGTGGCGTCTGGACTACTACGGCATCGACCTGAGCAAGAACGCCGTGCCGCTGCTGAAGTACGCCGAGCGCATCTTCTCGCGCCCCGCGTACATCGAGGCGCTGACGCCTTCCGAGAAGGTGATGCGCAAGTAGATGATCCCCCCGCGAAGCGGCTTCGCCGCCTCCCCCCCGGGGGGGCCGAGCCCGGACACGAGAGGTCCGGTGGATCTCTCGCGCCTGCCGAGGAGCCGGGCCCCCGGGCCCGGCGCGGCCCGCAAGGCACGCCTGCGGCCCGGCAAAGCCGGTTCCGCGGCGTCCGCCTGGCACTGACACCATGGGTACGGGCGGAAGCTCCGACAACGCCGGCACGCCGACGCGCCCCTATCTGCTGCGCGCGCTGCACGAGTGGTGCGTGGACAACGGCTTCACGCCGTTCATCGCCGTGCATGTCGACGCCAGCGTGCAGGTGCCGGCCGAGCACGTGAAGAACCACGAGATCGTGCTCAACATCGGCTTCGACGCCACGAGCGGCCTCAAGCTCGGCAACGAGTTCATCGAGTTCAAGGCGCGCTTCAGGGGCGTGCAGCGCGAGATCGTCGTGCCGGTGGACCACGTGGTGGCCATCTACGCCCGCGAGAACGGCCAGGGCATGGCCTTCCCGATGCCGGCCGGCACCGGCGGCGAAGCGGGCCCCTCGGGCGTGGCCGGGCAGCCGCCACAAGCAGCCCCGGCGGGCGCTGCCGTGCAGCCCGTGCAGCCACCCGCGGCGAGCGCTCCGCGCGGCCGCTCCGCGACGCCCCCGTTGCGCCTGGCTCGACAGGAAGTCGCGCCGGCAGGCGGCCTGCCCGCCGCACCGCGCGGGCCCGCGTCCGGACCGGCCGCGAGCCCATCCCCCGCTGGCCCGGCACCCACCCCTCCGCCGCCCGACCCCGGAGCCCCGCGCCCGTCGCTCAAGCGCATCAAGTAGCGCCCCGGCGTCGGCGCCGGATACAGCACGTGACGCCTCGTCGCGGCGCGCAGCGGGTGCGCCGGGGGGCCGCTCCTACAATCGGCCCCCCTGGCCGGCTTAGCTCAGCTGGTAGAGCACCCGCCTTGTAAGCGGAAGGTCGTCCGTTCGATTCGGACAGCCGGCACCATCAGGGTGGAAGAACAGGCGCACGCCGCCGGTCCGCAGTCACGTCTGCGGGCCCGGAGGCGGCATCACGAACCCCGAGGCCGAACCTTGACCTTCACCGGCGGCGCCAGCCACCCCCTGGCCGCAAGCGCGCTTTCGATCTCCGGCAGAAGCTGGCGCAGCTTGGCCGCCGCCGAGGCATGTTCGGCCAGGATCACCCAGGTCTGGTCGTCCAGCGCGCCGGGGCGCGCCGCGGCAGCCAGTTCCGGCGGCAGCAGCGGCACCACGGCGGCGAAGCGCGCCTGCGATTCGGCCAGCCGCGCCAGCAGGTTCGCGAGCGTGTCGTTGTCGCGCAGCGCGCGGCCGAGCGACGAGGCCGGTGCAGGGGCCACCATGCAAGGAGTCTAGCGATGCAAGTACTCATCACCCACAGCAGCCTGGCGCCCAGCCGGGTGCTGAACTTCTCGCGCTGGCAGCTGCTCGGCATCCTGTCGGCGGTGACGGTGCTCTTCCTGCTCGCCTCGGGCCTGATCTACCACTTCATCTTCCTGACCGCGGCACGCGAAGGCTGGCCGATCGTCAGCCAGGTCGTGCGCCTGGTCGTGCGCGACGAGATCGCGCAGCGCGACCGCTTCATGCGCGAGAACCTCGATGCCATCGCGCAGAAGGTCGGCGACATGCAGGCCAAGCTGGTGAAGCTGGAGGCGATGGGCGAGCGCGTCGTCGGCCTGGCCGGCGTGAAGGCCGAGGAGCTGAAGCCGCTGAAGCGCACCACGTCGACCACGCCCCCGGCGGCCGGGGCGGCAGCGGGCGGCAGCGGCGGCCCCTACGTGCCGCTCGAACGGCCGTCGCTGGCCGAACTGCAGGACACCATCGAGCAGCTGGGGCTGGCGGTGGACCAGAACACCGACATCTTCACGCTGATGGAGTCGCGCCTGCTCGAGTCGCGCCTGCAGGCACTGCTGGTGCCGAGCTCGCCGCCGGTCAACGTCACGGTCGGCTCGGGCTTCGGCATCCGACCCGACCCCTTCAACGGGCGGCCTTCGCTGCACACGGGGCTCGACTTCCCTGCCGAGGTCGGCACGCCGATCTACGCCGCCGCCGGCGGCCTCGTCACCGTGGCCGAGCGCCACCCGGCCTACGGCAACACGCTCGAGATCGACCACGGCAACGGCCTGGTCACGCGCTACGCCCACTGCGCCGGCTTCGAGGTCGAACGCGGCGCGCTGGTGAAGCGCGGCCAGCTCATCGCACGCGTGGGCAACACGGGCCGGTCGACCGGCCCGCACCTGCACTTCGAGGTGCTGGTTGAAGGCTCGCCGCAGAACCCGGCGCGTTTCCTCGCCGGCGGCGCTTCGGCAGGGCGCGAGTTCGCACGTCGGCCCCAGCCCGCCTCCGCCGTCGCCCAGGCGGCGCCGGTTGCCCAGGCCCCCCGCAGGCCGGCGGCCGCCGACGCAGCCCAAGGCGGCGCGCCGGTCCCGGCAGGGACGGCTCCCCCCAGGTCGGCAGCCGACACGCCGCCGCCTGCCGTGCCGGCCGCGCCGACGGCTGCGCCGCCGACACCCGCGCGCCCGCAGGCAGCCGCCACCACCGGTGGCGCCGAGGGCGTGACCAGTCGGTAACGGCTGATACGACTCACCGGCGCGCCGGGGCCCCGGAACGCGACAGAGGCACGACACCGCGCCCTCGCCGCCAGGCACCATGTCGGCGGCAGGTGCGGCTCGGCCGTTGACCTGCGCGGGTCGGGAGCGCGGACGCAGTCGAAGCGTCGCGCGAGAACGGGGGTTCCTTTCGTGCGGTCGATCGATCGGTATCCGGAGCGTGCCACGCTGCTCCGGCGCCGCCACGTTGTCCGGTGGCTGGGCGTCGCCGGCGCCGGCGCTCGGCTGGTCGCAGGCGCCGACGCCCGGGCGGCCGGAGCCAGCGGCGAGGTGCGTCCTGCCACCCCAGGACCATCGTCGCCCACGATGCCGGCGCCCGCCAGCCGCCACTTCACCACCTCCGACGGCGTGCGTCTGCACTACCTCGAAGCCGGCCCGGCACGGCCCGCCGCCGGCGGACCAACCCTCGTGCTCGTGCCCGGCTGGACGATGCCGGCCTGGGTCTGGCAACCGCAGATCGAGCACTTCGCACCGCACCTGCGCGTGCTGGCGCTGGACCCGCGCGGCCAGGGCCGCTCGGCCATCGCCGACTCGGGCTACGACTACACGCGCCGCGGCGCCGACATCGGCGAGTTGCTGGCGGCCGCGCTTTGCGAGGCCCCGGTGGTGCTCGTCGGCTGGTCGCTCGGCGTGCTGGAAAGCCTGCAGTACCTGCACGACGCGCGGCAGGCGGCGGCATCGACGCCCGTGCGCGGCCTCGTGCTGGTGGACAACTCGGTCGGTGTCGGCGACCCACCCTCCGGCGACCCGACCTTCTTCACGCGCCTGCGCGGCAAGCGCCGCGAAACGGTCACCGCCTTCGTCTCCTCGATGTTCAAGCGCGCGCCGGATCCGGCGTGGCAGCGCGCGCTCGTCGACGCCGCACTGCGCGTGCCGCTGCAGGCCTCGATCGACCTGCTGCGCCAGCCGCGCCCGCGCGAGTTCTGGCGGGATGCGCTGCTCGCCACGCCCGAGCCGGTGCTCTACGCCTACACACCGAAGTTCGCACAACAAGGCGAGATCGTGAAGGCGCGTCGCGCCGACGTCCAGACGCAGCTCTTTGCCGACGCCGGGCACGCGCTGTTCGTCGACGAGGCCGCCGCGTTCAACGAACTGCTCGAACGCTTCGTCGCGCGGGTCGCGGCGGGCGCGGCGGGCGCGGCAACAGCGGCCACGGCGCCGGCGGGAGCGTCGCGATGAACGGGCCCGGCCCAGCCGCCGCACCGGTGCTGCCGGCAGCGATTGCACGGCCGCAGCTGCTGCCGCTGTTCCTCGTGGCGCTGGCTTCGGTCGGCTACGAGATCGCGCTCACGCGCTGGTTCGCCATCGTCAGCTGGTCGGAGTACGGCTACTGGGTGATCTCGATCACGATGGTGGGCATCGCCGCCAGCGGCGTCGTGCTGAACCTCGCCAAGGACTGGCTGCTGGCGCGCCCCGGGCGCGCGGCGGCGGTGCTGGCCGCCGGGCCGGCGCTGCTCGTCGCCGCGCTGGCCGGCGGCACGGCGGCGCTCGGGACGATCGAGTTCAACCCGCTCGCGCTGCAGAACCACGCCACGATGGCGGCACAGCTGGCGCGCATCGCCGCCTACTACGCGGCGCTGTTCCCGTTCTTCTTCCTGAGCGGCGCCTTCATCGGCCTGTACTTCGTCGCCTACGACGCCGACATCCCGCGCATCTATGCCGCCGACCTCGTCGGCGCCGGGGCCGCCGGCGGCGTGGTCGTGCTGCTGATGTTCGTGTTGCACCCCGCGCACCTGCCGCTGGTGCTGCTGCCGGCGCTGCTGACGGCGGGCTGGCTGCTGCAGCCGGCGGCCGCGGCGCGCCTGGCGCTTGCCGCGCTCACCGTCGTCGCCGCGGCGGTGATGGCGGTGTCGGCGCGCGCCGACTACAACGAGTACAAGGCCGTCGCCGCGCCGCTGCGCGTCGAGGGCAACCAGCGCCTGCTGACGCTGCACTCGCCGCGCGGCCTGTTCGAGGTGCTCGACAACTTCACCGAGCGCCTCGACGTCGACCTGTCGAACAACGAGGCGATGCTCGGCGGCGCCGAGCCGATCGCCACCTACGGCCTGTACGTCGACGGCAACCGCGTCACGTCGCTGCCGAAGCAGCCGCCGGGCCGCCTGGCCTACCTGAACGCGGCGCTCGACTCGCTGCCCTACCAGCTGCTGCACGCGGCCACCACGCCGCCGACGCCGATCTCGACGCTGCTCGTCGGCAGCCGCGGCGGCTTCCGCATCGACGAGGCGGCACAGCTGGGCGCCGGGCGCGTCGTCGCGCTCGAACCCGAGCCGGTGCTGCACGCGCTCGTCGGCCGCTATCGGCCCGATCTTCGCCCCGATCTGCAGCGCGATGCGCGCCTGCTCCAGGCAGCCCCCTCCGCCTACCTGCGCACGCGCCCCACGGGCGCGACCTTCGATGTCGTCGACATCGCCCCCGACTACTTCGGCAGCAGCGACATCGCCAAGTACTCCTTCACCGTCGAAGGCCTGGCCGCGTACCACGCCGCGCTGTCGCCTCACGGCATGATGTCGCTGCCGGTGTCGATCCGCGAGTTCACCGTCTACGCGGTGAAGCTCGTGCTCACGGCGCGCGAGGCGCTGCGTGCCGCCGGCGTGGCCGACCCGGCGCGCCACATCGTCGTCGTGCGCTCGGCGTGGAACGCGCGCATCCTGGTGGCCAGGCAGCCGTTCGATGCCGTCACGCTCGCGGCCGTGCGCCGGCTGGCCGACGAGCGCTCGTTCGACGTTGCCTACCTCGCCGGCACGGACCTCGCCGGCGCGAGGATCTGGAACGACCTGCCGCCGGTGTCGTTCGAGGCGGTCGGTGGCGCCGGTGCAGGCGGCGGACGCCAGGACACGCGGCAGGATGCTCTCGCCGCCGAGATCCGCGCCCACGTGCTGCCCGGCGGCCAGGCCTGGCCGGGCACCGTCGACCTCAGCCCGGCCACGACCGACCGCCCCCACTTCTACGCTGTGCTGCGCCTGAGCGCGCTGGCGCCGATCCTGGAGCGCATCGACCTCGTGCCGCGCGAGGAGATCGGCGCGCTCGTCAGCCTGGCGGTGCTGGCGCAGTCCGTCGTCATCGCGCTGCTCGTCCTGGCGCTCCCGCTGTTCCGCCCGCGCACGATGCGCGTGCACCTCGCCGTCGTCGGCCGCTCGATCGTCTACTTCGCGGGGCTCGGCCTGGGCTTCCTGTTCATCGAGATCTACCTCATCGAGAAGGCCACCTTCTTCCTCAACGACCGCACGCTCGGCTTCTCGCTCGCGCTGGCGGCGATGCTCATCTTCAGCGGCCTGGGCAGCTGGCTCAGCGGCCGCTTCACGGCCGAGGTTGAACAGACGCGGCGCGGCCTTGGCGCCGCGTGCCTCGTGATCCTCGCCTGGTGCGCGCTGGCCTGGCTGCTCGCCGACCGGCTGCTGCCGCTCGGCCTCGCGCTGCCGCTGGCCTTGCGCATCGCGCTGCTGCTCGTGGTGATCGCACCGGTGGGCATTGCGCTCGGCTTCCCGTTCGCCTGCGGCCTGTCGGTGCTGCGCGCGCACCCGCACTTCGTGCCCTGGGCCTGGAGCCTGAACGGTGCGTTTTCGGTCGTCGCCTCGCCGCTGGCGCACCTCGTCGCGACGGGCCACGGCAACCGCGTGCTCGTCGCCGCCGCGCTGGTGCTGTACGGCCTGGTCTGGTTGCGGTTGCCACTCGCGCGGGCACCGCGCGCCGCGCTGGCCGGCGCGTGAGCCCTTTGCGTTCGTTCCGCCCGCCCCTTCCTCGACCCACCCCCTGCAAGGAGAGATGATGTTCCGCCGCACCTTCAGCGCCGCGCTGCTGGCCCCGCTGGCCGCTTCGCTGCCTTCCGGCGCCCGCGCCTCCACCCAGCCTGCCGCCACCCCGAGCACCGGGCCGGCGCGCTGGACGCGCGAGGCCTACATCGCCGCGATGCAGGCGAGCGGCCGGCCGCACGACAACATCACCCCCGCCACGTTCGACGGCATCCAGCGGCGCAAGGAAGCGGCGCTGAAGAACATCGAGCGCTACCTCGCGCAGCGGTTCGGCCAGGCCGACCCGGCGGTGCTGAGGGCCTTCGCCGAGCTGCCGCGCGAGTACTACCACTACCACTACGCCGACAAACGCCCGCTCGGCGCCGAAGCCTACGAGGCCGAGGCCAAGCCGTGGGCCATCGGCTACGGCTCGGCGCTGTCGGACTACCTCGGGCAGGCCTACATGACGCAGGCCGCGGCGCCCAAGGCCACCGACACGGTGCTCGAGATCGGCACCGGCTCGGGCTTCCAGAGCTCGCTGCTGTCGCGCATCGTCACCAAGGTGCACTCGATCGAGATCATCGAGCCGCTGGGCAAGGCGGTGGCGAACATCTACAAGCCGCTCGGCATCACGAACGTCGCCACGCGCGTGGGCGACGGCTTCTTCGGCTGGCCCGAGGTGGAAGGCGGCTTCGACATCATCATCGTCACCTGCGCCGCGCAGTACGTGCCGCCGGCGCTGTTCAAGCAGCTGAAGCCGGGCGGGCGGCTGCTGATCCCGATCGGCCAGCCGTTCAAGCGCGGGCAGTTCCTCTTCGTCTACGGCAAGGACGCCGAGGGCAAGGTGACTTCGCGCAAGGACGTGGGCGTGTTCTTCATCCCGATGACCGGCACGATGATGAAGGGCGGCGCGGGCAGCGAAGGGCGCAGCTGAGGGGCCAGGGCAGCGCGGGCACCCGCGCCGGCCGGGGCGCCGCTATTCGGCCGCCGCCGTCTGCGCTCCGGGCTCCGGCAACGGCATGGGCGGCCGCGCGGCACGCGCCATGCCCTGCCCGCGCGAGAGCGACAGCGCCAGCAGGCGCGTCAGGGCCGCGCGGTGCTCTTCGGCGCCGAGGTTCCAGTTGGGCAGCGACTGCGCCGGATCGGCCGGGTCGAGGTACTGCCCGTCCTTGCGAATCTCGTAGTGCAGGTGCGGCCCCGTCGACCGGCCGGTCGACCCGACCTGGCCGATCTCCTGGCCGCGCTCGACCCGTGCCCCTTCGTGCACGCCGGGCGCGAAGGCGGACAGGTGCGCGTAGTAGGTGGTGACGCCGCCGCCGTGGTCGACGACGACGAGGTTGCCGTAGCCGCCGTTCGGCCCGGCATGCGCGACGGTGCCTTCGGCCACCGTCACCACCGCCGTGCCCTTCGGGGCCACGTAGTCGATGCCCTGGTGCTGGCCGCGCGTGCGGAAGCTGCGGATCACGACGCGCGGCTTGCCGCCGGGGGTCTTGGGCTGCGTGAGCACGCGCTTGCGCACGATGACGGTGGCAAAGCCGACGCCGCGCGAGATGCGCCGGTAGTCCACCGGCGACTGCCACAGCACGCGCTCGTGATCGCCGCCGCTCGCGCTGACGAAGCCGCCGGGGCCCTCGTCGCGATCGACCCACAGCGCGCTGTCGATGGCCTCGCCGCTCGTCTCGTCGACCAGTTCCACCGCCTCCAGCCCGCCGCCCTCGCCTTGCCAGACCAGCCGCACCCAGGCCGACTCGCTGACCGTCGGCGACTGCTTCTTCATCTGCCGCACGAGCAGCGAGATGTCGCGCTGCCAGCGCTGCGCAAGCGACTCGGGCCAATCGCCCGCGAGCACGTGGCCCACGGGGAGCCAGGTCTCGTGCCTGCCGTCCGGGGGTTCCACCATCTCGTGCCAACTGGCCGCTGCGGCCCCACCGGGCCCCGTTCGGCTGACCAGCATGAGCCGGCGTGGCGCCTCGGCATCCGCGGCCGGCGGCGGCACGAGCAGGATCGACTCGATGCGCTCGGCCGGCGTTCGCACCGACGCAAAAGGCACGCACGGCGCGGCGGGGCGCCCGGCATCGCCGTGGGAACCTTCGGCAGGTTGCGCATCGGGTCGGTCAAGATGGGCAGCGGCGCCATCGTCGGGCATGTCCGTGGCGGCTGCCGCATGCGGGGTGGCGAACGGGTCCGCCACAGCGGCGGGGATGACCGCGGCCACCGGCACGATCGCGGCCGCCGGCGTGCGCCAGGCCGGATCCGCCAGCTGGCCGGAGAGCCAGTCGCCATGCCTGGCATCGAGGCATCCGTGGGTCAGAAGCGCCGTCGGCGGCGCGGGCACGGCGTCCAGGCCGACGGCCACGTTCCTGGAGGCGACCGGCCGCTTCGGTGCCGAGGGGCGCGAGGGGCGGCCTGCAGCAGTCTTCTTCTTTCCAGAAGCCACGGCAGTCTTCGCCGCCGCCTTGGGCGAAGCCGCGGCGGGCTGGGCGCGGGCTGGCGCAGGCCAGTTCGTGCCGACCGCAAGCACCAGGGCCGCGGCCGCGGCGACAAGCCCGACGCGCTGACGCGGGCCCGGTCCCGGTCCCGGTGCCGAGTGTCGGCCTGCAAAGTGACTCATCGGGCTCCTTCTTCTTCGCGGCCCCGCGCCAGATGAGCGAGACGTGCTCACGAGCGACATCCCGCGCCGGGTCGTGGTTCCCTCCGGCTCCCTTCGCGTCGCCGGCCCGGCGGGGGAGTCCCCGGCGGGCCCCGGCAGATCTTGCGCCTGCCTCGGCCGGTGCCATGTGGCGAGCTGCAGCTTCGCGGCGAAGCCGCCGGCGCCCAGCCTTGCCACCGCCTGGGCCAAGCCGGCGCAGTATCGCGGCGCGGCCCGCCGGGCGATGATAGTGGATGCCCCGAGGGCCGCCGTCCCTGCGCGGTGAGCGCTGGTAAACTCGCGGCCCGCCTCGGCCGGAGTGTTGCGGCATGGCCACGTGGCCGCCAGCGCCGGCAGTCGCATCCGCCGCAGCACGACCTCGAGCCCGTGTACCCGCAGGCGGCGTCGCACCCATTGCACGGCCACCCCGAGCGCCCCCTGCAACCCCGGCGTCGCGCGACCCGATCACCGGCGCCGGCCTCAAGCCCCGTCGACCCCGCATGCTTCCAAAATTCCTGACGACGATCTTCGGCAGCCGCAACGAGCGCCTGCTGAAGGGCTACCGGCGCGTGGTCGAGCGCATCAACGCGCTGGAGCCTCAGTTCGAGCAGCTCGACGACGCCGTGCTGCGTGCCAAGACCGAAGAGTTCAAGAAGCGCCTGGCCGACGGCGCGACGCTCGACGACCTGCTGCCCGAGGCCTTTGCTGCCGTGCGCGAGGCCGGCAAGCGCTCGCTGAAGATGCGGCACTTCGACGTGCAGCTGATGGGCGGCATCGCGCTGCACCAGGGCAAGATCGCCGAGATGAAGACGGGCGAGGGCAAGACGCTGGTCGCGACGCTGCCCGTGTACCTCAATGCACTGGCCGGCAAGGGCGTGCACGTCGTCACCGTCAACGACTACCTCGCACGCCGCGACGCGGAATGGATGGGGCGCCTCTATGGCTTCCTCGGCATGAGCGTGGGCGTCAACGTGCCCGGGCTCGGCCGCCAGGAGAAGAAGGACGCGTTCGCCGCCGACATCACCTACGGCACGAACAACGAGTTCGGCTTCGACTACCTGCGCGACAACATGGTGACCGACGTCGCCGATCGCGTCGCGCGCGGCCTTTCCTACGCCATCGTCGACGAGGTCGACTCGATCCTCATCGACGAGGCGCGCACGCCGCTCATCATCAGCGGCCAGGCCGAGGACCACACCGAGATGTACGTGCGCATCGACGCCGTCGTCCCGAAGCTCGAGCGGCAGATCGGCGAGGCCGACCCGCGCACCGGCGAGGGCGTCGTCAAGCCCGGCGACTTCACGGTCGACGAGAAGACGCATCAGGTCTATCTCACCGAGGCCGGGCATGAGAAGGCCGAGGAACTGCTGACGGAGGCCGGGCTGCTGCCCGAGGGCGCGAGCCTCTACGAGCCAGCCCACATCTCGCTGATGCACCACGTGTACGCGGCACTTCGGGCGCATCACCTCTACCACCGCGACCAGCACTACGTGGTCCAGGACGGCGAGATCATCATCGTCGACGAGTTCACCGGCCGGCTGATGACCGGCCGCCGCTGGAGCGACGGCCTGCACCAGGCGGTGGAGGCGAAGGAGCGCGTGGCCATCCAGAGCGAGAACCAGACGCTCGCCTCGGTGACGTTCCAGAACTACTTCCGCATGTACGGCAAGCTCGCCGGCATGACCGGCACCGCCGACACCGAGGCCTACGAGTTCCAGGAGATCTACGGCCTGGAGACGGTGGTCATCCCGCCGAACCGGCCGATGATCCGCAGGGACGAGAACGACCTCATCTACAAGACGGCCAAGGAGAAGTACGACGCCGTCATCGCCGACATCCGCGACTGCCACGAGCGTGGCCAACCGGTGCTGGTGGGCACGACGAGCATCGAGAACAGCGAGCTCATCAGCGGCCTGCTGACGCAAGCCAAGCTGCCGCACCAGGTGCTCAACGCCAAGCAGCACGCCAAGGAGGCCGAGATCGTGGCGCAGGCCGGGCGGCCGAGCGTCATCACCATCGCCACGAACATGGCCGGCCGCGGCACCGACATCGTGCTCGGCGGCAACGTCGAGAAGCAGATCCAGTTCCTCGAGGCCGACCCGGAGCTGCCGGAAGCGGAGAAGAAGGCACGCGCGCAGAAGCTCAAGGACGAGTGGCAGAGCCTGCACGAGCAGGTCAAGGCCCAGGGCGGGCTGCGCATCGTCGCCACCGAGCGGCACGAGAGCCGGCGCATCGACAACCAGCTGCGCGGCCGCAGCGGCCGCCAGGGCGACCCGGGCGCGAGCCGCTTCTACCTCTCGCTCGACGACCCGCTGATGCGCATCTTCGCCGGCGACCGCGTGCGCGCCATCATGGACAAGCTGCGCATGCCCGAGGGCGAGGCCATCGAGGCGGGCATCGTCAACCGCAGCATCGAAAGCGCGCAGCGCAAGGTCGAGGCGCGCAACTTCGACATCCGCAAGCAGCTGCTCGAGTACGACGACGTCGCCAACGACCAGCGCAAGGTCATCTACCAGCAGCGCAACGAGATCCTCGAGGCGGCGAGCCTGGACGACCAGATCGCCAACCTGCGCAAGGCGACGATGACCGACATCGTGCGCGCGCACGTGCCCCCCGAGAGCCTGGAAGAGCAGTGGGACCTCGACGGCCTGGAGCGCGTGCTGCGCGACGAGTGGCAGCTCGACGTGCCGCTGAAGGCCAAGGTGGCGCAGAGCGACTCCATCACCGACGACGACATCGTCGAGGCCGTGGTCGCCGCCGCCGACGCGAGCTTCAAGGGCAAGCTCGACCTCGTCGGCGTCGAGCAGTTCACGCCGTTCATGCGCATGGTGCTGCTGCAGAGCCTGGACAGCCACTGGCGCGAGCACCTGGCGGCGCTGGACTACCTTCGCCAGGGCATCCACCTGCGCGGCTATGCACAGAAGAACCCGAAGCAGGAGTACAAGCGCGAGGCCTTCGAGCTCTTCAGCCAGCTGCTCGACACGGTGAAGACCGAGGTCACGCGCATCCTGATGACGGTGCGCATCGCCACCGAGGAGCAGGTGGCCGAGGCCGCACAGGCGATCGAGGAGCGCGCCGGGCATGTCTCCAACGTCACCTACACGCACCCCAACGAGGATGGCAGCGTGTCGCAGGAGAGCGAGGAGGCGCTGGCCGCCGTCGCTGCGCGCACCGGCGGCGCGGCCGCCGCGGCGGGCATGGCGCTCGGCACCGTGCCCAAGGTCGGCCGCAACGACCCCTGCCCCTGCGGCAGCGGCAAGAAGTACAAGCACTGCCACGGCAAGCTGGCCTGAGCGGCCGGCGGCCGGGCGCCCTGACTCCTGCCGCCGACGGCCGAAAGCCCTGGCTTTCGACAAAGAGGCCCCGGGGCTCGCGCCCCGGGGCCTCGCTTCACTTCGTTCGTCTCGCGCGCCGCCGTCTCGGCGGATAGCGGGCGTGCCGGACAGGCACGCGCCGCGCCTTCCTGCTCAGGGCCGCGCGATCGTGATCACGGGGCTGGTCCAGGTCTCGGTGTGCTCGGGGACCCAGATGAGGTCGTCCTCGCCGAGCGCCTTGAGAACCGAGATCTTCACCACGTACTGGCCGTTGGGCACCTCAAGGTACTGGTTCGGCCGCGTGCCGTTCCCGCGGAACGTAACGCCGTCCCACGCGAAGGCGAAGAAGCCACCTGGCGTGGAGTTGCGCGTCATGTACTGCTCCAGCGTGATGTTGTGCCAGGCCCTGCCCGTGATGGCATCGAAGACCTCCATCTTCAGCCGCCGCGACAGGTGGTCGAAGTGCGCGAGGATGTACGGGATGTCATCACCCACCAGCGTGTACGTCGCACCGGCCGGCTGGTTGGAGAAGAACCCGCCCGACAGCGTCGCCAGCCACGGGAAGCCGTTGGCCGTCGGCGTCAGCACCTGCGTACTCTGGTAGTCGCCCTTCATGCCCGCGTAGGGCACACGCACGACGTGCTTGCCATCGGTCGACCTGAAGGTGATGTAGCCGCCGTAGATGCTGCGTTCGGGCAGGGCGTCCGGCGAGGTGAACTTCACTGCCACCATGGCCACGCCGCCGCGGGGCGGCGACGTCGCTGTCGTGTTGCTCAACGTGACGGTGGCCGGCGCGAGGAAAACTCCGCTCAACGCGTAGCTCGCGCCGGTCTGTGTGTTCGGCCCGGTGGCCAGCGCCGGCTCGTGCGAGATCGTCCAGTCGACCCAGCTGCGCCCGGAGTTGACGACCTGGATCGTGAACTCCTTGTGGTAGCGCGGATCGTCGTCGTGCAATGCGATCTCGTTGGGCGTCGCGGTGAACGTCGTCTGCACGGCCGCAACGACATCGGCCATGCCTGCGCCCTGGCGATGCACGTGGTCGAGGAAGCCAAGGCCCGGGTTGCCCGACCAGGGCTTCGGCTGCGCCGTACCTTGCAGCCGCGCCTGGATGGCCGCCGGCTTCAGACGCGGGTTCGACTCCAGCATCAGCGCGGCGAGGCCGGCCACGTGCGGAGACGACATCGACGTGCCGCTCAGCGTGGCACCGCCGCCCAGCTCGAGCGGGTAGGCCGAGAAGATGCCGCCGCCGGGCGCCCCGAGGTCCGGCTTCAGCGAGAGATCCGCGGCCAAACCGAACGAGCTGAAACCGGAGATCAGGCCGCCCGTGCCAAACGGGAACGCCACGACCTCGGTCGACCAGTTCAACGTCGTCGGGCCAGCCGCGATGGCCGCGTCGAGCGTGGCGCCCTGGGCCGCCGTGATGCCCACCACCGGGATCGTGATCGCCGGGGTGCCGGCCACCGTGGCGTTGAGCGCACCGGCCACGTTGTTGTAGAGCACCACCGCTGCGGCACCGGCGTTCATCGCGTTGAGCGACTTGATGTGGAAGGCGCAGGTACCGCGACGGATCAGTACCGCCCGGCCGGCCAGGCTGCCGGGGGCGAGCGGCAGGCACGCGTCGTTCGCGGTGGTCGGCGTGCCCGTCTTGGCCATTGGCAGGCTGCCACTGGTCGGTGGCAGCGGAGCCGCCGACGCCGGCGTGTAGCCGAACGGGGTCCCGTTGACCATGAACGCACGCTGCGCGTTGTCGAACGAAGCGACACCGATCACCTTCTCGCCGACGCCCGGTGCACCGGCGGCGAACAGCGCGTCGGGCGAACTGCCACCCGGCCCGTTGTTGCCGATCGAGGCCACCATCACGATGCCCTTGTTGACGAGGCGCGACGAGGCCTGAGCCGTCGGGTACTGCGGCCACTGCCGCGCCGCGCCCAAGCTCTGGTTGATGATCGTCATGCCGTCGGCATGCGCCTGCTCCAGGGCCGCGAGGATGACGTCCGAAGTGGTCGTTCCGGTGCACCCGAAGACGCGGTAGGCGCCGAACTTCACCTCCGGTGCGACGCCCTTGATGCCGCCGCCGTTGCCGCCGACGATGCCCGCCACGTGCGTGCCGTGGCCGTTGCAGTCATCGGGGTTGGGGTCGGGCACGGGCACCAGCGCAGCACCTGCACCACTGGAGTTGAACGCGTCGCCGACGAAGTCGTAGCCGGCCACCACGCGAGCCGAAGGGAACGCCGTACCGCCTGGCACGCCGCCGCCGCCGAAGGCCGGGTGGTCGATGTCGATGCCCGTGTCGATGATGCCGACCATGACCCCGCGGCCCTTCAGCCCGAGTGCGTTCTGCGCCACGTCGGCGCCGGTCAGTGACAGGGCCGTCGCGAGGTCGATCGCAGATCCGGCTGCCTGTTCGGGCGACGGCGCCTGCACCGACTCGATGGCATGCATCGCCTTGACGCCGGACAGACGGGCGAACTTCAGGCGATCCCTGGGCTCGATGGAGACCGCCAGGCCGTTGAACAGCGAGCTGAACGCGCGCCGCTCGGTGAACGTCAGTCCCGCCGCCTTGGCAGCCGCGCGAAACGCGGCATGTTCGGCCTTGACGGTGGCGTCGGCACGGCCCTCGACGCTGGGTGCGCCGATCAACTCGACGAACCAGAGGCGGCCTGCCTCGGCCGCCTCCACCGGGACCGACACCTGGGCCAACGCAGGCGCGGGTGCAAACAGCACCAACGCGGCTGTTGCCGCTAGGGCAAGCGAAGCAAGCTTCTTCTTCACTGGCGTGACTCCGACTTTGCGGGCCCGGCCCTCCTGGACCGAGCGCCACCGACACCTTGCACACCGCCGCCGGGCGCAGCACGGCACGCATGCGCCGCCTTGGGAAGGGCTGCGTCATGGCGCGACAAGCCGCCGCATGGCGGCACCGGAGACTCGATGCTGCATGCGCGCACGTGCGGCTGTCACGGTGTTTTCCTTCTCGCGACACCCTCGTTCACGGGGGATCGCGGGAACCGCGTGCGCTGCCTGAACTCGGCGCCGCCGCACGCGGCGCGCGCCACCGACTCAACGAGTCGCCGGCATCGGACCGCTGGGGCCGGGCACCACGCGGCAGGTCCCCGAGCCCGCCACGCCGGCCGCAGCAGCCACGCAGCGTACGGCCGGCTCGGGCACGACGGCGCAGTCCGACACGAGTCCGAGCTGGCGGTTGCGCGCGACGCGTGCCTCGCGGTACCGGGTGGCGAGTGCTTCGAGCTCGCGTGCGCCGGTGTCGAGCGTCGACCAGGCGAGATAGCCTTCCGGGCCGCCGCAGGGCTTGCTGCCGAGGGGCAGTGCGCGGCACTGGCTGTCGTCGCGGCACGCCGCGTCGCCGATCTTGCGCAGGATCTCGTCGCGCAAGGCGCCGGTAGCGTCACCCACCGGCGTCACGCGCGGTGGAGCGGTGCCCGCTGCCGTTCTGCCCTCGGCAGCCCCCGCCGGCACGGACGCTACAGGCGCGTCCGCTCGCGCACTGGCTGGCGCGCCCGGCACCGGCGGCGCCGTTGCCGGCACGGCCGGTGCCACCACGACGGCAGCCGGCGCACCGGATGCGCCGGGCCTCGGCGTCGCCGGCGGCGACTCGCCGCCGCTTCCCGAGCAACCCCACGAGGCGACACACAGCGCGGCGAGCGCGGCCCCCCGCCCCAGCCTTTGCCCACGGCTCCTGCTCTTCATGTGGAGCCAGTGTATGCCGGCCCCTCCTCGCACCGAGCCGACACGGCAACGGCCGGTGCGCCCCTACACTCGTCCCCCTTCACCCCGTCCCGCGCAGGCGGCAGCACCATGCCAGTCAATCTCCGGGCCCCCGACCCACGCGCCATCCATCCGGTCGCCGGCCTGTCGATCGGCACCACGATGGCCGGCATCCGCAAGGCCGACCGCCGCGACCTCGTCGTCTTCGTGCTCGACGAAGGCGCGGCCGCCGCCGGCGTGTTCACGAGCAACCGCTTCTGCGCCGCGCCGGTGCAGCTCTGCCGCGAGCACCTCGGCGCCGACGGTGGCCGCGGCGCCACGCGCGTGCGCGCCCTGGTCATCAACACCGGCAACGCCAACGCCGGCACCGGTGCCGACGGCCTGGCGCGCGCGCGCCGCACGTGTGCCGCGCTCGCGTCGCACCTGAAGATCGAGCCGCAACAGGTGCTGCCGTTCTCCACCGGCGTCATCATGGAAGTGCTGCCGGTCGAGCGCATCGAGGCCGGCCTGCCGCAGGCGCTGGCCACGCAGCGCCCGGCCGACGGCGCTGCGTGGGCCGAGGCGGCCCAGGGCATCATGACCACCGACACGCTGCCGAAGGCCGCGTCGCGCCGCATCGAGATCGGCGGCCGCGCCGTGCACGTCAGCGGCATCAGCAAGGGCGCCGGCATGATCCGCCCCGACATGGCGACGATGCTCGGCTTCGTCGCCACCGACGCCGTCGTCGCGCCCGAGCTGCTGCCGCCGCTGCTGCGCGAGGCGGCCGATCGCAGCTTCAACCGCATCACGATCGACGGCGACATGTCCACCAACGACTCGTTCGTGCTGATGGCCACGCAGCGCGCGGGCCACGCGCCGATCACGGCGCTCGACAGCGCCGAGGGCCGCGCGCTGCGCGCAGGCCGTGTGCGCGGTGTCCGAGCAGCTGGCGCAGGCCATCGTGCGCGACGGCGAAGGCGCCACCAAGTTCATCACCGTGCGGGTGCAAGGCGGCCGCGACGTGGCCGAGTGCCGGCAGGCCGCCTACGCGGTGGCGCACTCGCCGCTCGTCAAGACCGCCTTCTTCGCCAGCGACCCCAACCTCGGCCGCATCCTCGCGGCCGTCGGCTACGCCGGCATCGCCGACCTCGACCAGGGGCTGATCGACCTCTTCCTCGACGACGTGCACGTCGTGCGCGCCGGCGGCCGGCACCCCGACTACCGCGAGGAGATGGGCCAGCGCGTGATGAAGCAAAGCGAGATCACGATCCGCGTGCACCTGCACCGCGGCGCGAGCGAAGCGCTGGTGTGGACCTGCGACCTCTCGCACGACTACGTCAGCATCAACGCGGACTACAGGTCCTGAGCCAGACCTCGAAGCCACTGCTGCAGCGCCTCGTCGACGGGTTGCGCCTGCCGCCGGGTGACCTCTGGCGCGACCCGAGCTACCTGCGCCTGTGGAGCTCGATCCTCGCGAGCAGCTTCGGCAACCAGGTCATGATGCTGGCGCTGCCGCTCACCGCGGCGGTGCTGCTGCAGGCCACGCCCACGCAGATGGGGCTGCTCACCGCCGTCGAGCTGCTGCCCTTCCTGCTGTTCTCGCTGCCCTCGGGCGTGTGGCTGGACCGCGTGCGCAAGCTCCCCGTGTATGTCGGCGGCGAGCTGCTGGTCGCCGCGGCCGCGGTGAGCGTGCCGCTCGCCTGGTGGCTCGGGGCGCTGACGATCGGCTGGCTCTACGTCGTCGGCTTCGTGCTCGGCAGCGTGCACACGGTGGCCGGCAGCGCCGCGCAGATCGTGCTCACGCAGGTGGTGGCCCGCGAGCGGCTGGTGGAAGCGCACGCGAAGAACGTGCTCGCCTCGTCCGGCGCCGAGGTCGTCGGCCCGGGCCTGGCGGGCCTGCTCGTGAAGCTGCTCGGCGCGCCGGTGACGCTGCTCGTCAATGCCGCGATGCTGGTCGGCTCAGCGCTGATCCTGCGCGGCGTGCGCGTGCACGAGCGGCGTGCCGAGCCGACCCGTGCACCCGCCGGCGTGGCAGCCGGCTCGCAGGCGGCAGGGCGCCCGTCGCGCGCGCGGACGGCCGCGCTTTTCCGGCGCGACCTGGCCGTGGGGCTGCGCTTCGTCGCGGGCCAGCGCCTGCTCGTCGCGCTGGCGGCGCTGATGGGCGTGTGGCAGATGGCGCACTACGCCGCCGTCACGGTGCAGATCCTCTTCGCCACGCGCACGCTCGGCCTGTCGGAACACGAGGTGGGCCTGGCCTACATGGGCGTCGGCGTGGGCACCATCGTCGGCAGCGTGCTCGGCCGGCGCCTGAGCCACCGGCTCGGCCCCGGGCCCTGCCTCGTGCTCGGCTACCTCGTCACCGGCAGCGGCTGGCTGCTCGTCGCCGCCACGCCGGCAGGCCCCTGGGGCGTGGCGGCGTTCGCCACGATGATGATGTGCTTCGCCTGCGGCGCCGTGTTCATCTTCATCAACTTCCTGGCCCTGCGCCAGGCCGTGACGCCCGAGCCTTTGCTCGGCCGCATGACGAGCACGATGCGCTGGCTGACGCTGCTGGCCGCCGGCCCGGGCGCGCTGTTCGGCGGCTGGCTCGGCGAGCAGGTCGGGTTGCGCTCGGCCCTCTTCTTCGCCGCCGCTTCGACGCTGCTGCTCGCCGCCGTCGCCTGGCGGCTGCCGCTCGTCCGCGAGCTGCGCCACCTGCCGAAGCCCGAGCAACCCACCGACTGGCTGGGGCTCGAGGCGGACGTGCGGCCGACCTGAGCACGCGCCGCAGCCCCGCCGCCGCGGGACGGGCGCGCTGTGCAAGAGCTCCGCAGAGCGCGATCAGTCGAAGACGCCGCTCGTGGCGGGCGAGAAGCGGTCCACGGCGTCGGTGACGATGCCGTCGATGCCGCCGTCCGGCAGCGCCAGCAGGCGTCGCACTTCGGCGGCGTCGTTCACCGTGTAGCACAGCGCGCGCAGGCCGGCAGCCCGCAGGCGGCCGATGAGCGCGGCGTCCATCAGCGGATGGTCCGTCACGACGGCCACGCAGTCCAGCGCGCGCGCGAAGTCGATCCAGCCGTCCCAGAGTGACTCGAGCAACAGCGCACGCGGCAGCTCGGGTGCCGTTTCGCGCGCGCCTTGCAGCGTCTCGGGGCGAAACGAGGTGAGCAGCGGCGGCGGCGCGCTGCCGCGCCACAGCTCGCGACAGGCGGCCCCTACGGCCTCGCCGGTGGCAAGCTCAATGCCGGGGGTCGGCTTGATCTCCAGGTCGAGCAGGAAGCCGTTGCGCTGCACGTAGCCCGCGACGGCTGCCAGGGTCGCCGGCGGTTCGCCGGCCCACTGGCGGCCGAGCCAGCCCCCGGCGTCCAGGCGCGACAGCTCGCTCCACGGCCGCTCGCCGGCCGTGCCGCGCCCGTTCGTCGTGCGCTCGAGCGTTGCGTCGTGCAGCAGGAACGGCACGCCGTCGGCCGACAGCTTCACGTCGCATTCGAAGGCGCGGTAGCCGAACGCGGCGCCGGCGCGGAAGGCCGCGAGCGTGTTCTCCGGCGCCAGCTTGCCGGCGCCGCGGTGCGCGATCCACAGCGGGTAGGGCCAGGGGCTCACGGCGCAGGCACTGCGTGGCGGGCAGGCCGCGCGATCAGACGCGCACGCCGCTCTGCGCGTCGAACCAGTGCAGGTGCTCTGGCGTCACCGTCAGGCGCAGCGTCTCGCCGGGCTTGGGCGGCGGCAGCGTGCCGTCGATGCGCAGCGTGAACGCCTCGCCGCCGATGCGGCCGTACACCAGCCGCTCGGCGCCGAGCATCTCCTGCACCTCCACCGTCATCGGCCACGCGCCCGACGGGTCGATGTCCACGTGCTCGGGCCGGGCGCCGAGCATCAGCGGCCCGTTGCGCGGCGCCGCCTGCGGCAGCGGCAGCGCAGGTGCCGCGGCGCCGGCCACGGTGAAGCGCGAGCCATCGGCCTGGCCGTTCATCAGGTTCATCGGCGGGCTGCCGATGAAGCCGGCGACGAAGGTCGTGGCCGGCTTCGAATACACCTCCTCGGGCGTGCCGATCTGCTCGATGCGCCCACCGTTCATCACCATCAGCCGCTCGCCGAGCGTCATCGCCTCGACCTGGTCGTGCGTGACGAACAGCGACGTGATGCCGAGCTCGCCGTGCAGCTTCTGGATCTCCAGCCGCGTCTGCGCACGCAGCTTGGCGTCGAGGTTCGACAGCGGCTCGTCGAACAGGAACACCGCCGGCTGGCGCACGATCGCGCGCCCCATCGCCACGCGCTGGCGCTGGCCGCCGGAGAGCTGGCGCGGCTTGCGCTCGAGCAGGTGCCCGAGCTCCAGGATCTTCGCCGCCTTGGCGACACGCTCGTCGATCTCGGCCTTGGGCACCTTCTTGATCTTCAGGCCGTAGGCCATGTTGTCGTACACGCTCATGTGCGGGTAGAGCGCGTAGTTCTGGAACACCATCGCGATGTCGCGTTCCGAAGGCTCCAGCAGGTTGACCACCCGTTCGCCGATGGCGATCTCGCCGCCGGTGATCTCCTCCAGCCCCGCCACCATGCGCAGCAGCGTGCTCTTGCCACAGCCGCTGGGGCCGACGATGACGACGAACTCGCCCTTGTCGATCTCCGCATTGACGCCGTGGATCACCTTGACCGCGGCCTTGGTGCCCGGCGCGTAGGTCTTCTCGACGTTGCGCAGCGATATCGCACCCATGCGCTTCCCGCCCTCTCTTGTTGTCGCTACTTCTCGGTGTCGACCAGGCCCTTGACGAACCACTTCTGCATCAGCAGCACCACCAGCATCGGCGGGATCATCGCCAGCACCGCGGTGGCCATGATCACGTTCCATTCGTTCGCCGCGTCGCCGCCGGAGAACATGCGGTTGATGCCCATCACGATCGGGTACATGTCCTCGCTGGTGGTCACCAGCAGCGGCCACAGGTACTGGTTCCAGCCGTAGATGAACTGGATCACGAACAGCGCCGCGATGCTGGTCAGCGACAGCGGCACCAGCACGTCCTTGAAGAAGCGCATCGGCCCGGCGCCGTCGATGCGCGCCGCCTCGACGAGCTCGTCGGGCACGGTGAGGAAGAACTGGCGGAACAGGAAGGTCGCCGTGGCCGAGGCGATCAGCGGCACCGTGAGGCCTGCGTAGGTGTTGAGCATCCGCAGGTCGGAGATCACCTGATAGGTCGGGAAGATGCGCACCTCCACCGGCAGCATCAGCGTCACGAACACGAGCCAGAAGCACAACCCGCGGCCCGGGAACCGGAAGTACACGAAGGCGAACGCCGACAGCAGGGAGATCGCGATCTTGCCCAGCGCGATCGTCAGCGCGCAGATCAGGCTCACCATCATCATCGGCGCCACCGGCGTGATCTTGCCGCCGTAGGTGGTCTGGCCGCCGAACAGCGCGACCTTGTAGGTCTCGAGCATGTGCCCGCCGGGAGCCAGCGACATCGGCACCTGCTGCACGATCTGCTGCGAGGTCTGCGTGGAGGCGATCAGCGTCACGAACACCGGGAAGGCGATCACCGCCACGCCCAGCAGCAGCACGACGTGCGGCACCAGGGTCCAGAGGGACTTGCGTTCGACCATGTTCGGGGGCTCAGTACTGCACCCGCTTCTCGACGTAGCGGAACTGGATCACCGTGAGGGTGACCACGATCACCATCAGCACCGCCGACTGCGCCGCCGAGGCACCGAGGTCCAGCGCCTTGAAGGCGTCGTAGTACAGCTTGTAGACGAGGATGGCGGTGTCCTTGCCGGGGCCGCCGTGCGTGGCCGCGTCGACGATCGCGAAGGTCTCGAAGAAGGCATAGACGATGTTGATCACCAGCAGGAAGAACGTGGTGGGCGACAGCAGCGGGAACACGATGCTCCAGAAACGCCGCCAGCGGCCGGCGCCGTCGATGGCGGCCGCTTCGATCAGGCTCTTGGGGATCGACTGCAGCCCGGCCAGGAAGAACAGGAAGTTGTACGAAATCTGCTTCCACACCGCGGCCATGACGATCAGCGCCATCGCATGGTCGCCGTCGAGCAGGTGATTCCACTCGAAGCCGATCGAACGCAGCGCGTAGCTGACGATGCCCACCGACGGCGCGAACATGAACAGCCACACCACGCCGGCGATCGCCGGCGCCACGGCGTAGGGCCAGATCAGCAGCGTCTTGTAGCCGGTGGCGCCCTTGATCACGGTGTCGGCCATCACCGCCAGCAGCAGCGCGATGGCCAGGCCGAAGAACGCCACCAGCACCGAGAAGAACGCGGTGGTCCTGAACGACGCGATGTAGGTCTCGTCGTTCCACAGCCGCTGGAAGTTGAGGGCGCCGACGAACTCGGTGGAGGTGCCGAAGGCGTCCTGCTGCAGCACGCTCTGGTAGATCACCTGCACCGCCGGCAGGTAGAAGAACACGAGGATGATCGCCATCTGCGGCGCGATCAGCGCCCAGGGCAACCACCAGTTCTTGAATCGGACGCGCTTTTCGACGGCCACCGCGCGGCTCTCGAGTTTCTATTCTTGTCGCTCTGGCCAAGCCCCTCCCCGCTCGGCGGGGAGGGGTTGGGGGAGGGGTGCAGTCAGTGCGGCCGCCGCGACAGCGCCACAGGCGCTGTCGCAGGCGGCGAACAAGGGCCTCAGCCCTTGCTCGCCGCCTGGAAACGCACGAGCTGCTCGTTGCCGCGCTTGACCGCGTCGTCCAGGCCGGCCTTGGCGGTCTTCTTGCCCGAGAAGATGTTCTCCATCTCCTCGTCGACGATGGTGCGGATCTGCACGAAGTTGCCCAGGCGGATGCCGCGCGACTTGTCGGTGGTCTTGCGGATCATCTGCGTCACCGACACGTCGGTGCCCGGGTTCTGCTTGTAGAAGCCCGACTTGTCCGTGAGCTCGAACGACGGAATCGTGACCGGCAGGTAACCGGTGCGCTGGTGGCTGGCGGCCGCCACGTCGGGCTTGGACAGGTGGGCGAAGAACTGTGCCACGCCCTTGTACTCGTCGGCCTTCTTGCCGCTCATCACCCACAGGCTGGCACCGCCGATCACGGTGTTCTGCGGTGCACCCGGCGCATCGGGGTAGTAGGGCAGCGTCGAGATGCCGGAGGCGAACTTGGCGTTGCGCTTGATGTTGCCGTACAGCGCCGACGAGCCGGTCGTCATGGCGCACTCCCCGGAGACGAAGGTCGCGTCGGCGGCGTTGCCGCGGCCCTTGTAGACGAACAGGCCCTGGCTGGCCATGTTGGCGAGGTTCTCGATGTGGCGCACGTGCAGCGGCGAGTTGAAGATCAGCCGCGCATCGTTGCCGCGCATGCCGTTGCCCTTGGTGGCGAACTCCACGTTATGCCACGCCGAGAAGCTCTCGAGCTGCGTCCAGCTCACCCAGCTCGTCGTGAACGGGCACTTGTGGCCCGAGGCCTTGAGCTTGGCGGCGGCCAGCGTGACCTCGGGCCAGGTCTTGGGCGGTTTCTCGGGGTCGAGCCCGGCAGCCTTGAAGGCGTCCTTGTTGTAGTGGAACACCGGCGTCGAGCTGTTGAACGGGAAGCTCAGCATCTGGCCGTTGGGCGCGGTGTAGTAGCCGGCCACCGCGGGCACGTAGATCGTCGGGTCGAACTTCAGGCCCGCGTCGGCCATCACCTTGCCCACCGGCACGATGGCACCCTTGCTGGCCATCATGGTCGCGGTGCCGACCTCGAACACCTGCAGGATGTGCGGGGCGTTGCCGGCACGGAAGGCGGCGATCGCCGCGGTCATCGAGGTGTCGTAGCCGCCCTTGAAGGTGGGCACCACCTTGTACTTGGTCTGGCTCTTGTTGAAGTCGGCGGCCAGGTCGTTGACCCATTCGCCGAGCGCACCACCCATCGAGTGCCACCACTGGATCTCCACCTGCGCCTGCGCCGGCGCGGCCATCAGCGCGGCGGCAGCCAGGGCCAGCGTCGACGCCACGTTGGATGTCAACTTCCTCATCTCGATCTCCTGAACAACACGTTGGGGCGAACCCGGCATTCTGGGCGGGCCGTGTGACAGCCGGGTTTCTGTCACGGATGGGCGTGGCGGGGCAACGGGGGTTACCCGGCGCGCGGCCCCAGGGCGAGCTCCGCCAACTGGCCACCACTGTGGTGCGCCGACGGCGTGCGGCAAGCGGGGAAGGAGCCCTCCGGTAGCATCCGCACTAACCCTATGAACGCCCCTCTGCCCGCGACGATCCCGGCCCCGCCCGGCTCCGCCGACGCGAACGCGGCGCCGCCGCCGCGGCTGCGCGAGATCCCCTACAACTACACGTCGTTCTCCGACCGCGAGATCGTCATCCGTCTGCTCGGCGCGCGCGCCTGGCAGCTGCTCGACCAGCTGCGCCGCGAGCGGCGCACCGGCCGCAGCGCGCGCATGCTCTACGAGGTGCTGGGCGACATCTGGGTCGTGCAGCGCAACCCGTACCTCGAGGACGACCTGCTCGAGAACCCCAAGCGCCGGCAGATGCTGATCGACGCGCTGCACCACCGGCTCGCCGAGGTGGCCAGGCGGCGCACGCCAGAAGCGGACGCGGCACGCGACGCGCTCGTCGGCGAGCTGCTCGAGGCCGCCTCGGCCGCCGTGGAGCGCTTCGCCGCGCACTTCCGCGACGTCTGGGACCTGCGCCGCAGGACGCGCCAGGTGCTCGGCCGGCACACGGGCAAGGACAACATCAAGTTCGACGGCCTCGCGCGCGTGTCGCACGTCACCGACGCCACCGACTGGCGCGTCGAGATGCCCTTCGTCGTGCTCACGCCCGACACCGAAGCCGAGATGGCGCACCTCGTCGCCGGCTGCATCGAGCTCGGCCTGACGATCATCCCGCGTGGTGGCGGCACCGGCTACACCGGCGGCGCCGTGCCGCTGACGTGGAAGAGCGCCGTCATCAACACCGAGAAGCTCGAGGCGATGAGCGAGGTCGAGCTCGTGCCGCTGCCCGGCGTGGCCGCTCCCGTGCCGACGGTGTGGACCGAAGCCGGCGTGGTGACGCAGCGCGTGGCCGACGCCGCCGAGCGCGCCGGCTACGTGTTCGCGGTCGATCCGACGAGCGCCGAGGCCAGCTGCGTCGGCGGCAACATCGCGATGAACGCCGGCGGCAAGAAGGCGGTGCTGTGGGGCACGGCGCTGGACAACCTCGCCAGCTGGCGCATGGTGACGCCGCAGGCGAAGTGGCTCGAGGTCGTGCGGCTCGACCACCACCTCGGCAAGATCCACGACGTCGAGACGGCGAGCTTCGAGCTGCGCCACTTCGACGCCAGCGGCAGGAAGCTCGAGCGCACCGAGCGGCTGGACATCCCCGGCCGCGCCTTCCGCCGCGAAGGTCTCGGCAAGGACGTCACCGACAAGTTCCTCGCCGGCCTGCCCGGCATCCAGAAGGAAGGCTGCGACGGCCTGATCACCAGCGCGCGCTGGGTCGTGCACCGCATGCCGGCGCACGTGCGCACCGTGTGCCTGGAGTTCTTCGGCAACCCCAAGCTCGCCGTGCCGAGCATCGTCGAGATCAAGGACTATCTCTTCGCGCAACACGACGTGAAGCTCGCGGGCCTGGAGCACCTGGACGACCGCTACCTGCGCGCCGTGGACTACACGACGAAGAGCAAGCGCGCGCTGGCCTCGAGCGGCGGCGGCAGCGGCCTGCCGAAGATGGTGCTCGTCGGCGACATCGTCGGCGACGACGAGGCCGCCGTGGCGCGCGCCACGAGCGAGGTCGTGCGCATCGCCAACGCGCGCGGCGGCGAGGGCTTCGTCGCCGTGAGCGCCGACGCACGCAAGAAGTTCTGGCTCGACCGCAAGCGCACGGCCGCCATCGCCCGGCACACCAACGCCTTCAAGATCAACGAGGACGTGGTGATCCCGCTGCCCCGCATGGGCGAGTACACCGAGGGCATCGAGCGCATCAACGTCGAGCTGAGCCTGCGCAACAAGCTCGAGCTGGTGGAGCGGCTTGCCGCGTTCTTCGCGCGCGGCAGCCTGCCTGACTTCCCGTTGGGCAAGGGCGACGACGCCGGCGAGATCCCGAGCGCCGAGCTGCTCGAGGACCGCGTGCTGCAGGCCCAGGCGCTGCTGGCGGAGGTGAAGGGGCTGTGGACGCACTGGCTGGCCCAGCTCGACCAGGTCCAGCCCGACGGCCAGCAGGGCGCCGGCGAGACCTGCTTCGCGATGCTGCGCGACTGGCGCTGGCGCGCCAGCTGGAAGACGCAGGTCCTGAAGCCGCTGCAGGCCATCTTCGCCGGCGGGGCGTTCGCGCCGATCCTCGACGAGTGCCGGCGCATCCACAAGGAAGTGCTGCGCGGCCGCGTCTGGGTGGCGCTGCACATGCACGCCGGCGACGGCAACGTGCACACCAACATCCCCGTCAACAGCGACAACTACGCGATGCTGCAGACGGCGCACGAGGCGGTGGCGCGCATCATGGTGCTGGCGCGCAGCCTCGGCGGCGTCATCAGCGGCGAGCACGGCATCGGCATCACCAAGCTCGAGTTCCTCACCGAGGACGAGCTGGCACCGTTCGCCGCCTACAAGGCGAAGGTCGATCCGCTCGGGCACTTCAACCGTGGCAAGCTGCTGCGGGATCGCGAAGGCCGCACGCACGACCACAGCCACCCCGCCGACCTCTCCGCCGCCTACACGCCGAGCTTCAACCTGCTCGGCCACGAGTCGCTCATCATGCAGCAGAGCGACATCGGCGACATCAGCGCCAGCATCAAGGACTGCCTGCGCTGCGGCAAGTGCAAGCCGGTGTGCGCCACGCACGTGCCGCGCGCCAACCTGCTGTACAGCCCGCGCAACAAGATCCTCGCCACCAGCCTGCTGATCGAGGCCTTCCTCTACGAGGAGCAGACGAGGCGCGGCGTGAGCCTGCGCCACTGGGAGGAGTTCGAGGACGTCGGCGACCACTGCACCGTGTGCCACAAGTGCGCGAGCCCGTGCCCGGTGAAGATCGACTTCGGCGACGTCTCGATGAACATGCGCAACCTGCTGCGCAAGCTCGGGCACAAGAGCTTCCGGCCGGGCAACGCGGCAGCGATGGCGTTCCTCAACGCCACCAACCCCGAGACGATCCGCCTCATGCGCCGCGCCATGGTGGGCGTGGGCTTCAAGGTGCAGCGGCTGGTCAACGACCTGATGAAGCCGCTGGCGAAGCACCAGGTGGCGCATCCGCCGGCGACGCTCGGCCCGGCGCCGCTGAAGGAACAGGTGATCCACTTCGTCAACCGCAAGATGCCCGGCGGCCTGCCCAAGCGCACGGCGCGCGCGCTGCTGGACATCGAGGACAAGCACTACGTGCCGATCATTCGCGACCCGCAGGCCACGAGCGCGGAGACCGAAGCCGTCTTCTACTTCCCGGGCTGCGGCTCGGAGCGCCTGTTCAGCCAGGTGGGCCTGGCGACGCAGGCCATGCTGTGGCAGGCCGGCGTGCAGACGGTGCTGCCGCCGGGGTACCTGTGCTGCGGCTACCCGCAGCGCGGCAGCGGCCAGTACGACCGTGCCGAGAAGATGATCACCGACAACCGCGTGCTCTTCCACCGCGTCGCCAACACGCTCAACTACCTCGACATCAAGACCGTCGTCGTGAGCTGCGGCACCTGCCACGACCAGCTGCAGGGCTACAAGTTCGAGGAGATCTTCCCCGGCTGCCGCATCGTCGACATCCACGACTTCCTGTTCGAGAAGGGCATCCGGCTCGAAGCCAACGACGGCGCCTACCTCTACCACGACCCCTGCCACAGCCCGATGAAGGCGCAGGACCCGATGCTCACGGTGCGCGCGCTGACCGGCGCCACGGTGCTGAAGACCGAGCGCTGCTGCGGCGAGAGCGGCACGCTCGGTGTCACGCGGCCCGACATCGCCACGCAGGTGCGATTCCGCAAGGCCGAGGAGCTCAGGCGCGACGAGGCGGCACTGCGCGAACGCTCGGCGAGTGCGGCTGCCGCGAAGACGACCAAGGTGCTGACCAGCTGCCCGAGCTGCCTGCAAGGATTGCAGCGCTACGAGGGCGACCTCACGAACGGGCTGCTCGAAGCGGACTACATCGTCGTCGAGATGGCGCGCAGGATGCTCGGCGAGACCTGGCTCGAGGACTACGTGGCGCGGGCGAACGCCGGCGGCATCGAGCGGGTGCTCGTGTAGCGCGGGCGCGCCGATGGCGGGTGCGTCGAGGGCGCGGCGCGTCGAGGCCGCCGGGTGGTCGGCGCCGCAGGGCACACCGTCGGCCCGATCCCGCCACGCCCCTGCGAAGCGATTCATCAACGACGCGCTTGCACGCCGGGAGCAAGCGCGGCAAGCGGGGCAAGCCCCTGGGCCCCACGATCACGGGCCGCGATAACCCTCGGTCCGCCGCGCCGACCGCTGCCCTAATCTGGGGCATCGTCCGACGCGAGGAACCCCGATGAGAACGAGCCCGAGAGCCTGGCTGGCCCTGGCGGCCGGCGCCGTGCTGCTGGCCGCCTGCGGTGGCGGCGGCGAGACGGGTGCGCCCACCGCCGAGGCGGTCACCACGCTGGCCAAGACCGATCCACCCGGCCTCGCCGGGCCGGCGATGAAGGTCAGGCTCACGCTGCTGTCCAGCCCGGCGCAGTGGGTCTCCGGCGGCGACGCGCGCATCCACGTTCGCGCCGCGCCCGGTCTGCGAGAGCACCTCGAGATCTGGAACAACGGCACAAGGCTCGACGTGCAGCTGGCCGAGGTGGCCGACGGCCTCGAAGGGGTCGTCAGCGGCCTGGCGCTCGGCGAGAACAGGCTCGAGGTGCGCCACCGCAGCAACGCCAACGAACGTGATTCGCTGGTGCTGACCAACTGGCCCATCACCGGGCCGATGTTCACCGGGCCGCAGCAGCAGCCGTTCGTCTGCACCACCGTCCAGGGCGGCGTCGCGCGACAGCCGCTGCCCGACAGCGCCACACCGCCGGGCTACCGCGTCACGAACGCCGCCGGGCAGGTGGTCGGCTACAGCCGCCACTGCAGCATCGACAGCTTCGTCACGTACCTGTACCGCACGACCGGCAACGCCTGGGCCACGCTGCCGGCCGGGCCGCGGCCGTCGGACATGCAGGTCATCACGCTGCCCGATGGCCGCACGGTGGACTTCGTCGTCCGCCGCGAGGTCGGCACGATCAACCGCTTCCTGTACAGCTTCGCGATGCTGGCGCCGGCGGGCGAGAACAGCGCGCAGCCCGACCTGGGCCTGTGGAACCGCAAGCTGCTGTACTGGTTCCAGGGCGGCGTGGCCATCGGCCACAGCCAGGGCACGGTGCACAGCGGTTCGCTCAACGCCGACATCCTGAAGCTCGGCTTCGCCATCGTGCACAGCAGCGGCAACAACACCGGCACGCACTACAACATGAACCTCGCCGGCGAGACGGCGATGATGACCAAGGAGCGCTTCATCGAGCGCTACGGCGTGCCGCTGTACACCGTGGGCCTGGGCGGCAGCGGCGGCGCGATCCAGCAGTACCTGATCGCGCAGAACCACCCCGGCGTGCTCGACGGCCTGCTGCCGGTGCAAAGCTACCCCGACATGGTGACGCAGACGATCCACGTCGGCGACTGCGAGCTGCTCGAGCACTACATGGACGCCACCGACCGCACCAACGCGAAGTGGCGCGTGACGAAGAACCGCAGCCTGCTCGTCGGCTTCAACGCCGAGGAGGGATTCGCCCGCGTCAACGATGCGCTTGCGCCGCTGAAGCAGGCGCTCGGCTACAGCACCGCGCCCGGCAGCACGGAGTGCATCCCGGGCTGGCGCGGCCTCACGCCGCTGGCGATGAACCCGCTGTACGGCCAGGCCCCGAACCAGCAGTTCTGGGACCCGATCACCGACATCCTCACGATTCGCTGGACGCACTACGACGACCTGCGCAACGTCTACGGCGTCGACGCCACCGGTGCGGCGCGCGTCACGTGGGACAACACCGGCGTGCAGTACGGCCTCGCGTCGCTGAAGGCGATGAAGATCACGCCGGCGGAGTTCCTGCACCTGAACTGGCATGTCGGCGGCTGGAAGCACCCCAGCGAGATGGTGCAGGAGACCTTCCCCTTCTTCGGCACCGGAGCCACCGAGGTGCAGAAGGCACTCACGATCCCCGGCTACTTCGACCCCTGGAGCCGCAAGAACATGAACCTCGCGCCCGACGCCGCGACGCCGGCGCCGCGAAGTGTCGGCGACCCGGTCGCGATGCGCGCCGCGTATGCCACCGGCCATGTCTTCGACGGCCGGCTCGACGTGCCCGCGCTCGACCACCGCCAGTACATGGAGCGCGAGCTCGACATGCACAACTCGCACCAGAGCTTCGCCGTTCGCCAGCGTGTGCTGGAGAAGATGGGGCACAGCGACAACCTGGTGATCTGGTTCACCGACACGATCCCCAACACGCCGAAGGCGAGCCAGACCTTCGAAGCGCTGGCGGTGATGGACCAGTGGCTGATGAACCTGCGCGCCAACCCGGCGCTCGGCGTCGCCGGCAACAAGCCGCCGATGGCCGTGGACGCCTGCTACGACCGCAACGGCCAGCTGTTGAGCGCCGGTACCGGCGTCTGGGGTGGCATCCTCGACAGCGGTGCGCCGGGGTCGTGCACGGCGGCCTTCCCCCTGTACGGTACCTCGCGCATCGTCGCGGGCGCGCCGCTCAAGGGCGGCATCTACGACTGCGCGAAGAAGAGTGTCGCCGCGGCCGTGGCGGACGGCACCTATGCGCCGTGGACGCCGAACGCGGCCGAAGTGGCACAGCTCGAGCAGATCTTCCCGCAGGGCGTGTGCGACTACAGCCGGCCGGACCAGGCCCGGCCCTGACGCGGCCGGGACGACTCGCAGCGGCGGCATCGACAAGGCAACCACCGGCGCGGCGTCTGCCGCGCCGCGTTGTTCGCGTCGCACGCGGCATCAGCCGCGCGCGTCAAGCAGGTGCTGCGCCAGCTCCACGAAGCCGGCGCCCGCCTCGGCAGCCGTCACCCACTGCGGGAGGGCTCGCATCCGCGGGCGGAAGGCGAGCACGTTCGCGACCCCCACCGCATTCGGAAAGAACGCGAACATCGGCTCGTCGTTCGGCGAGTCGCCGGCGAACACGACGCCTGCGCGCTGCATCCCTTCGTCGAGGTCGACGCCGAAGCGCTCGGCGAACAGCCGCCGCGTCATCGCCAGCTTGTCCCAGTCGCCGAACCAGCCGTTGACGTGGATGCTGCTCACCTTGGCCGTCATGCCGGCTTCGTGCATCAGCGCGACGACGCGATCGATGGCCTCGGGCGGCAGTGGCGGCACGTCCTCGCGGAAGTCGATCGCCAGGTCGTAGAGACGGCAGAACTGGTCGGAGGCCACGGCGCAGCCGGGCACCTCCTCGAGGATGCGCTCGCGCACGGCGGCCAGGCGCGCCGTGCTCGCGGCGCGCGCCGCGTCGTCGAGCCAGTGGCGCGTGCACAGGCGGTTCGCGGCGCGGTCGTGCCACATGTAGAAGGCGCCGTTCTCGCCGACCACCGCGTCCACCGGCCAGAACCGCGCCACGTGGTCGCACCAGCCGGCCGGGCGGCCGGTGACGGGCACGACGCGCAGGCCGGCGTCGTGCAGGCGCTCCAGCGCCGCGTACGCCGCGGCCGTGAGCCGGCCCTCGGTGCTGAGCGTGTCGTCGATGTCGGTGAGCACGGTGTGCACGGCCCGTGCCGCCTCGCGCGGCATCTCGTGCAGCGGGCGCAACGGCGCCGGCGAGTCCCGTGGGCTCGGCGCGCGTGGTGCCGACATCGTCACCGCAGCGGCACCTCGTCGTAGCCCGGCTCGCCCGGCAGCAGGATGGCGATGCGCTGCCCGTCGGGCGCGACGCGGATGCGCGGCAGCAGCGCCGGCAGATGGCGAAGCGCGGCCGCGTGCGCGAGCAGCGCCGCGGCCCCGCCCGCGGCGAACGGCGCCAGCGACTGCACCGTGCGCACCGTGGCGAACTCCATCGGGAACTCGCCACGGGTGTGCGCCTCGAGCGCCACCGGCGGGTGCACCCAGGCGAGCGTCGTCGTCTCGCCGGCGTCGACGCTCGGCGCCTGGGCCGGCGGCGCCCCGGCCACGAAGAACAGCGTGTCGAAGCGCTTCGACAGCCCGAGCGGCGTGACCCAGCGGCTCCACGGCACGAGGGTGGAGGTGGCGAGCGCCAGGCCGGCCTGCTGCGCCAGCGCCGCCAGCGGCTCGCCGGCGAGCAGGCGTGCGCGCAACACGTGGCGCGCCGCGGCGTCGCCGGCCGAAGCCTGCGCGGGGCCATGCAGCCACAGGCCGCTTTCCTCGAAGCACTCGCGCAGCGCCGCCACCGCGAAGGCGGCCGCCTGCTCGCCCGTCTGCGTCACGGCGCCGATGCGCTGCGCGAGCGTCGCGGCGGTCTCGTCGCACAGGCGCAGCGCCTCGGGGGCGCCGTCGGCCGTGTCGACAGCCCCGCCGGGGAAGACGTACGAACCGGGCATGAAGCTCGCCTGCAGCGAGCGCCGCACCATCAGCACCTCCAGCCCCTGCACGCCGTCGCGCACGACGAGCGTCGTCGCCGCCGGGCGCGGCCGCACGGCCCGCGCGGCCTCCGGGTCGGTGATGAGCTTCATCGCCGCCGCGTCGAAGGGTTCGGCGGCCCTTGCGCCGCAGGCCGTTCAGGTGCCGCCGACATAGGGGTTGGCGCGCCGCTCGCGGCCGAAGGTGCTCTCCGGCCCGTGCCCGGGGACGAAGACGGTGTCGTCACCGAGCGGCCACAGCCGGTCGGTGATGCTGGCGACCAGTGTCGCGTGGTCGCCGCCGGGGAAGTCGGTGCGGCCGATGCTGCCGGCGAAGAGCACGTCGCCGACGAAGGCACGCTTCGCCTCGGCGCTGTGGAACACCACGTGCCCGGGCGTGTGCCCCGGGCAGTGGTGCACGGCGAGCACGCTGTCACCCACGTGCACCGTGTCGCCCTCGTGCAGCCAGCGTGTCGGTGTGAACGGCTCGGCCGGCGGGAAGCCGAACATGCGCGACTGCTGCGCCAGCGCCTCGATCCAGAACGCATCGCCCTCGTGCGGGCCGACGATCGGCAGTGCCAGCTGCCGCGCCAGCGTGCCGGTGCCGCCGGCGTGGTCGATGTGCGCATGCGTGAGCAGGATCTGCTTCAGCTCGACACCCCGCTCCCTGGCCGCGGCGAGGACGCGGGGCAGGTCGCCGCCGGGGTCGATGACCGCGCCTTCCATGGTCCGGTCGCACCAGACGATGGAGCAGTTCTGCTGGAAAGGGGTGACGGGCAGGGTGCGGTAGCGCAGCATGGGCAACGAAGGGCCTTCGACGGCCTCCCGCCCGATTCTGCCCGCGGGCGCGAGGGCCGTCGTCGACACGCCCCACGGCGCGGCGGCGCGGTTCACACTCGCCCGATCGCCTGCCGCCACGACGCAGGGAGGTGGCGCAGGTCGGCCGGCTCGTCGATGTCGGGCAGCGGTTCCAGTTCGGTGACACGAAGGCCCGCCGCGGCGGCGCGTGCGCGCGTCTGCTGCATCACCTGCGGGGTGCTCCAGGCGATGCCGCGGAAGAGCGCCGGCGCCGGCCGCGTCAGGCCGACGAGCACATAGCCGCCGTCCAGCGCCGGCACGAAGACCGCGTCGCAGGGGTCACCGCGGCCACCGGCATCGGCGGCGCCGAGCGCTGCGGCGGCCCGCGCAATCGTCGCCGCATCGAGCGCGGGCGCATCGGTGCCCATCAGCAGGGCCGTACGGTGCGAGCGCAACGCGCGCTCGAGTGCACGCGCCATGCGCTCGCCGAGGTCGCCTTCGCCCTGCCCGCTCAGCACCAGCGGCGGATGCGCGCGCCGCAGCGCCGCGAACACCGGCTGCGTCACGGCGTCGTCGGGCGTCACGCACAGCTCGAGCGCCTGCGCGCCGGCGCCGGCCGCCTGCGCCGTCGCATGCACGAGCATGCGCTCGGCCAGCGCGGCGGCGCCGGCAGCGCCGAGCGCCGGTGCGAGACGCGTCTTGGCCTCGCCCGGCCGCGGTGCACGCGCGAAGACGATGACGGCGACGCTCATCGGCAACACGCCCGCCGCACGGCCCGGGCAGCAGCGCGCGCGCCCGCGCGCAACGCGAAGCCGCACCGGCTCACCGGTACTCCTCGGCCAACCGCTGCGGCGACTCGCCGCGCCAGTAGCGCCAGCGCAGCCACCACATCAGGAACACGGTGCGCCACGGGCCCCGCTGCTCCCAGCGCCGGCCCGACGTGACGACCCGCTCGTGCAGGCAGGCCGGTGCGGCAAGCGCGCGCAGGCGGCGCGAGAGCTCGATGTCCTCCATCAGCGGCTGGTCCGGGTACCCGCCGACCTCGGCGAAGAGCATGCGCTCGACGAAGATCGCCTGGTCACCGGTGGCGATGCCGGTCAGCCGGGAGCGCCGGTTCATCAGCGCCGCCACGAGGCGCAGCAGCCGCGGCCGCCCGTCGATGACGACGTCGAAGCGCCCCCAGCGGGCGCCGCGTTCGCTGGCCGCCGCCAGCGCCTCGTCGGCGCGGTCGGGCAGCCGCGTGTCGGCGTGCAGGAAGAGCAGCCAGTCGCCGTGCGCCACGGCAGCGCCGGCGTTCATCTGCCGCGCCCGCCCTCGTTCGGCGACGAGCACGCGGTCGGCGCCGGCCGCCGTGGCGAGCGCCACCGTGCCGTCGCTGCTGCCGCCGTCGACGACGATGACCTCGGCGCCGCGCGCGCGCAGCGGGGCCAGCGCCGCGAGCGCCGCGCCGATGCCCGCCGCCTCGTCGAGCGCGGGCACGATGATCGACAGCCGCATCGTCGGGCGTCCGATGACACGGCGCGCACCGTCAGCGCGCGTCGTTGAGCTTCCAGTCGTAGTCGAGGAAGGCGATGTCGGCCTGCTGCGCGCGGATCTTCTCCCGCTCGGCGGGCGCGTCGGCCAGCTGATCCGCGTAGCGGGCCACGAACACCGCCAGCGAGGCGATGCCGCGCAACCCGCTGCGGAAGTCCTCGCCGAACCAGTCGAAGATCTTGTTCACCTCGACGCGGCTGCGCTGCGCGTTGTAGCGGTTGCGCGAGCGGTCGCTCATGAAGCGCAGCGCCTGCTCGTCGAGCTGCGCGTCCAGGCGTGCCGCGACGAAGGCCTCCTCGCGCAGCGCCGGGCAGCCGATGCTGGCGCAGTTGACGGCGAAGTGCACGCGCGGGTCGTCGTAGGCGCCGCGCTTGCGCAGCATCTCGTGCTCGATGTCGTCGAGCGAGACCTTGGTGCCCAGCAGCGGCACCCACTTCGGCTTCCACGGGCTCTGGAACAGGCTGCCGAGGTCCTTGATCGACTCGAGGTCCGGGTACTTCGTGAGGATCAGCTCCACCGTGAAGGCGTTGTAGGCGTTGATCAGGAACGCCATGCGCTCGCCCTTGCTCCAGCCGGCGAAGGTGGCGGCGGGCACGGCCGAGAGCGTGTCGAGATACGCCTTCAGCGCCGCACGATCGCCGGCGAACGCGGCGTAGCGCACCTGCGAGGCCTGGCCGCCGCGCAGCACGACGACGTGCTTCCTCAGCAACGCCGCCCACGCGGCGTGCGAATGGTCGAAGGCCTGAGCGCGCGCCGGCGCCGGGCCGAAGCCGGCCGCCGCAGCGGCGATCATGGCCACGCCCGCCAAGGGCATCGGCAGCAGACGACGCCGCCGCAGCGGCAACAGGGGTGCTTCTTCTGGCAAGACTGGCTCCAGCCGGCCGCCGGCAGCAAGGCGGCCCGGATGATGGTCGTCGCGCGCGCCGCCCGGCTTACACGCCATTCACTGCGACTCAATGTTTGCCGTGCTGCGCGCCGTGGCCGCCGGCGGCACCGGCCGTCAACGGCCGCACCGCGGCCTTGACTTCGACCGTCTCCCGCCTGCCGTCGGCACCTTCGACCACCAGCGTCACCGGCACCGTGTCCCCGGGCTTCATCTGCTGCTTCAGGTCCAGCAGCATCACATGGTAGCCGCCGGGCTTGAGCTCGACCGTCTTGCCTGCCGGCAGGTCGAGCGCCGGGACGGCGCGCATCCTCATCGTGCTGCCTTCCATCGACATCTCGTGGATCTCGACCACACCGGCCACCGGCGAGCTGGCCGAGACCAGCTTGCCGCCGGCGGCAGACGTGATCTGCGCGAACAGGCCGGTGGCCTTCTGCTGCGCGACGGTGCCGCGCACCCACGCCTCCTTGACGGTGGTCTGTGCGTGAGAGGCTGCGGCGGCCAGCACGAGTGCGCTGGCAAACAGGAATCTGGCAGGCATGAGAAGGGTTCCTTGCGGGGCTCGGGAAACAAGGATAAGGGCCCCGCCCCCGAGAAAGCACCGTGGGTACCGCGGCCGGCGCCGGGGCTTTGCCGCCTCCGGCGCCTTGGCGGCCGAGCGGCCTCCGCCCCGGCTCAGGCGCCCGCCAGCTCCTTCTGGTGCATCCACGCCGCGTGCCGCGGCGCGCGTTTCGTGCGGCTCCACTCTTCCAGCATCTGCCACTTCACGGCGTCGAGCTTCGTGTTCATCTCGGCCGTCGCGGTGTCGGCGGCGAGCTCGACGCGGTGGCCGTTCGGGTCGAAGAAGTAGATCGACTGGAAGATCGTGTGGTCGGTCGGGCCGACGACGTCGATGCCGCGCGCCTGCAGCCGCGCCTTCGTCTGCCCGAGCTCCTCGACGCTGGCCACCTTGAAGGCGATGTGCTGCACCCACTCGGGCGTGTTCGGGTCCTTGCCCTGCGGCGGCGAGCTCGGCAGCTCGAAGAACGCCAGCACGTTGCCGCCGCCGGCGTCGAGGAAGACGTGCATGTACGGGTCGGGGGCGTGCGTGCTCGGCACATGGTCCTCGGCGATGGCGAGCACGAAGTCCATGCCCAGGTGCTCGCGGTACCACTGCACCGTTTCCCTGGCGTCGCGGCAGCGGTAGGCGACGTGGTGGATGCGTTCGATCTTCATGCCGGCGGGTCTCCTGGATGCGCTCGCGGCGTGCCCTGCCACCAGGGCACTCCTGTGCGCGATGGTCGCAAGGGAGTGGCCGCGCACCCTTGATGCCGGTCAAGGTGCGGCGGCGGCCCAGCGCCTGCCGTGGCCTGCCGGCGCGCGCCGTGAAGACACCGGCGGCGTGAGTGAACACCTTGCGGCAGCGCAAAGACGGCGCGGCGCGGCTTTCCTAGATTGCGGCTCCGGCCGGTGCGTGCACCGGCCACAGGTTCATCGGGAGCCTTCCATGTTCAAGCACCTGCTCGTTCCCGTCGATGGCAGCGAACTGACCGAACGCGCCATCCACGCCAGCCTCGACCTGGCCCTTCAGCTGGGCGCCTCGGTCACCGGCTTCGTCGCCGAGCCGCTGACGCCGCTTCCCACGGCCGGGCGCACGCTCACCGCGTTGCGCGACGAGGCGCTCGAGCACGACGCGATGACGACGGCCCACGCCAAGGAGGTGCTGGCGCACTTCGAGGCCGAGGCGAAGAAGGCCGGCGTGCCCTTCGTCGGCCGGCACGCCCAGGTGCCGCGGGTGGACCGCGCCATCATCGCCGCCGCCGAGGCGCAGGGCTGCGACATGATCGTCATGGTCACGCACGGCCGCGGCCCGTTCGGCGAATTCCTCTTCGGCTCGCAGACCAAGGCCGTGCTGGCCGGCAGCAGCCTGCCGCTGCTGGTGCTGCATTGACGGGGGACGGGGCGCCGCGGGCGGGGACAGCCTGCCTGCCGCCCGGCCGGCGCGTGCCTCACCCGCCGGAGCCGGAAGGCGGCGGCGGGGCCGCCCCCCCCCCGGCCCCCCCCCCCCCCCGGCCGGACCCGCCCCCCCCCGGGGCCCAGGCGGGGGCC
>JAHCKS010000039.1 GCA_026125665.1 Rubrivivax sp.
CGGCGCGCGGCCCCACGGCGCCTCCGCGCCCGCGCCGGCGCTCGACTCCGACACCCTCTTCGCCGGCGCCGACGGCAGCACGCGCCACGTGCGGCGCAGCATCAGCGTCGTGCCCGACGAGAGCGACCCGGCACGCGCCTGGGCCCTGGTGGTCGTCATCGACCGCAGCGACGAGCAGGCCGCCGACGCCGAACGCGAAGCGCGCCTGGCGGAGCTCGAGGCGACCCTCGAGTCCACGGCCGACGGCCTGCTCGTCACCGACCTCGCGGGTGGCCTGCGCTCCTTCAACCGCCGCTTCGCCGCGATGTGGGGCCTGCCGGCCGACCTGCTGCGCGCGCGCGACGACAACGCGATCGCGGCCTGGATGCAGCGCAGCGTCATCGACCCCGACGCCTACGCATCGCGCCTGCGCGTGTTGCTCGAGGCCCCGCTGCTCGCGGCCACCGACCGCCTGTCGCTGCTCGGCGGCGCGGTGCTCGAGCGCGTGACGCGGCCGCTGTGGCGCGACGGCCGGCCGCAGGGGCGCGTGTGGGCCTTCCGCGACCTGAGCGAGCGCCTGGCGGCCGAGGAGCGCATCGAGGCGCTCAGCAGCACCGACGCGCTGACCGGCCTGCCCAACCGGCGCGTCATGTCCGCCTGGGTCGAGCAGGCCGCGCGCGTCGCCGGTGCCGAGGTGCGGCCGAGCGACCGGCAGGGCTTCGCGCTGCTGGTCGTGGACCTGGACCGCTTCCGCCAGATCAACGCCACCTTCGGCCACGCCATGGGCGACCGCGTGCTGCAACACGTGGCGCGCCGCCTGCAGGGCTGCCTGCGCGAGCACGACCGCCTGGCCCGCGTGGGCGGCGACCAGTTCGGCGTGCTGCTCGGCGAGGCCGACGCCGGCGCGGCCGAGACGACGGCGCGGCGCATGCTGAACACGATCGCGCAGCCGTGGTCGCTGGAAGGCGCGACCTTCACGCTCACCTGCAGCATCGGCATCGCGCTCGCGCCGGCGCACGGCCGCAGCGCCGACGAGCTGGCCCGCCACGCCGAGGCGGCGATGCGTTCGGTGAAGACCGCCGGCCGCGCCAACGTGCGCCTGCATCAGGTGCGCCACGAGGTCGACCGGCGCAGCCACATGATGCTCGACCACGCGATGCGGCAGGCGCTCGTCAGCGGGCGCTTCCGCCTCGCCTACCAGCCCCAGATCAGCCTCGCCGACGGCCGCATCGTCGGTGCCGAGGCGCTGCTGCGCTGGCGCGACCCCGAGCTCGGCGAAGTCCCGCCCTCGCGCTTCATCCCGGTGGCCGAGGAGAGCGGCTTCATCGTCGCCATCGGCGACTGGGTGCTGGCGCAGGCCGTGCGCCAGGCGACGCTGTGGCACCAGCGCGGCTTCGCGGTACCGGTGGCGGTGAACGTCTCGGCGCTGCAGTTCCACCAGGCGCAGTTCGTCGAGCGCGTGGCCAGCGTGCTCGCCGTCAGCGGCCTGCCGGCGCACCTGCTCGAGCTCGAGCTGACCGAATCGATCCTCGTGCACGACGCCGACGAGGCGCTGGCGCGCCTGCGCTCGCTGGAGCGCCTGGGCGTGCGGCTGTCGATCGACGACTTCGGCACCGGCTACTCGAGCCTCGCATACCTGAAGCGCTTCCCGATCGGCAAGCTGAAGATCGACCGCAGCTTCGTGCAAGGCCTGCCCGCCGACGAGACCGACGCCGGCATCGTGCGCGCCATCCTGCAGATGTCGCGCGCGCTGGACATGCGCGTCATCGCCGAAGGCGTGGAGACCGAGCAGCAGCGCGCGTTCCTCGTGCGCGAGGGCTGCGCCGAGATGCAGGGTTTCCTCTACGCGCCGGCGCTCGACCCGCTGAGCTTCGAGGAGCGGCTGGCGCTGGCGGTCACCGGAGCGGCCGAGACCGTCGAGGGTGCGGGCGCGGCCGGCGGCCGCCACATCCGGCTCGTGCGCGGCTGATCGCACGCGCGGCGCCACGGCGCCGCGGCGGCTGCGGGCATCGTGCCCCGTTGCGGCGACAATGCCCCGCTGGGAATGCGGCGGGCGTCCCCCGCCATCGCAGCCGATGATCTACAAGTTCAAGAGCGCCGCCAGCGGCGACGTCATCATGCTCGGCCCGCACGGCGACGCGATGCTGCGCCTGCTCGGCCGCGAGCCTTCGGCCAAGGGCATCGTCGAGCCGCGCGACATGCCGGCGGCGGTGGCGGCCTTGCGGGCCGCCATCGAGCGCTCCGAGCGCGGCGAAGGCGGCGAGGCCGCCGCCCGCGAGGGAGGGTCCGAGGCCGGCCAGGAAGAGGAACACCCCGTGAGCCTGCGCCGCCGCCTGTGGCCGATGATCGACCTGCTCGAGCGAGCCGCGAAGGCCGACGTACCCGTGGTATGGGGCGTCTGACGCACCTGGGAAGGGGCCGCCGCCGAGCGGCCGCCGCGCGATGAAGCTGTGGAGCGACAGCTGGACCAACGGCGACCGCATTCCGCCGCGCTACGCCGCCGGGCGGCCCGACGCTGCCGGCGGCGCCACTTTCGGCGACAACCTCAACCCGCACCTGGCCTGGAGCGAGCTGCCCGAGGGCACGCGCTCGATGGTGCTGATCTGCCACGACTTCGACGCGCCGCTGCAGGCCGGCCGCGTCAACCGCGAAGGCACCGAGGTGCCGGTGGACGAGGAGCGCGGCGACTTCTTCCACTGGGTGCTGATCGACCTGCCGCCGCGACCGATGGTCATCGGCGAGGGCGAGTTCAGCCGCGGCTTCGTGCCGCGCGGCAAGCCCGGCCCGGCGGCGCCGAACGGTGCGCGCCACGGCCGCAACGACTACACGCGCTGGTTCGCCGGCGACGCGGCGATGGCCGGCGACTACTTCGGCTACGACGGCCCGTTCCCGCCGTGGAACGACGCGCTCGTGCACCACTACGTGTTCACGCTCTACGCCGTGGCGCTGCCGCGGCTGCCGCTGGAAGGCGTGTTCGACGGCCCCGACGTGCGGCGCGCGCTCGCCGGGCGCGTGCTCGCCGAAGCCACGTTCTCGGGCACCTACACGCTGAACCGGCGCCTGCTCGAGGACCCCGCACCGGGGCGCGGCGCGGCGGCGCGGGAGGCAGGCTGAACGCCGCCGGGCTCGTCGAGGCCACGCGGCTCGTCGTCGTGCGGCACGGCGAGACGGCGTGGAACGCGACACAGCGCATCCAGGGCCAGGTCGACGAGCCCTTGAACGAACGCGGCCGCTGGCAGGCCGCGCGCCTGGCCGCGGCGCTGCGCACCGAAGGCCTGACGCGCGTCTACAGCAGCGACCTCGCGCGGGCGCGCGCCACCGCCGCGGCGGTGGCGCAAGCCGCCGGCCTGCACGCGGTACACACGGAGGCGGCGCTGCGCGAGCGTGCCTTCGGCAGCTTCGAGGGCCTGACCTATGCCGAAGTCGAAGCGCGCTGGCCCGACGACGTGCGCCGCTGGCGCGCTCGCGAGCCGGGCTTCGCGCCCGGGGGCGGCGAGGCTCCGGAGGTGTTCTACGCGCGCTGCGTGCCGGCCGCGGCGGCGATTGCCGCGCGCCACCCCGGCGAGGTGGTGGCGCTGGTGGCGCACGGCGGGGTGCTCGACTGCCTGTACCGCGCCGCCACCGGCGCGGCGCTGCAGGCGCCACGCACCTGGCAGCTCGGCAACGCCAGCATCAACCGGCTGCTGTGGAACGGCGAGGGTTTCGCCCTCGTCGGCTGGAACGACGACGCGCACCTTCAGCCGGAGGGCTGACGCCCTCCGGCGGCGCACCCGGCACTACCTGCGCAGCTCGCGCCAGGCGTTCTTCGACGGCGGGATCGTCTGGCCGATCGGCAGCTGCCGCTGGAAGATCGTGTCGTCGGAGCGGTGCGTGGTGCCGAAGATCTTGCCGTCCACCGCGCGCAGCGTGATGACGCGCGACGCGTTCGCGGTGCTCGAGATGAGCGTCGCCACGAACGTCGAGCCCGCGACCTTCTGGCCGGTGCCGATGTCCACCAGGTACAGCCACGAGCTCTGCGAGCAATCGGTGCTGCCGTTGGTGTTGGTGACGAAGGCCACGGTGCCGTAGGTCACCACCGGCTGCGTGTTGGCCTGCTCGCCCGCCGGCAGGTCGAAGTACCAGCCGCGGCCGCTGGACCAGTTGAACGCGGCACCGGTGAGCGGCGTCGAGGCCACCGTGTTGTTGTCGGCGGGGCGCGAGTAGCTGCGTTGCGTGAGGCCCGCGCGCGCGTTGGCCAGCGTGGCGCCGTCGGCGATGGCGTAGAAGCTCTGCGTGCGCGTGCTGCCGAAGTCGCCGATGTCGAGCACGCGGCCGGTGCCCACGAGGATGATGCGCTTGCCGGCCATCGACACCAGCTCCGGCGCCGCCGTCACGGGCTGGCGGTTGCCCGAGGCGTCGTAGAGCGTCGCGACGAGCGTCGCGTCGTGCGTGCCGGCGCCCGCCGTGGCGAGGTCGAACTTCCAGACGTTGCCGTAGAGGTCTCCGCCGTAGACGTAGCGCGTCGTGCCGTCGGCTTCCTTCATCGCCGAGACGTGCGCCAGGCCCGCTTCGTTGCCGGCGCTGCCCTCGGTGGTGCGGAAGGTCTTGATGACGGCGCCGGTGGTGGCATTGAGCATCCACAGGCGGCCCTTACCGTCGCCGATGCTGGTGCCGTTGTCGTAGCCCGACGTGACGAGCACGACGTTGCCGTCGGCCGCGGTGCGCGTGATGACCGGCTTGCCGACGGTGTAGCCCATCAGGCTGCGGTTCGTCGCGTCGGTCGTGGCCGGGAAGACCCAGCGGAACTGCGCCGCCGCCGCGGTGGCGTTGGCCGGGCGCGGGTTGGTGACGTCCAGCGCGTAGTAGCTGCGCCCGGCCGCGCCGAGGCCACCGACCAGCAGCTTGCTGCTGCCGCCGGACAGCTGCGCGAAGGTCGGCGTGGCGTCCAGCTGCGTCTTGAACACCCAGCCGCGCGCCACCGAGGCACCGGCACTGGCCAGCGTGTCCGAGGGGTGGTAGGCCCACAGCTCGGCGCCGGTGGTGGTGTCGAAGGCGTGCAGCATGCCTTCGCCCGAGGCCAGGTAGACGACGCCGTCCGGGCGCGAGACCACCGGCTCGGCGTTGATGACCGCGCCGATGAGGCTGGTGCGCTGGCGAACGGTGATGCCCTCGCCGGTGCGGTTGCCGCGCATCCACTCGACGACCTGGGTGTCGGTGTAGCTGGCGGGGCTCGGGTTGACCGTGGCGCCGACGTTGGCGACGGTCAGGTCGAGGCCGCTGGCGTTGTTGCTCGTGAAGATCAGGCGCGTCGTCCAGTCGCGCGCTGCGAGCAGCGCTTCGGCCGACCAGGTTGCCGTGGCGCTCACGGCGCCCGTGGCGTTGTCGACGGCGTTGCGCGTGAGGTCGCCCGACCAGCCGCGGGCGTTGTACTTGCCGAGGTAAGCGTAATCGTCGCCGCGCCCGAGGTTGACCGAGCTGACGCCGATCGCGGACTGCGCGCCGTTCTGCGACAGGATGTCGTCCAGGCCGGCGCGGATGCGCAGCGCCGTCTCCTCGGGCGTCGTCGCCAGGTACATCTTGCCGCGGCCGTTGATCGTGGCGTGCCACAGGTCGTCGACCGAGCTCGGGTTGCGGTTCTGGTTCGGCACCGGCCAGGCCGCAGCCGTCGTGGGCTGCGGCGACGTCTCGTCGAAGAACAGCGTGCCGCGCGCACCCATCGTCAGGCCGTAGGTGTTGACGTGCAGATCGGTGTTGCTGTCGCTGGGCGTCACCGGCAGCTGCCCCGTCGCCAGCGTCGTGCGCGGGTTGTTCGTGTACAGGCGCAGCGCCAGGTCGGCCAGCGAGCCGGCGTGGATCGTCTCGTACGGCACGCCGGTGCCCCAGGTGGCAGCGGACTTGCCGCTCTGGTAGGCCGGATAGGTCACGCTGGAGGCGTTGGCGAAGCCGTCGGTGACGATGAAGGCGTTGTTGCGCTGGCAGGCGTACTGCACGATCGACGAGCCGGTCGAGTCGTTGCCGGCGAACTGCTGGCCGATGTAGTCGAGGGTCTCGCGCGTCGGTGTGCCGCCGCTGCGGTCGGTCTCGTAGAAGATGCCGGCCAGGCGCAGGCGGTTGGCCGTCGGGTCGGTGGAGTCGGCGTCGTACATGCGCGGGGTCGTGCGGCTGTTGAATGCGACGACGCCCAGGCGCATGCCCGACAGGTTCTCCATCGTCTCGCCCATCGCGCCGGCGAGCATCATCTTGCGCTTGCGGTAGTACTGGAACCAGTTGGCGAAGTTCTGCATCTCGTCCGCGTAGCTGCGGCCCGAGGGGAACGTGTTGCCGGCCTTGATCTCGTAGCGCTTCAGCGTCACGGTCGTGCTGCCGGGGAGGTAGGCGCAGCTGTCGGTGCCCACGCTGGGCGTGGACGGCACGGTGCAGGCCTCGCGCACCCAGTAGGTGGCCGGGTAGTACGACATCGCCACCCGCGTCACGGCGTTGGCGGCGGCGTCGGTGTCGCTGCCGAGCGCGGCGCTCCAGGCGGCCGGGCAGCCGCCGTTGTTGTTGTTGCACTCGCGGATCTGCGCCCCGGCCGGCAGGCGCATGCCGGGCAAGGCCGTGAAGACGTGGTTGTCGCTCGTGCTCGAGATGTTGGCCGTGAGGTTGAAGGTCGACGTGCCGAAGATCGGATGCGACTTCGCCGCCGTCGAGCTGGCGTTGCCCGGCGTCACGGCGCCCCCGGCGAGCTGCGCCGGCGCCCACGGCTGGTAGGTGACCAGCGGGTTGTAGTAGATCGGGTTGTGCAGCGGCGAGTCGGCCGGCGTCGACGACGCCGGGCGGTAGACACCGGCGCCGTCGCGGTACACGCCCGACCAGCGCAGGAACGCGAACTGCGTCGTCGGCAGGATGGCGAAGTGGTCGCTGCCGGCGTCGTTGTAGACGCGGTTGCCGGTGCCCGTGCCGTTGGGGAACAGGTACACCATCTTGCGCCACGTCGCGTTGGCGTCGCCGGCGGCATTGAAGTGCGTCGTCGTCAGGGTGCGCAGCGTCGGGTTCGGATGCGCGGCGTCGGTGCCCCAGCCGGTGCCGTTCGCGAAGTCCCACCAGAAGGCACCGTCGTTGTTGTACATCATGACCTCGGAGTCCATCGACCCCGAGTCGTCCATGCCGAAGATGACGTTCGGCTTGGCCAGCACGCTCACCTTGAGCGGCAGCTCGGCCAGGCTGGTGGCCTGCGCGGCAGTGACCCACGCGAGGCCGGCCAGCGCGCAGGCGCTGATGCAGGCTTGAAGACGGCGCTTGTTCATGGCGTTGGCACTCCCATGGTTCGTATCAGGACGAACCCTTGCTGACCAGCGTCTGCACCCAGGTCTCGGCGTCCTTGGGGCCGACCACGCGCACGGTGATGCGGAACTGGCGCGTGTTGGGCGGGTCGACCTCCTCGTGGCCGACGCGGCTGGAGCTGACCTGCGGCACCTGGCGCACGAGGCACTGGCGCAGCGTGTCGGTGACCGGCGCCACGTTGCACAGCCGCTCGACGACGTAGCGCACGCTGTAGCTGCCGACGACGATCTCGGGCGCGGCGTCCCAGGCGACGTTGGGCATGCCGTTGGCATCGGCCGCCTGCGTCGTCGCCCAGTACCAGGTGCCGGCGTTGTTCTCCTCGGTGGCCAGGCCCTGCGTGGCGACGAAGGCGGTGTTGATGCCGACCTCGCTCGCCTGCAGCGAGGCTTCACGCGCGGCGTTGTTGCCCGTGGCCAGCGTGCCGATCTCGGTCATGCGCGCCAGCGCCATGCCGCCCAGCACCATCACCGACATCAGCAGCAGCACGACGAGGATGGTCACGCCGCGCTGCACGCGCCCGGCGCCACCGGAGCGGCCGCGGTGCGGCCGTTGGGCGGTTCGGTTCATGGCACCATCCCCAGCACGAGGTTGCGCAACGGCACGACGAGCGTGACCGTGCGGTAGCGGTAGCACTGCCAGTCGGCGACATCGGCCACGACGGCGCCGCCGAAGAGCGTGGGCATGGCGGTCGTCGCCTCGCAGTTGCCGGCGGTGTTCGGCTTCTCGCGTTGCGTGCTGCGCGTCACGAGGCCGATGCGCAGCGCGCGCACGCGCGGCAGGTTGGCGGGCGTCAGCGCCGCGAAGCCCCCGGTGGCCGGCTGCCAGGCGGCGAGCGCGGTCGTGCCGGCGTCGGCGAGGCCATACTCGGCGCGGAAGGCCATGACGTTGCGGGCCAGCACCACGGGTGCACCGCCGAGCGGCCGCTCGAGCACGAGGTCGGTGCCGCTGCGCCGGTAGCGGGACCAGCGCAGGTCGCCGAGCAGCGTGACGCGGCCGCGGTCCGGGTAGGTGGGGTTGGTCGTGAACGCGGCGCGGTTGAAGCGCGCGGTGCTGACGTTGGCGAACTCGACCATCTGCGCCGTGTCCACGCCGGCCGCGGTGTTGGCGGTGACGGTGCGCACGACACACGGGTCGCCGGGCGTCGCCGGCGCCAGCAGCACGGCCTGGCCCACCGCCACGGGCAGCAACGAGCGCACCGGCGCCGAACCGGCCGTCGCCGCGGCATTGAGCAGCACGTTGGCGCCGGCCGACACATCGGTGGCGTAGAGCACGTCGATGCGATCGCCGGCCGCCTCGGCCGTGATGGCGACCGGCGTGAACGCCGGCCCGTCCAGCAGCACCGTGGTGTCGCTGCTCAGGTTCAGGCGCTGGCAGAGGAACTGCGAGTCGCCGAAGAAGCCCAGCCCCGCGGCCGAAACGTCGTCGCGCAGTGCCGCCAGCGCGGTGTTGGCGTTGATGAGCGTGCCCCCGGTGCCGATGCCCTGGCGCTGCGCGGCGGTGAAGAGCATTGCGCCGCTGGTCGCGGTGAGGCTGACGAGCAGTGCGACGACGATGCCCACCATGAGTTCGATGAGCGACAGGCCGCGGCGCAGCCCGTCGACCGGCAGGCGGCGGCGCGGCAGGCCGCCGGCGTGCGCGCGGTGGCGGTGAGGTTCAGCGCACATCGGTGACGGTCTCCAGTCGACGGGCGTCGCCGCTGTCCTTGCCGGTCCAGCTCACGACGACGGTCATGCGGCCGGTGCCGGCATCCAGCGTGGCGGTGGACGCGACGGTGCCCGGCAGCGCCGCGGCGACGCGGGTCTGCCAGTCGGCGGCGCGCGCCTGCGCGGCTGCGTTGCCGCAGGTGCCCGCCTGCGGCAGCGTGTAGCAGGCGGCGTTCGGCGTGTCGACGAGCACGGTGGCCAGCAGCTCGGAGGTGAACTGCGTGGCGACCTGGCGCGACTGCGCCTCGGTCGTCTGCGCCATCATGCGGCCCTGGAAGCGCGTCATCGCCAGCATGCCGAAGGCGAGGATGGCCAGGGCGATGAGGCCGTCGAGCAGGCCGCTGCCGCGGCGGGCGGTGACGAGCGCGGCGCGACGCGGCGCGGGGCTCAGCAGCCGGAGAGCTTGTTTCCGCATAGCCTGATTCCTCCGCCGGCGTCGATGCGCAGCCCGGGGCAGCGCTGCTCGGCCGAGCAGGTGACGCCGGGCAGCGCCAGGTCGACGGCGGCCGCGACGAAGTCCACCGGGGGCGCGACCGCCCGGTTCACGGGATAGCCGCGCGGCGTGAAGTCGACCGTGGCGGCCGCGGCGGTGACGCCGCCGGCGAGCGTGCGCTCGCGCAGCAGCGTCATGGCCGCCACGTCCTGCGCCTCGAGCACCTGGATCGTCGAGCCGTTGGTCGTGAGGCGCACGATGCGGTTGCGCTTGATCGCCTCGCTCTGCGCGAACAGGGCCTCGGTCTGCAGCGTCGTGCCACCCTCGCGCAGGCGCGAGTTGTTCACGTAGTCCGAGAAGTGCGGTGCCGCGGCGACGAGCAGGAAGGCGGCGATCGTGATCGCCACCAGCAGCTCGATCAGCGTCAGGCCGCGCGGTGCGCGGTGTGTCACGTGTCGCATGTCGCCCCCCGCGTGCTCCAGCAGGCCGTCGCCGGCGTGCCCTTGGGGTGCGCCGTCGTCGCGCGCGTGCCCTGGTGGTTGATGGTGTAGGTGTAGCCGGCCATCGAGCCGGAGCCGGTGGCCGTGGCGGTGAAGCCGCTGCCGCCGCCACTGATGACGCAAGTGATGGTGAAGTCCGCCACCACGGGCACGGCCACCGCGCAGGCGCCGGCGTTCGTGTAGTTGCCCACGTCCTGGAAGCGCTGCTCCATGCGCACGGCGTAGGAGCTCAGGCCGTCCAGCGCCGGCGGCACCTTCGAGCGCTGCACGTAGTTGCGGTAAGACGGCAGCGCCACGCCGGCCAGGATGCCCACGATGGCGATCGCCACCAGCAGCTCGATGAGCGTGAAGCCCCGGCGCGACGGGGAGCGACCTGCGCAGTGATGGAAGTTGCGAAGCATGCCGGGCACCTTGTTCGAGCGGCGGCCCACCCTCCGCGCGCGCCATGGGGTGCGCCGGGAGCGGTTCGCCATGAGCCCGGTATCGGCAAGGCCGCGCGCCGACTTGAGCGCCGGCCCCTTCCGCTGCCCGCATCCATTTGTGAAGAAGGTGCGCGCCGGTGCACGCGCGGCTCCGCCGCGTGACATGCGTCACGCCGGAGCGCGGCCGTGCCGCTCAAGCCCCGAACAGATCGTCCGAAACCGGGCGCCCCGGGGGCGCCAGCCCGAGATGGCGCCAGGCCGCCACCGTGGCCACGCGGCCGCGCGGCGTGCGCTGCAGGAAACCCTGCTGGATGAGGTACGGCTCGATGACGTCCTCGATCGTGCCCGGCTCCTCGCCGATCGCCGCAGCGAGGTTCTCGAGGCCGACCGGGCCGCCGTCGAAGCGGTGGATCACCGCCTCCAGCAGCTTGCGGTCCATGACGTCGAAGCCGAGCGGATCGACGTCGAGCATGACGAGCGCCTTGTCGGCGGTGGGCGCGTCGATGCGGCCTTCACCCTTGACCTGCGCGTAGTCGCGCACTCGGCGCAGCAGCCGGTTGGCGATGCGCGGCGTGCCGCGCGAGCGGCGCGCGATCTCCAGCGCCCCGGCGTCGTCGACCGGCACCTCCAGCAGCCCGGCCGAGCGGTGCACGATGCGCGCCAGCTCCGCAGGCGTGTAGAACTCCAGCCGCGCGACGATGCCGAAGCGGTCGCGCAGCGGGTTCGTGAGCATGCCGGCCCGCGTGGTGGCACCGACCAGCGTGAACGGCTGCAGGTCGAGCTTGATCGAACGCGCCGCCGGACCTTCGCCGATCATGATGTCGATCTGGTAGTCCTCCAGCGCCGGGTAGAGGATTTCCTCGACCACCGGGGAGAGACGGTGGATCTCGTCGATGAAGAGCACGTCGTGCCGCTCGAGCCCGGTGAGGATCGCGGCGAGGTCCTTCGGCTTCTCGAGCACCGGCCCCGAGGTCTGGCGCAGGTTCACGCCGAGCTCGGCGGCGACGATGTGCGCGAGCGTCGTCTTGCCGAGGCCCGGCGGGCCGAACAGCAGCACGTGGTCGAGCGCCTCGCGTCGCTGGCGCGCCGCGCCGATGAAGATCTCGAGCTGCTCGCGCGCCTTGGCCTGGCCCACGTACTCCGCCAGGCCCTTCGGGCGCAAGGCGCGCTCGATCGCTTCCTCGTTCGGGCTGGCGGCTTCGGTGCCGAGGACTCGCGCGCGGCCTGCGGGCCCGGCGCCGCCGGCGGGGCGCGCGTCGTGCGCGGCGCCGAAGTCGTCGGTCTGGATGGCCATGGCCTCGATTATCGGCGGCGGCACAATGCCACCGGCAGCGCCACCACGCCGGCCCGCGCCCCTTCGCCACGAGGAGACACCGCATGATCACGCTGTACGGCAGCAACATCTCGAACTACTACAACAAGGTCAAGCTCGTGCTGCTGGAGAAGAACCTGCCGTTCACCGAACAACCGCAGCGCGCGCGATCGAAGGACGAGACGGTGCTCGCCGCGACACCGCTGGGCAAGATCCCGTTCGTGCGCATCGGCGAGCACACGCTGTGCGAGAGCCAGGTCATCGTCGACTGCCTGGAAGCGATGCACCCCGAGCCGCCGCTCGTGCCGGCCGACCCGCTGGCGGCGGCCAAGGTGCGCGAGATCGCCGCCTTCCTCGAGCTCTATGTCGAGTGGGTCGCACGCGAGCTCTACGGCGAGGCCTTCTTCGGCGGCAAGGCGAGCGACGAGGTCAAGGCCAGCGTGCGCAGCCGCCTGCAGCGAAACATCCCGGCGTTCATGCGCCTGGCGAAGTTCTCGCCGTACGTCGCCGGGTCCGAGTTCACGCTCGCCGACGCCGCCGCCTACTCGGCGCTGCCCACTGCGGCCCAGGCGACGAAGGCCGTGTTCGGCGAGGACCTGGTCGCCGCCGCCGGCATCGACTGGAAGGGCTATCTCAAGCTGCTCGGCCAGCGGCCTTCGGTGCAGCGCGTCAACGCCGACCGCAAGCGCGAGATCGAAGCGGCCGCCGCGGCCGGGGCCTGACGTCTCGACGCCGGCCGCGGCCCCCACGCACGCGCCACCTCGTCGCGCCGGTCATGCTGCAGGCCACCTCGTCCGCGCCGGGCGCCGCGACGGCGCAGGATCCGGCCGCCGCGAGCTCCCCGCCGCGCGTGCTGGAGCTGCGCCAGGCCCTCGTGTGGCCGCTGCGCCTCATGCACACCGGAGCGGCCGACGAGCCGGCGGCCGGCCGTGCGCCGTGGCAGCGGCTGCGCGAGCTCGGCGACGGCACGCCGTGGCGCGAGCAGTTCGACGAATACACGGGCGACGTCGACGGCTTCCACGAGCGCCACTACAACGAGTTCGTCAGCTTCCTGCCCTACGTGCAGCGCTTCCTGTACGGGCACGGGCGCGTGGCGCGCGGCCACGAGGACGCCGGCGCGAGCGGCTCGCCGATGCGCGTGTTCCGCCGCCACGACATCGCCGCGGCGCGCGTGGTGCCGCGCGCCGGCGACGCACCGGTTCTGCTCAAGGTGGTGCACATCGACCTGTACTTCTTCTACGGCGTCGACGTCGTGCTGCTGAACGTCGAGGTGGCGAGCGAGGACCTGCCGCTGCCGCTGGCGCAGGAGCTGATGTACCGCTTCGGCCGCGCCTACCCTGCCGGCTGGAGTGCCGGCGGCGAGGCGCTTCACTGCCTGGCGAGCTTCGAGTGGCTCGACGCCGGGGGGCGCGTGCTCGCGGCCAGCGACGCGCACGACCGCGACGCCTTCCTCCGCCACGTGGCCGAGCACCGCGCGCCGCGCATCGCGCGGCACTGGGAGTTCGTGCTGGCGCCGCTTGTCAACCACCACTCCGCGGCGGCGGGCGAGCTGCGCTTCAGGCAGATCGAGTACTACCGCATGCCGATGATGGCCTACCTGGCGATGGACGACCCGCGCCGGCTCGGCCGCGCCGATTTCGTCCGCCTGGGCCTCGTCACCGGAGGCGAGGCGCTGGCCGTGGCGCCCGCCGTCCATGCGCCCGTCGGGCCCGCGCCGGCGCTGCCGTTCTCGGAGTCTCACGTGGCGGACTTCGAGCGGCAGTTCTGCTACGACCGCTTCTGGGCCGATGCCGGCGCGGCACCCCACACGCGCTATCTCTGCTCGGGCCTGGCGCTGGTGGTGGTGGGCACCGCCGGCAGCGAGTTCTACCGCTGCCGCGACCGCGGCGTGCTGGCGCAGTTCCGCCACCAGCACTTCCTGCTCTTCCTCATCGCGCACCTGCAGAAGGCAACGCTGCTGATGATCTCGGACCGGCTGGCCGAGGCGCTGACGGCGATGGACGTCACGGCGCCCGAGAGCGTGAAGCGCTTCAAGCGGCAGATACGCCTCACCTACGTCGGCTTCCTCGGCTTCACGCACCGCTACTGGTTCCACGAGGTGAGCGAGCAGGCGCACGTGAAGGCGCTGTTCCACATGTGCCGGCGGCACCTCGGCATCGACGCGCTGTACGAGGAGGTGAAGGAGCGCATCCACGACATGAACGCCTACCTCGACGCCGACAGCCTGCGCCGGCAGGCGAACACGGTGGTGCGGCTGACGGTAGTGACGATCTTCGGCCTCATCGGCACGGTGACCACCGGCTTCCTCGGCATGAACCTGCTGGCCGAGGCCGACGCCCCGCTGGCGACGAAGGTGCTGATGTTCCTCGTGGTGTTCGTGCCGACGATCGTGCTGACGATCTACACGATGGTGAAGTCCAAGCGGCTTTCGGACTTCCTGGACATCGTCTCCGACGAGCGCGTGCCCGCGTGGACGAAATTCAAGGCGTTCTTCGCCGTGTGGCGCGGGTGAAGCTGCCGGAGCAGGCGGCTCTGGATCGTGTCGCGCGGTCCGGCAGGCTCTGGAGGTTGCGGCGGCGGCAGGCTTGAGGAGACGCCGCCGATCGTCGGCGGTGCCGGCAAGGGCCGAGGTTCTAGGGGGACCGCTCCAGCCCCGTGCCGGATCGGGTGAAGATCGGGGGGAACTTCCGCCGTCGGGACTCACTCTCAGGACTCAAGCGGCGCGTCCGGAGGCTGGAAGTTCTGATGTCCGGCAGTCAGGTTTCGCGGCGACTTTGGGGTTTTACTGTTGTGCAGCCGGCCGCTCCGGCTGAAATCCCCGGGTGGTTCTCCTCCTCCTCCCTCCCTCCCTCGTTCACCCGGGGGCGCTGCACAACAGAATTTATTCGAAGCGGCCGCTTCCTCGGCGGTGCGTCGGCATCACTGCTGCGGCGCCGAGAGCGGCGCGGCCGCCTCCCCCGGGGGCAGGCCCTTCTGGCCTTCCGTCAGCGAGTGCGTCTGGAAGAGGCCCGAGCGGTCGACGAAGAAGGTCTCGACGAAGCGCACCACGCCTCCCGGCAGCCTGACCGGGGCCGGGAACGGCGCGGCGCGCCGCAGCATGGCCAGCACCCACGGCTCGACCTCCTCGGCCGCCGGCTTGCGCGGCACGCTGATCGACGTGATCTGCCCGTGCGCGTCGATCTCCGCCTCGACGGTGATGACGCCATAGACGAGAGGCGGCAGCGCGCCGAGGTACACGCGCCCCGGGAAGCAGTCGTAGATGTGGCGCGCCGCCTCCAGGCGGTAGCCCTCCTCGGTGGTGCTTTCGGCCCTGGGCTCGCGCGGGCACTGGGGCGGCGGCACCATGTTGAACTGCGCCGCCGCCAGCGCCGGCAGCAGCAGGCCGAGGCCCGCCGCCACCAGCGCGCGGGGCCTGCGCATCAACGCAGCCACCCCTTGCGCCGGAAGTAGAGGAAAGGCGCGGCGACGCTGGCCACCATCAGCGCCAGCGCGAACGGGTAGCCCCAGGTCTGGTCGAGCTCGGGCATGTGCCGGAAGTTCATGCCGTAGATGCTGGCGATGAGCGTGGGCGGCAGCAGCGCGACGCTGGCCACCGAGAAGATCTTGATGATCTTGTTCTGGTTGATGTTGATGAAGCCGACCACCGCATCCATCAGGAAGTTGATCTTCTCGAACAGGAACGCGGTGTGCGAATCGAGCGAGTCGATGTCGCGCAGGATCTGGCGCGCCTGCTCGAACTGCTCGGCGTTGAGCATGCGGCTGCGCATCATGAAGCTCAGCGCGCGGCGCGTGTCCATCACGTTGCGGCGGATGCGGCCGTTGACGTCCTCCTCGCGGGCGATGGCCGCCAGCACCTCGGCCGCGGTGCGGTCGTTCACGTCTTCCTTCAGCACGCGCGCGCTGACGCGCTCGAGCTGGTCGTAGATGCCTTCCAGCGCATCGGCGCTGTACTCGGCGTCGGCGTCGTACAGCTTGAGCAGCACGTCCTTCGCGTCCTCGATCAGCGCCGGGATGCGGCGCGCGCGCAGGCGCAGCAGGCGGAACACCGGCAGGTCCTCGGCGTGCACCGAGAACAGCACGTTGTGATGCAGGATGAAGGCCACGCGCACGTTGCGCGGCGCGACGTCGTCGTCGATGAGGAAGTCCGAGCGGATGTGCAGCTCGCCGTTGGGCTCCTCGTAGAAACGCGCCGACTCCTCGAGGTCGGTCTCGACGATGTCCTCGGGGATCACGAGGCCGAAGCGGCCCTTGATCCAGCCCTTTTCCTCGGTGCTCGGAGCCTCGAGGTCCACCCACACCGGCTGCACGTGCGCGAGCGACTGCGCCAGCTCCTCGGCGCTTTCGATCTCTTCCTGGAACAGGCGGCCGTTGGCCAGCGTGAAGACGTTGAGCATGGGGACGGCCCCGGGCGCGGCCTGGGCAAGAGCACGGCGATTGTCTCATCGCCCCTGCGCGCGGCAGCCGGGGCCGAGGGCCCGCCGGACCCGCCTCGTCGCGCAAGGATGCGCCGCAGCGGCCGTCAGCCGCCGCGCGCGGAACCGGCGACGAGGTCGAAGCGGAACAGCCGGCACTCGATCGGCCCGTTCCACAGCGGCACGCGCCGGCTTTCCTTCAGGCGCATCAGCGAAGGCAGGCGCATCTGCGGGCTCAGCACCCAGGCGGTCCAGCCCGCGTACTCGCGCTTCCAGTGCGCGGCCAGCTGCGCGAAGAAGGCGCCGGCCGCCTCGGCGCCCTCGAACGCCTGGCTCTGGCGACCCTTGGCCTCGATGCGCTCGCCATACGGCGGGTTGAGCATCAGCGTACCGCCGGCGAAACCGGGGGCAGCCGGCGGGCTGCGCTGCAGCACATCGGCCGTCTTGAACTCGATCGCCGACCGCACGCCGGCGCGTTGGGCGTTGCGGGCCGCGAAGTCGGTCATGCGGAAGCTGACGTCCCCGGCGAACACCGGGACCGCGCTCGTGCGAACCCGCGCCTTCGCCTCGGCGTGGATCTGCCGCCACGCGACGAGGTGCCGCCTGAACGGCGCGAGCCGTTCGAACGCGAAGCGGCGCGAGAGCCCGGGCGCGATGCCGCAGGCCAGCTGCGCCGCCTCGATGGCGATGGTGCCGGCGCCGCACATCGGATCGAGCAGCGGGCCGTCCTCGGCACGGCCGCGCCAGCCGGCGGCGGCGAGCATCGCCGCGGCGAGCGTCTCCTTCAGCGGCGCCTCGCCGGTGTCGTCGCGCCAGCCGCGCTTGAACAGCGGCTCGCCGGCGAGGTCGGCGTAGAGCGCCGCATCGGTCTCGCCGACGAAGAGCAGCAGCGGCAGGTCGGGGCGGCGCACGTCCACGCTCGGGCGCGCGCCGGTGGCCTCGCGCAGGTGGTCGCACACGGCGTCCTTGACGCGCAGCGCCGCGAAGTTCAGGCTGGTCAGGGGCGACCGCCGCGCGCTGACGTCCACCTTCAGCGTCTGCGCCGGCGTGATCCACAGCGTCCAGGGCACGCGCCGCGCCAGCGCGTAGAGGTCGTGCTCGTCGCGGTAAGGCCCTTCGGCGAGTGGCCACAGCACGCGCGTGGCGAGCCGGCTCTCGAGGTTCAGGCGCATCGCGAGCACCGCGTCGCCGGCGACGAAGACGCCACCGCGGCCGGCCTCGGCCTTCGCGCCGTCGCCGGCGATGGCCCGCACTTCGTCGGCCAGCAACACCTCCACGCCCTGCGAGCAGGGCAGGAAGAGCGTGACGGAGCCGTCCGCCGGGCCGCCCGCCGCCCCGGGGCCGGCCGGCGCCCGCGCCACGCGCGTGCTCACAGCGTCTTGCGCAGCGCCGCCGGAGCGATCTTCAGCGCCTCGCGGTACTTCGCCACCGTGCGCCGCGCGACCTGGATGCCCTGCTCCTCGAGCATCTGGCTGATCTGGCTGTCCGACAGCGGATGCGCCGCATCCTCGGCGGCGACGAAGCGCTGGATCAGCGCCCGCACGGCCGTCGAGCTGGCGTTGCCGCCGGCCTCGGTGGCCAGCGAGCTGCCGAAGAAGTACTTCAGCTCGAACGTGCCTTGAGGCGTGGCCATGTACTTGGCGGTGGTCACGCGCGAGATCGTGCTCTCGTGCAGCCCGAGCTCGTCGGCGATCTCGCGCAGCACCAGCGGCTTCATGGCGATGGCGCCGTGCGTGAAGAAGGCGCGCTGGCGCTCGACGATGGCGCGGCTGACGCGCAGGATGGTGTCGAAGCGCTGCTGCACGTTCTTCACGAACCAGCGCGCCTCCTGCAGCCGCGCGCTCAGGCCGGGGTTGCCGGCGGAGCCGCGCTGCGCGCGCGCCGCCTGCGCGTAGAGGTCGTTGATGCGCAGCTTGGGCATGACATCCGGGTTCAGCGTGACGGCGAGGCCCCGCCCGGACTTGCGCACGATGACGTCGGGCACGACGATGTTCGCCTCGGCCTGCGAGAACGGCCGCCCGGGCTTGGGCTCGCAGGCGACGATGAGCGCCTGGGCCTGGCGCACGAGCTCCTCGCTGGCCCCGGTCAGCGACATCAGGCGGCGGATGTCGCGCCGGGCCAGCAGCTCCAGGTAGTTCTGCGCGATGCGCAGGGCCAAGGTGCGCGCCGGGCCGCGCGGTTGCTGGCGGATCTGCAGCGCCAGGCACTCGCCGAGGTCGCGCGCCCCCACGCCGGGCGGCTCCAGGCTCTGCAGCCAGCGCAACGCACAGCGCAGGCGGTCGTGCATGGCCTCCACGGCATCGGGGGCGTCGGTGGCCTCGGGAGTGGCGGCGCCGTTGGGTGCGGGCGTGCCATGCCCGGCGACGCCCGCGATCCCGGCATGCGCCGTGCCGTTCAGCCCGCGCGCGGCACGCGTACCAACGCCCGCCGCTTCGGCGGCGCCGAGCTCGAGCAGCCGTGCACCGATCTCCTCCAGCGGGTCGGCGAGGTAGCCGTCGGCATCGAGCGAATCGATCAGCGCCAGCAGCGCGACGCGATCCTCCGGCGACAGGCGCAGCGACAGTGCCTGGCGCCGCAGGTGCTCGGCGAGCGTGATGTCGGCGCCGCGCCGCTCGGACAGCTCGCTGTCGTCCTCGTCGCCGTCGCGTTGCACACGGCCCGGGGTCTCCCGGATGCCGTCGAAGTCGTCGCCCTCGGTGCCGTTCTCCCAGTCGTCGCGGCCGGGCGTGCCGAACTCGTCGGCACGGATCTCGTCGACCTGCTCGCCGCCGTCGCCAGCGCTGTGGCCCTCGGCAGGGTCGCCGCGTTCGCGATGCGCGGCGCCGTCGAACGGCTCGTCGATGCGGTCGGCCGGCGGCGTGTCGGCCGGCGGCCGCTCCAGCGGCGTCTCGAACGGGCTCGCGGCCTCTTCCTCCAGGTCGAGGAAGGGGTTCTGCTCGAGCATCTGGCCCACCTCCTGGTGCAGCTCCAGCGTCGAGAGCTGCAGCAGGCGGATCGACTGCTGCAGCTGCGGCGTCAGCGCCAGGTGCTGCGACAGGCGAACCTGCAGGGTGGGCTTCATCGCGAGATCCCCGTGCCCTACATGCGGAAGTGTTCGCCGAGGTAGACCTTGCGCACGTCGGCGTTGGCCACGATCTCGGCCGGCGTGCCCTCGGCGAGCACGCTGCCCTCGCTGATGATGTACGCGCGGTCGCAGATGCCGAGCGTCTCGCGCACGTTGTGGTCGGTGATGAGCACGCCGATGCCGCGCGCTCGCAGGAAGCCGATGATGCGCTGGATCTCGAGCACGGCGATCGGGTCGACGCCGGCGAACGGCTCGTCGAGCAGGATGAAGCGCGGCTGCGTGGCCAGCGCGCGCGCGATCTCGACCCGCCGGCGTTCGCCGCCCGACAGCGCCGGCGCCGGCGAGCCGCGCAGCTTCTCGATCGCCAGGTCGGCGAGCAGCTTGTCCAGCAGCTCCTCGATGCGCCGGGCCGGCAGCGGCCGCCCGTCGGGGCCGCGCTGCAGCTCGAGCACGGCGCGGATGTTCTCCTCCACCGTCAGCTTGCGGAAGATCGAGGCCTCCTGCGGCAGGTACGACAGGCCCAGCCGCGAGCGCTGGTGGATGGGGAGCGTCTGCACGGGCTTGCCGTCGATGCGGATGACCCCTTCATCGGCACGCACGAGCCCGACCACCATGTAGAAAGTCGTGGTCTTGCCGGCGCCGTTCGGTCCGAGCAGGCCGACCACTTCGCCGGCCCCCACCGCCAGGTGCACGTCCTTGACCACCGTGCGCGGGCCGTAGCGCTTCTGCAGGTGCTCGGCCTCCAGCCGGCTGCGCGCACGCGCGGCGGAGGCCGGCGGCACCGCCGTGGCCCCGGCGTCTGCCGAGGCGCCGGGCGACGACCGGGCGCTGCCCGTCTCGGCCGACAAGGCCGCGGGTTGGCTGGCCAATGAAGGCTCGGCGCTCAACGCCGTTCCCCGCCCAGGCTGCGCGCCGGTGCCAGTGGCGCCGCCGGGGCCCCCTGGGCACCCGCGGAGGCAGCACCCGCCACCCCGTCGGCGCCACTCGCTTGTGCACGCGGACTCAGGATGACGCGCACCCGGCCGCTCGGATTGGCCGCCGTCGGCGCACCCCCTTCGACGCGGAAGACCTCGGCCAGGTTGTCCCAGACGATCGTTGCGCCGGTGATCTCGTCGGCCACCGTGCCGCCGCGCAGCCGCCGCACGGCGCCGTTGCCGACGAAGCGAAGCGTGTCGGCCTTGCCGTCGAACTCGATGCGGTCGGCCACCCCCTCGACGATCTCGTCGCCCGGGCCGTCGCGCCGCTGGCGCCAGCTCGCCTGGCGGCCCGAGGCGCCGATGGCGCTGGCGGCGCGGAAGCCGTCGGGCATCTCGCGCATCTCGACGCGGTCCGCACGCAGCACCATCGTGCCCTGCGAGATGACGACGTTGCCGTTGAAGACGACCACCTGCCGCTGCAGGTCGACGGTGCCGGGGCGGTCGGCCTCCACCACCATCGGCTTGGTCCGGTCGGCCCGTTCGGCATGCGCCGGCGCGATGGCGGCCAGGCCGACGGCCGCCGCGACAACCCCGGCAAAGGCCGCCCGGACGCCGGGCCGGCGCGCAGCGCGACGCACGAGAGGGCAGGTCGGCTCGGTCGGGGACATGGGAATCGCACGCAAGTTGCGTGCCATTCTAGCCAGTGCACAGCGGCCTCCCATGGAACCGGCGGAGGCGAAAGGTTCACGGCCGCCGGCAGCGGGCAGATTCACCCGACCGACGGTCGAGCGAGGCGGCGCGGGTCAGGCAGCCCGTGCGGGCCGCCCGGGCGCCGACGCCGACCGGGGGCGCGCGGTCAGCCGCGAGCGCGGCCGATCAGGTACTCCGCCACCGCCACCATGCGCTCGAGCGAGCCGGCCAGACTGCCCGACGTGAACCAGCGCCCCTGCACGCCGAGCGCCGGCACGCCGTCGATCTTGTAGGCGTCGGTCAGCTGGCGCGCCCGCGCTGCCTTGGTGTTGACGCCGAAGGACTTCATCGTCGCCACCAGCTTGGCGCCGTCGATGCCGCTCTCGTTGCCGAAAGCCGCGATGTCGCCGTCGGAGATGAGCTGGCGCCGGGTGCCCGGCCCGTGCATGGCGGCGAACACCTTGCGGTGCATCGTCGCCAGCACGCCCATCTCCTCGAGCGCGTAGTGCAACCGCTGGTGGATCTGGTGCTGCACGCCGAACCCCACGTGCACGCGCCGGAACGACACGTCCGGGGGCAGGCGCTTGACCCAGGCCTCGAGCATCGGCTCGAAGGCGTTGCAGTGCGGGCAGCCGTACCAGAAGAACTCGACCAGGTCGACCTTCTTGTCCGCCGACGGCAGCGACACCGATGCCGGCGTCGTCAGGCGCACGAAGTGCTGCCCTTCGACCGGCACGCCCTGGGCGAGCAGCGCCCGCGGCGCGGCGAGCGTGGCGCCGGCAGCGAGCATGAGGCGGGTGAGGTCACGCCGGTGGAACATGCGGGGTCCTTTCAGGTGTTCGGGGATTCGGTACGAAGGGCCGGGCGCCGGGGGCGCCCAGCGAAAGCGGAAGAAGGCGGGGCGGTCCCGCCGCCGCACCCGGCCGCACGGTGCGGCTATGGCTGCCGCTCGACGCGCACGATCTGCGAGTCGACACCGGCGGCCTGCAGCTTGACCAGCAGCGCGTCGGCATCGTCGCGCGTGCGGAAAGGCCCCACGCGCACGCGGTACACCGTGCGCCCGGCTTGTTCGCGTTCGCTGATCTGGGCCGTCTGCCCCATGAGGGCCAGCTTGGCACGCTGTTGCTCGGCATCGTCGTTGCGCGTGTAGGCACCAGCCTGCACGAAGAAGACGAACGGCTCTCCCCCGGCGGCGGTGGACCGCGGCGGTGTCGGCGTCGGCGCGCCGGACAGGATCGCGGCGGGGTCGCGCGCACTGCCGCCCGCAGCCCCCGGCGCGGCGGCCGTGGCGCCCTGCGCCCCGGCCGGCGGGGGGATGACCGGCGCGCTGCCCGGCGTGGGCACGACAACGCCGCCGGCCGACGCCCCGGCTCGCGGCGCTCGGCCGGCCAGCGGGGCGTTCGGGTCCCAGCTGCGGTTGCGCTCGGCCTCGGCGTTGTCCTGCTCCGCGGTGCGGCCGGGCACCTTGTTGACGAAGGGCACCGGCACCTTGGCGATGTACAGCGCCACGCTCAGCGCCAGCACGAGGCCCCCGAGCAAGCCGACGACCACTCCGACGGCGAACCCGCCGCGGTGGGAAATGACAGAGCTCATGCGGTGTGCACTCCGGGGGCCACGACCCCCTCAGGGCCCGCGCCGGCCGGCGCGGCATCACGCTGCATCTGCGCCGGCGCCGACACGCCGAGCACCGCGAGCGCGTTCTTCAGCACGCGCGCCGTGGCGGCGAGCAGCGCGATGCGCGCGCGCGCCAGCGGCGCGTCGTCGACGAGGAAGCGTTCGCTGTCGTAGTAGGTGTGGAAACACGCCGCCAGCTCGCGCAGGTAGAACGCCACGTCGTGCGGCGCGAACTCGGCGGCGGCGCGCGCCAGCATCTCGGGGTACTCGGCGAGCTTGAGCATCAGGGCGGCTTCGCTCGGGGCCACGAGTCGCGACAGGTCGGCACCGAGCAGGTGCGTCTCGTCCTGTGCCGCCGCGCCGTACTGCGCCAGCACCGAGCAGATGCGCGCGTGCGCGTACTGCACGTAGAAGACGGGGTTGTCCAGGTTCGTCGCGAGTGCCAGGTCGATGTCGAAGCTGAACTCGGCGTCGCTCTTGCGGCTGGCGAGGAAGAAGCGCACGGCATCGCGGCCGGTCCACTCGATCAGGTCGCGCAGCGTCACGTAGCTGCCGGCGCGCTTGGAGATCTTCACCTCCTGCCCGCCCCGCATCACCGTGATCATCTTGTAGAGCACGTAGTCGGGGTAGCCGGCGGGGATGCCGCGCCCGGCCGCCTGCAGCCCGGCGCGCACGCGCGCCACCGTGCCGTGGTGGTCGGTGCCCTGCACGTTGATGACCTTCGTGAAGCCGCGCTCGAACTTCGCGAGATGGTAGGCGACGTCGGGCACGAAGTAGGTGTACGTGCCGTCGGACTTGCGCATCACGCGGTCCTTGTCGTCGCCGTACTCGGTGGTGCGCAGCCACAGCGCCCCGCCGTGCTCGTAGGTCTTGCCCGAGGCCACCAGCAGGCGCACCACGTCCTCGACGCGACCTTCGGTGTACAGGCTGCTCTCGAGGTAGTAGTGATCGAAGCGCACGCCGAAGGCCTGCAGGTCAAGGTCCTGCTCGTGGCGCAGGTAGGCCACGGCGAACTGGCGGATGCCGTCCAGGTCGTCCGGGTTGCCGCTGGCGGTGAAGTGGCGGTCGTCGGCGCGCACCGTCTTCCTCGCCGCAAACTCGGCGGCGATGTCGGCGATGTACTCGCCGTTGTAGGCCTGTTCGGGCCAGCCGGCATCGCCAGGCTTCAGGCCCCTCAGCCTGCACTGCGTGGAGGTGGCCAGCGTCTCGATCTGCGCGCCGGCATCGTTGTAATAGAACTCGCGATGGACATCGTGGCCCTGCGTCGAGAGCAGGTTGCAGATGCAGTCGCCGAGCGCCGCGTTGCGGCCATGGCCCACGTGCAGGGGGCCCGTCGGGTTGGCGGAGACGAACTCCACCATGACCTTCTGTCCGCCGGCCGGGCCGCGTGGCTTGTTGCCATAGGCATCGCCGGCTTCGAGCACTTCGCGCACGACGGCCTGCCGCGCCGCCGGCGCGAGCCGCAGGTTGACGAAGCCCGGGCCGGCGATCTCGAGCTGCGACACCCAGCGCTTGAACGCCGCCGCGCCTTGCAGCGCCGCGACGAGCCGCCCGGCCACGTCGCGCGGGTTGGTCTTCAGGGCCTTGGCCAGCGGCATCGCCGCGGTGATGGCGAGGTCGCCGTGCGCGGCCTGCCTGGGGGACTCGAACACCGCGGCAGGTGGCGCCACGCCGGCGGCCGCGGCCACCTCGGCGAGGGCGCCCTGCAAGGCGTGCAGCAGCTCCTGCTTGACTCGAATCATGCGAAGGATTCTACGTTTGACCCCCTCGCGGCCCGGCGCGGCCGCTTCGGTGCACGCCGCGCCACGCAGCGGCGCCGGGCGCGCGGTTTAGCCCGGGCTTTGCTGCGCTGTTCGCCGCTTCCGTGGCGCCGCAATTGGCGCACGATGCGGCTTGTTTCGGCCCGTCCGCCCGCGCCACGCGAGCCCGCCCGTCGCCCCGAAGGGCTCGCCGGCAGGCACGGCGTGAAGGCTATCCCATGAGCGCCCGCCCACCCGCCCCTGAATCACCCTCGCCAGCCCCGCCCGACGCGAGCAGCGAGCCGCTGCCGCAGCGCATCGGCAAGTACCCGGTGAAGGCCAAGATCGGCGAGGGTGCGACGAGCGAGGTCTTCCTCGCGCACGACCCCTTTCGCGGCGAGGACGTGGCGATCAAGCGCGTGCGCCGTTCGACCATGGTCGACGCCCGCGAGGCGCACCTCCAGCGGCGCTTCTTCGCCGCCGAGGCGGCGCTCGCCGGCCAGCTGCACCACCCCAACGTCGTGCAGATCCGCGATGCGGTGTCCGACGACGAGGAGCTGCCCTACCTGGTGATGGAGTACGTGCCGGGCGTCACGCTCAGGCGCTTCTGCCGCGCCGACGCGCTGCTGCCGCTGGCGCAGGTGATCGAGGTCGGCTTCAAGTGTGCGATGGCGCTCAACTACTGCTGGCGCCAGGGCCTCATCCACCGCGACGTGAAGCCGGCCAACGTGCTGGCCATGATCGACGGCGACCGCATCGTCGACCTCAAGATCAGCGACTTCGGCAGCGTCTTCAACAGCGGCGCCGACATCACGCAGGTGCACCGCGTCGGCTCGCTCGCCTACATGTCGCCCGAGCAGCTCGACGGCGACACGGTGGACTGCCGCGCCGACATCTACTCGCTGAGCGCGGTGCTGTACCACCTGATCGCCGGCCGCCCGCCCTTCGACGCCACCGAGCAGCGCGCGATCATGTACCAGATCTTCAACGCCACGCCGCCACGGCTGGCCGCGCTGCGCGAGGGGGTGCCGCCGGCGCTGGCGGACCTCGTCGAACGCGGGCTGGCGAAGGACCGCGAGTCGCGCCCGGCGAACTGGGACGAGTTCGCGCAGGCGCTTTCGCAGATGGCCAGCGCGCGCCTCGTGCCGCGCGGCGACCTGCAGTCGGTGCTCGACTCCGAGCGCTTCACGCTGCTGCGCGCGCAGGAGTTCTTCGCCCGCTTCGGCGACGTCGAGCTGTGGGAGGTGGTGCACCGGGCCAAGTGGGAGCGCCATACCTTCGGGCAGGCGCTGTACCGCAAGGGCGAGGACGGCAACACCTTCCACATCATCACGCAGGGCAAGGTGGAGGTGTTCCGCGACGGCCAGCTCGTCGCCCGCCTGGGCGCAGGCACCTCGGTGGGCGAGATGGCGTACCTGGCGCCGAACCCCGAGCTGCGCACGCACAGCGCCGACGTGCTCGTCGCCGAGCCGACGACCACCGTCTCGTTCACCCCCGAGACGCTGGCGCAGCTGTCGATCACGACGATGAGCGCGTTCGACAAGGCCTTCATCGGGGTGCTCGTGCGCCGGCTGCACGCCGCGCACGAGGCGCTGGCGCATCCGCGCCGCATCATGTAGCACACCGCGGCGGCCCTCCGGCCGGCCGCGCCCGCGGGCGCACCCTGTCGGCCGCGCCGCGGCCCGGCGCGTTCCCCCTCTTGCCAAGCCGTTGGCGCGGCGATGCAATGCCCGCGGCCCAGCGCCCGTGGCCTTGTGCGCCGTCATCCGTTCACTCCATCCACACGAGAGACAAGGAACCCCCGTCCATGAACAAGTTGCTCACCGCCAGCGTGCTCGCCCTCGGCCTCGCCTTCGGCGCGGCTGGCCAGGCGTATGCCGCCAATGCCGCCTGCGTGAAGAGCGCCGACGACAAGAAGCTCGCCGGCGCCGCGCGCGACAGCCACATCAAGAAGTGCGAGAAGGACATGGCCGCCGGCGCGGGCAGCCCGGCCTGCGAGAAGAGCGCCGACGACAAGAAGCTGGCCGGCGCGGCGCGCACCAGCCACATCAAGAAGTGCATGGAAGACGCCGGCAAGCCGGCGATGGCCGCCCCGGCCAAGCCTGCCGCGCCCAGCGGCGACAAGAAGTAGTCGCCAGGCCGAGCTGGCGCGCCGGCGCCCGCGCGCTTCGATCGCCGGCTACGGGCCTCCGCGCCAGTAGCCGGCGTCGCCGTAGGTGTGCCTGACGAAGTCGATCCACAGCCGCACGCGCAGCGGCAGGTGCTTGCGGTGCGGCACGAGCGCGTAGATGCCGTTGGGCGGTGCGGCATGTTCGGCCAGCACCTCGACCAGGCGCCCTTCGGCGATGTCGCGCTCCACCTCCCACGTGCTGCGCCAGGCAATGCCCAGGCCCGCCAGGCACCACTGGTGCAGCACCTGGCCGTCGCTGCAGTCCACGCGGCCCTGCGGCCGCACGTGCACGAGCTCCCCATCGACCAGGAAGGCCCAGCCGCGCGTCTGGCTCGCCTCGGAACTCAGCGTCAGGCAGGCGTGCATTGACAGGTCGGCCGGCACCTGCGGCCGCCCGGCCTTCTCCAGGTAGGCAGGCGCCGCCACGCACTGCCGCCGGTTGTCGGCCAGGCGCAGGCTCACGAGGTTCGAGTCGGGCAGGTCGCCGACGCGGATGGCGCAGTCGTAGCCCTCGTTGACGATGTCGACGACGCGGTCCGACAGGTTCAGGCTCAGGCTCACCTCCGGATGCTGGGCCACGAAGCCCGGCACCAGCGGCGCCACATGCCGCCGCCCGAAGCCACCGGGCGCGGTGACGCGCAGGTGGCCGCTCGCCTTCACGCCGCCGGCGCTGACGCTGGCCTCGGCATTGGCGATGTCGGCCAAGATGCGCTGGCAGTCCTCCAGGAACGCGCTGCCTTCGTGCGTGAGGGTGATGCGGCGCGTCGTGCGGCGCAGCAGCTTGACGCCCAGCCGCTCTTCGAGCGAGTCGATGCGCCGACCGATCACCGCCGGCGCCACGCCCAAGGCACCGGCCACGGCCGTCAGGCTGCCCTTGGCGGCCACGGCCACGAACGCCTCGATCTGCTTCAGCCGATCCACGGCGGGCGATTATGCGCAACGAACGCAAAGATCCAGCGCGTTCGCCACTCTTAATGTTCGCGGGTGTTTCGAATAGAGTGGCTGCATGCCCGCCCCACCCGTGAGCCCCCCCCGCCTGCGCGCCGTGCTGTTCGACGCCTACGGCACCCTGTTCGACGTCTACAGCGTCGCGCACCTGGCCGAGCAGCTGTTTCCCGGCCAGGGCGAGCGGCTGGCGCAGCTGTGGCGCGACAAGCAGATCGAGTACTCGCGCCTGGTCACGATGAGCTCGGCCGGCGCCGAGCACTACCGCCCCTTCTGGCAGGTGACGCGCGACGCGCTGCGCTGGTCGATGGCGCGCCTGGCGCTGCCGCGCGAGGGCGACGCCGAGCAGCAGCTGATGAACCAGTACCACCACCTCTCGGCCTTCCCCGAGAACCGCGAGGTGCTGGCCGAGCTGCAGCGGCGCGGCGTCACCGCCGGCATCCTCAGCAACGGCGACCCCGAGATGCTCGGCGTGGCGGTGAAGAGCGCCGGCTTCGCCGAGCTGCTCAGCGGCCCCGTGCTCAGCGTGCACAGCGTGCGCCGCTTCAAGACCGACCCCGCAGCCTACGCGCTCGGCCCGGCCACGCTCGGCCTGCCGGTGCGCGACATCCTCTTCGTCAGCAGCAACGCCTGGGACGCCATCGGCGCCACCTGGTTCGGCTACACGACGCTGTGGGTCAACCGCGCCGGCGCGCCGCCCGAGGAGCTCGGCACGTCACCCACCCACATCGGCACGAGCCTGCGCGACGTGCTGACGCTCCTGCCGGGCGGCGCCGCCGGCTGATCCCGCGCCCCATCCGGCGCCCACGCCTCACGAACCGCGACCCCGATCCACCCCATGCGCACCTCCGTCCACGGCCTGCAGGTGGCCGACAACCTCTACCGTTTCGTCAACGAAGAAGTGCTGCCCGGCACCGGCATCGACCGTGAGGCGTTCTGGGCCGGCTTCGGCGCCATCGTGCGCGACCTCGCGCCGAAGAACGCCGCGCTGCTGGCCGAGCGCGACCGCCTGCAGGCGGAGCTCGACGCCTGGCACAAGGCGAACCCGGGGCCGGTCACCGGCACGCGCGCCAAGGCGAAGTACCGCGCGTTCCTCGAGCAGATCGGCTACCTCGTGCCGGTGCCGAAGAACGTGCGCGCGACGACGAAGAACGTCGATGCCGAGCTGGCGTTGCAGGCCGGCCCGCAGCTCGTGGTGCCGATCACCAACGCGCGCTATGCGCTCAACGCCGCCAACGCGCGCTGGGGCTCGCTGTACGACGCGCTCTACGGCACCGACGCACTGCCCGAGACCGACGGCTGCGAACGCGGCCCAGGCTACAACGAGCGGCGCGGCGCCAAGGTCATCGAGTACGCGCGTCACGTGCTCGACCGCTGCGTGCCGCTGAAGACGGGCTCGCACCTCGACTCGACGTCCTACGCCGTCGTCGACAACCAGCTGGCCGTCACGCTGAAGGGTGGCCGCCGGGTGGGGCTGAAGAACCCGGCGCAGTTCGTCGGCTTCCAGGGCGAGATGGGCGCGCCGTCGGCGGTGCTGCTGTCGCACCACGGGCTGCACCTGGACCTCCGCATCGACCGCGGCCACGCCATCGGCGCCACCGACCCTGCCGGCGTGGCCGATCTCGTGCTCGAGGCGGCGCTGTCGACCATCCTCGACCTCGAGGACTCGGTGGCGGTGGTCGACGCCGACGACAAGGTGCTCGCCTACCGCAACTGGCTCGGCATCCTGAAGGGCACGCTGACCGAGCAGGTCAGCAAGGGCGGCCGCACCTTCACGCGCGGCCTCAACCCCGACCGCCTCTACACCGGCCCGCGCGGCGAGGACGTGGTGCTGCACGGCCGCTCGCTGCTCTTCGTGCGCAACGTCGGGCACCTGATGAACCACCCGGCGGTGCTGTGGGGCGCCGACGGCGCCGAGATCCCCGAGGGCATCCTCGACGCCGTCGTCACGACGGCCATCGCGCTGCACGACCTGAAGGGGCTCACCGAAGACCAGCGAGCCGGCGCCGTCGGCGCCGGGGGCATCCGCAACAGCCGCCGCGGCAGCGTCTACATCGTCAAGCCGAAGATGCACGGGCCGGCCGAGGTGGCCTTCGCGAGCGAGCTGTTCGGCCGCGTCGAGCGGCTGCTCGGCCTGCCGCAGGCCACCGTCAAGCTCGGCATCATGGACGAGGAGCGCCGCACCAGCGTCAACCTCAAGGCCTGCATCGCCGCCGCCGCCGACCGCGTCGCCTTCATCAACACCGGCTTCCTCGACCGCACCGGCGACGAGATGCACACGTCGATGCATGCCGGCCCGATGATCCGCAAGGGCGACATGAAGTCGAGCGCGTGGATCGCCGCCTACGAGCGCAGCAACGTGCTCGTCGGCCTGCAGTGCGGCCTGCGCGGCAAGGCGCAGATCGGCAAGGGCATGTGGGCCATGCCCGACCTGATGGCGGCGATGCTGCAGCAGAAGATCGGCCACCCGCGCGCCGGCGCCAACACCGCCTGGGTGCCCAGCCCCACCGCTGCGACGCTGCACGCGCTGCACTATCACCAGGTGGACGTGTTCGAGGTGCAGAAGGAGCTCGAGAAGGCCGACGCCGCCTCCGACCGCGCGGCTGTGCAGGGAGAGCTGCTCGACGGCCTGCTGACGATCCCCGTGGCGGGCAAGCCGAGCTGGAGCGCGGCAGAGAAGCAGCAGGAGCTGGACAACAACGCCCAGGGCATCCTCGGCTACGTCGTGCGCTGGGTCGACCAGGGCATCGGCTGCTCGAAGGTCCCCGACATCCACAACGTCGGCCTGATGGAGGACCGCGCGACGCTGCGCATCAGCAGCCAGCACATGGCCAACTGGCTGCTGCACGGCGTCGTCGGCGAGGCGCAGGTGCGCGAGACGATGCAGCGCATGGCCGCCGTCGTGGACCGGCAGAACGCCGGCGACCCGGCGTACCGGAACATGGCCGGGCGGTTCGAGGAATCGGCGGCCTACCAGGCCGCGTGCGACCTCGTCTTCAAGGGCCTCGCGCAGCCGAGCGGCTACACCGAGCCGCTGCTGCACGCCTGGCGGCTGAAGGTCAAGGGCCGTTAGACCGGACGCCCTGCGGGCGCCGTTCCAACTCCGCGCGATCGAGCGGACGGCTGGCGCCGCCGCTCATCGCGCGGCGGGGGGCCCGAAGTGGCGCTTCGCAGGGGCTCAGTCGTCCCAGGCGCAGGCGCCGGGGCCGCCCGGGTGGCCGCAGGTGCCGCAAGCACCCGGCCCGGCGGCCATCTCGGGCATGCGATCCTCGCCACCGCCCGCGGTGGCGAAGACCGAAAGCTTCTTCGCCAGTTCGTGCGAGCGACAGCGCGGGCACTCCGGCTGCACCGACGCGCGCGTCAGCGCCTCGAACTCGTGGCCGCAGCCCTGGCAGGCGTACTCGAAGATCGGCATCGGGTCCCTCGCGATGGCTCCACTGGGGCGAAGTGTGGCTCAGGTCGCTCGAACGACGCGCGGACCGATGCGTCGACTTCGTGCAGATTTCGGTGAGGCCTGGCGCTAGCCGCGACGCAGCCGCTGCGCCGCCTGCTCGCGCGCCGTCTCGCAGGGCACGCAGCGCCCGGCCCACGGCTCGGCGCGCAGGCGGTCGAACGGGATCTCGGTGCCGCAGTCGGTGCACAGGCCGTAGTCGTCGCCGTCGATGCGGCGCAGCGCCTCGCTCACCACGCCCACTTCCTGCGTCTCCAGGTCCGACAACGCAAGGTCGAGTTCGCGCTCGGTTTCGCGTTGCGGCGCGTCGTCGTCGTCCTGCGTCAGCACCTCGCGCGCGTGTTCGGCGCGGCTGCGCCCGCCCAGGTGATCGGCCAGGCGACGGTCGAGCTGGCGCTGGCGCTGCTCCAGCGCGGCGCGCAGCATCGCGCGCTGGCCGGGGGTGAGGTGGCTGCTCATCGGGTACGTCTCCATCTCGATTGATCGGTGACGATGTTGCGCGAACGGCCGGGTTGCCGGCTTGAGGCCGGTCAAGCACGGCGGGGCGCGCGCAGGCGGGCGGCAGCGCGGCGGCAGCGGGTCGCGGGCGCGCCGCGATAATCGCCGCCCCATGCCAGCCAGCCCCGATTCTGCGCCTGCCGCCGTGCACCAGCGGGTCGCCGGCACGGCCGACTCGGCGCCGCAGGCAGACCCCCTCGCCGACGCTCCGCAATCGTGGCCCACGCAGTGCGAGGTGCTGGTGGTCGGCGCGGGCCCCGCCGGCAGCGCCTGCGCGCAGCGCCTGGCCGCCCGCGGCGTCGACGTGGTGCTCGTGGACCAGCATGTCTTCCCGCGCGACAAGACCTGCGGCGACGGCCTCATCCCCGATGCGCACGCGGCGCTGAGGGCGCTCGGCGTGTACGACGAGCTGGCGGCGTTGTGGCAGCCGGCCGCGCACGTGCGCTGCGTCGGCCCGCGCGGCGGCCACTGCGACGTGCCGGGCACGGTGTCGGTGCTGCCGCGCAAGGTGCTCGACGACGTGCTCGTGCGCGCCGCGGCGCGTGCCGGCGCGCAGCTGGCGATGCCGCTGCGCTTCGAGGCGCCGCTGGAAGACGCCGCCGGGCGCGTCGCCGGCGCCAGGCTGAAGGCCGGCGAGCAGACGCACGAGATCCGCGCGCAGTGGGTGGTGCTGGCCACCGGCGCGGTGCCGCAGGCGCTCACCGCCGCCGGCATGTGCGAGCGCCACACGCCCAGCGGCGTGGCGCTGCGCACCTACGTGCGGCACCCCGGGCTCGCGGCGAGCATCCGGCAGCTGCAGTTCATCTGGCACCCGCGCATCAAGGGCGGCTACGGCTGGATCTTTCCCTGCCCGGGCGGTGTCTTCAACATCGGCGCCGGGCATCCGGGCAGCCACCGCAAGCTGAAGAGCGGCAAGGGCCGGATGCAGGACATCAACCTGCGGCACTTCTTCGAGACCTTCTGCGAGGTGTACGAGCCGGCGCGCCGCCTGATGAGCGAAGGCGAGCGCCTTGGCGAGCTGAAGGGCGCGCCGCTGCGCTGCTCGCTGCTGGGCGCGCGCTGGTCGCGCGACGGCCTGCTCGTCGCCGGCGAGGCCGCCGGCAGCACCTACGCCTTCAGCGGCGAGGGCATCGGCAAGGCGCTGGAGACCGGCCTCATCGCCGCCGACGCGCTGCTCGCGGCGCCGCGCCAGGCCGGGCAGCTCGGCGGCAGCGACGCCGACATCCGCCAGCGCCACGAAGCCGGCCTGCTGGCGCTGAAGCCGAAGTTCGACCTCTACGAGCGCGCCAGCCGCGTCAACGACATGCCGTGGCTCGCCGACCTCGTGATCTGGCGCGCCAACAAGAGCCCGCGCATCATGGCGCGCATGAGCGCCGTCATCGAGGAGAAGCAGAACCCGGGCTGGCTGCTCAGCTTCCGCGGCATGCGCAAGCTGCTGACCGAATAGCCCCCGGCGGCCGCCGCGCCTGCCCGCCCGTCCTCGGCCGAGAGAGCGCCACGATGTGCCAGCTGCTGGGCATGAACGCCAACACGCCCACCGACGTGATGTTCAGCTTCGCGGGCCTGGCCACGCGCGCGCACGAGCACAAGGACGGATTCGGCATCGCCTTCTTCGAGGACCGCGGGCTGCGCCACTTCATCGACCACCACGGCGCGCGCACGAGCCCGGTGGCCGAGCTCGTCAAGCGCTACCCGATCAGGAGCGACAACGTCATCGCGCACATCCGCAAGGCCACGCAGGGGCGCGTGGCGCTGGAGAACACGCACCCGTTCGTGCGCGAGCTGTGGGGGCGCTACTGGGTGATGGCGCACAACGGCGACCTGCAAGGCCCGCCGCCGCGCCTGCACGGCGCCTTCCGGCCCGTCGGCGACACCGACAGCGAAGCGGCCTTCTGCTGGCTCATGCAGGAGCTGGCGAAGGCGCACGCCAGCGTGCCCGAGGTGCGCGAGCTGACGCTGACGCTCGCCGAGCTGCTGCCGCGGCTGGCCGCCGCCGGCACCTTCAACATGCTGCTGTCCAACGGCCAGGCGCTGTGGGCACACGCGTCCACCCGGCCCGGCTCGCCCGGCCTGCACTGGCTGCAGCGCCGCCATCCGTTCGGCGCCGCCACGCTCGCCGACGAGGACCTGACGGTGGACTTCGCGCCGCTGACGACGGCGAGGGACCGTGTCGTCGTCGTCGCCACCGAACCGCTGACCACCGGCGAGCCCTGGCAGCGCTTCGCGCCGGGCGAGCTGCGGGTCTTCCGCGGCGGCGAAGCGGCCGAGGCCGCGGCGGGCTGACCGACTCGCGGCACCACACGCCTCGCCGGCCCGTCCCGGCGCGCACGCATCCGGAGCGTGGCCACCCGCACCACATGGCACGGGCATCGACTGGCGCACCGTCTTCATGCTGCTGCCGAGACGGCGGCCAACGGTGTCGATGCCTGGGACCACTACCTCGAGCTCGAGCCCGACCTCGCCCTGCTGGACATCCGCATGCCGGGCCTGAGTGGGCCGGCGCGGTCGACTGCGTGCTCAAGCCGGTGGAGCCGGTCCGGCTGGCGCAGGCGCCGCTCGAGCGCCTCGCCACCGAAGCGCGCCGCACGGCGCCGCTCACCGTCCTGCAGGCCGCCGTCGGCCGCGAGGTGCGCCTCATCCGCGTCGACGAGGTCCTCTGCCTCGAGAGCGACGCGCGCTACACGCGCGTCGTCACCGCGGCCGGCGACGCGCTCATCCGCACGCCGCTGAAGGAGCTCCTGGCGCAGCTGGACGAACGCGAGTTCTGGCAGGTGCACCGCTCGGTGATCGTCAACCACCGGCACATCGCCGCCGCCGTGCGCGTCGACGAAGGGAACATGCAGCTCACGCTGCGCGGCCGCCCCGAGCGGCTGCCCGTCTCGCGCCACTTCCAACCCCTGTTCAAGGGGCAGTGAGCGCACCGCCGGCGCGGCCGGCGACGTGCCCGCCGCGCCGGTGGCGATAGCATGGCCCGATCCCCGCCGCCGCCGCACACCATGCCCTCGTCCGACACTGCCGAGATTCCGGTTCCGCGCTTCGACCAGTTCTACCGCCACGCCGAGCTCACGCGCCTGCTGCACGACTACGCCCAGGCCGCGCCGCACCTCGTGCACGTGCACTCCATCGGCAAGAGCCACGAAGGGCGCGACATCTGGCTCGTGACGCTGACGAACCGCGACACCGGCGCCGCCGACGACAAGCCCGCCTTCTGGGTCGACGGCAACATCCACGCCGCCGAGCTCACCGCCAGCACCGCCTGCCTGTACTGGCTTCACCAGCTCGTCAGCCGCCACGGCACCGACGCGCAGGTGCGCCAGCTGCTGGACACGCGCGTGGTGTACGTCGTCCCGCGGCTGAACCCCGACGGTGCCGAGCTCGCGCTCGCCGACCGCCCGCGCCACATCCGCAGCAGCACGCGCCCTTACCCCTACGACGAACATCCGGTCGAGGGCCTCACCGTCGAGGACGTCGACGGCGACGGCCGCATCCTCGCGATGCGCATCCCCGACCCGCACGGGCCGTACAAGAAGTGCGAGGCCGACCCGCGCCTGATGGTGCCGCGCGAGCCGGGCGAGTTCGGCGGCGAGTACTTCCGCCTGATGCCCGAAGGCACGCTGAAGAACTTCGACGGCATCAAGGTCAGCGTCAACAAGGACCGCGAAGGGCTGGACCTGAACCGCAACTTCCCCGCCTACTGGCGGCAGGAGTTCGAGCAGGCCGGCGCCGGACCCTACCCGACCAGCGAGCCCGAGGTAAGGGCGATGGTCGACTTCGTCGCCCGCCATCGGAACATCGGCGCCGCGGTGAGCTTCCACACGCACAGCGGCGTGATCCTGCGGCCCATGGGCACGCAGAGCGACGACGACATGACGCCCGAGGACCTGTGGATGTACAAGCGGCTGTCGGACCTCGGCGCGCGCCTCACCGGCTACCCGGCCATCAGCATCTACCACGAGTTCAAGTACCACCCGAAGGAGATCGTCACCGGCACGCAGGACTGGATCTACGAGCACCTCGGGGCGCTGTTCTGGACGGTGGAGATCTGGGCCCCGAACCGCGAGGCCGGCATCACCGACTACCAGTGGATCGAGTGGTACCGCGACCACGCCGTGGAAGACGACCTGAAGCTGCTGAAGTGGAGCGACGAGAAGTGCGGCGGGCGCGCGCACGTCACGTGGTATCCGTTCCGCCACCCGCAGCTCGGCATGATCGAGCTCGGCGGCTGGGACAAGATGAACTTCTGGCGCAACCCGCCGCCCGAGCTGCGCGAACGGGAAGCGGCGCGTTTCCCGGCCTGGCTGACGCAGCTGGCGCTGTCGCTGCCCAAGCTGGAGGTGCTGCGCGCCGAGGTGCGCGCGCTCGGGCCGGACAACTGGCGCGTGCGCTTCGCCGTGGCCAACGCCGGCTACCTGCCCTCTTACATCAGCAAACGCGCGCTGGAGCGCAAGGTGGCGCGCGGCACGGTGTTCCAGATCCACCTGCCGCCGGGCACCACGCTGGTCAGCGGCCACGAGCGCGTCGAGGCCGGGCACCTCGAAGGACATGCACCACGCGCTTCGCTGCAGGCCTTCCTGCCCAACCGCGAGGTCACCGGCGACCGCGCCGTCGTCGAGTGGGTGGTCAGCGGCAAGCGCGGCACGGCCCTCGCGCTGACGGCCACGGCCGACCGCGCCGGCACCGTGCGCGCCGAGGTGACGCTGGACTGATGGCGCGAAGAGCTCGGGCGGCACGCCGGCGCCGCGTCAGCCCAACCAGCCGCGGATGCGTGAGGCGAGGGCTTCGGCGCTGATGCCGTAGCGCTCGTGCAACGTGGGCAGCGCGCCGGCATCGAGGAAGGCGTCGGGCAGGCCGGCGAGCCGGAACCCGGCCGGCTGCACGCCGCGCGTCAGCAGCGCGCTCGCCACCGCCTCGCCGAGGCCGCCGATCACCGAATGGTTCTCGGCCACCACGACGAGCCGCGGCCGGGCGCGCACGGCCTCGGCGATCGTCACCTCGTCCAGCGGCTTGATCGTCGGACAGTGCAGCACCGCGACGTCGACGTGGTCCTTGGCCAGCACCTGTGCCGCCTCGAGCGCGCGCATGGTCAGCAGGCCCGTGGAGATCACGAGCACGTCGTGGCCGTCGCGCACGACCTTGGCCTTGCCGAGCTCGAACGAGTAGCCGTACTCGTCGAGCACCACCGGCACCTGGCCGCGCAGCAGCCGCATGTACACCGGGCCGGCGTGCGCGGCGACCTGCGGCACCGCCTGCTCGATCTCGTGCGCGTCGCATGGGTCGACGATCGTCAGCCCGGGCACGGCACGCATCATCGCCAGGTCGTCGGTGGCCTGGTGGCTCGGGCCGTAGCCGGTGGTGAGCCCGGGCAGCGCGCAGCAGATCTTGACGTTCAGGTTCTCCTCGGCGATCACCTGGTGGATGAAGTCGTAGGCGCGGCGCGTGCCGAACACGGCGTAGGTGGTGGCAAACGGCACCAGCCCCTCCTTGGCCATGCCGCCGGCGGCGGCCATCAGCAGCTGCTCGGCCATGCCCATCTGGTGGAAGCGCTCGGGGTAGGCCTGCGCGAAGAGGTGCAGGTCGGTGTACTTCGCCAGGTCGGCGGTGAGCCCGACGATCTCCGGCCGCCCGGCGGCCACCTCCACCAGCGCCTTGCCGAACGGCGCGGCGCGCACGCGCTGCCCTTCGGCGGCGATGGAGGCGATCATCGCCGAGGTGGTGAGGCGCGGCTTCGCCTCGCCCTGCGTGCCGGCCGGCGGGCGAACGACGGGCGTGTTCATGCCGTGGCTCCCGCCGGTTGCGCCGCAGCCTGCGCGCGGTCGAGGATCTCGATCGCCTGCTGCCACTCCGGCGGGTCGACGCGCAGGAAGTGGTTCTTCTCGCGCTGTTCGAGGAACGGCACGCCCTTGCCCATGCGCGTGCGGAAGAGGATCGCGCGCGGCCGGCGTTCGGCGCAGGCGCGGGCGGCGTCGAACGCCGCGACCACCGCCGGCAGGTCGTTGCCGTCGCAGCGCTGCACGTGCCAGCCGAAGGCGGCCCACTTGTCGGCCAGCGGCTCGAAGCCGAGCACACGCGACGCCGGACCGTCGGCCTGCTGGTCGTTCACGTCGACCAGGCACACGAGGTTGTCGAGCGCATGGTGCGACGCGGCCATCGCCGCTTCCCACGTGGCGCCCTCGTCGAGCTCGCCGTCGGACATCGAGTTGTAGACGAAGGCCGGGTTGCGCTTGTGCTTCAGCGCCAGCGCCATGCCCACGGCGATCGGCAGGCCCAGGCCGAGCGAGCCGCCGGAGACCTCCATCCCCGGCGTGTAGGTGGCCATCCCCGACATCGGCAGCCGGCTGTCGTCGGCACCGTAGGTCTCGAGCTCGGCCTCGGGCACGACGCCGGCCTCGATCAGCGCGGCATAGAGCGCGATGGCGTAGTGGCCGTGCGAGAGCAGGAAGCGGTCGCGCCCCTCCCAGGCCGGGTCGTCGGGCTTCAGCCGCATCGCGTGGCCGTAGGCGACGGCCAGCACGTCGGCGTAGCCGAGCGCCTGGCCGATGTAGCCCTGGCCCTGCACCTCGCCCATGCGCAGCGCGAAGCGGCGGATGCGGTAGGCGCTGCCAGCCAGGCGGTGCAGCGTGTCGTCGTTGGCGGTGGACATCGGCGCTCCTTGCAGAGATGGGCAATCTTCGCGGCGCGGCCGCGTGGCGGCAAGCGAGTTGTTGCCGGCCGCCCGGCAGCAGCCCCTATCGCTGCTCGAACTTGAACACGGCCACGCTCGCGCGCAGGTTCGGCCAGCGGCGCACGACGCGGCCCTCGTGCAGGCCGAACGCGTCGGTGACGGCGAGCCCGCACTTGCGCGCCAGCACCTCGAAGTCGGCGAAGGTGCCCGTGCGCAGGTTCGGCGTGTCGTACCACTGGTACGGCAGCGCCTTCGTCACCGGCATGCGGCCGGCCAGCACGCGAAGGCGGTTGGGCCAGTGCGCGAAGTTCGGGAAGCTGACGATGCCGATGCGGCCCACACGCGCCGTCTCGCGCAGCATGCGCTCGGTGTTGCGCAGGTTCTGCAGCGTGTCCAGCTGCAGCACGACGTCGAAGCTGCGGTCGTCGAAGAGGGCCAGCCCTTCCTCGAGGTTGAGCTGGATCACGTCCACACCGCGCTGCACCGCGGCGTGCACGTTGGCGTCGGCGAGCTCGATGCCGTAGCCGCTGCAGCCACGCGCGCGCGCCAGGTGCGCGAGCAGCTCGCCGTTGCCGCAGCCGAGGTCGAGCACGCGGCTGCCCTCGGGCACGAGGCGGGCCAGGATCTCGAGGTCGCGCCGCTCAGACATGATGGTGGCCGGCGATCTCGGCGTGGATGCGCTCGAAGTAGGCGCGCAGCACCGCGTGGTAGCGCGCGTCGTCGAGCAGGAAGGCGTCGTGGCCGTGCGGTGCGTCGATCTCGGCGTAGCTGACGCCGATGCCGTTGTCCACCAGCGCCTTGACGATCTCGCGGCTGCGCTCCGGCGCGAAGCGCCAGTCGGTGGTGAAGCTGACCAGCAGGAAACGGTTGCCGCGCGCCGGCGCGAAGGCCGCGGCGAGGTCGCCGCCGTGCGCGCGCGCCGGGTCGAAGTAGTCGAGCGCACGCGTGATCAGCAAGTAGGTGTTGGCGTCGAAGTACTCGCTGAACTTGTCGCCCTGGTGGCGCAGGTAGCTCTCGATCTGGAACTCGATGTCCTGCGTCGTGTAGCCGAGCCGTCCGTCGGGCCCGGCCTTCAGCTCGCGGCCGAAGCGCTGTTCCATCGCGCTGTCGCTGAGGTAGGTGATGTGGCCGATCATGCGCGCCACGCGCAGGCCGCGCCGCGGCACCACGCCGTGCAGGTAGTAGTGGCCGCCGTGGAAGTCCGGGTCGGTGGTGATGGCGCGCCGCGCGACCTCGTTGAAGGCGATGTTCTGCGCCGAGAGGTTGGGCGCAGTGGCCACGGCGATGCAGTGGCGCACGTGCGCCGGGTGGCGCAGCGTCCAGGAGAGCGCCTGCATGCCGCCCAGGCTGCCGCCGATGACCGCGGCCAGCCGGCCGATGCCCAGCCGCTCGATGAGGCGCGCCTGCGCGTCGACCCAGTCCTCGACCGTGACGACGGGAAAGTCGGCACCCCAGGCACGGCCGGTGGCCGGGTTGAGGTGCATCGGCCCGGTGGAGCCGAAACACGAGCCGGGGTTGTTGACGCCGATGACGAAGAAGCGGTTCGTGTCCAGCGGCTTGCCGGGCCCGACGAGGTTGTCCCACCAGCCGCTCTGGCCGTCGGCGTCCAGCCCCGCGACGTGCGCGCCGGCATTGAGCGCGTGGCACACGAGCACGGCGTTGTCGCGGGCCGCGTTCAGCGTGCCGTAGGTCTCGTAGACGAGGTCGTAGTCGGCGAGCACGGCGCCGCTGGCCAGCGGCAGCGGCTCGGCAAAATGCATCCTCAGCGGGGTGACGGTGCCTGCGCTCGTTGCCATCGCCGACCAGGGAAGACAAAGAAAAACCCGGTGCCGCGAAACGGACGGCCACCGGGTCGGGGGTCCTGTTTAGCGGCATTTGTTAGAGCGCCCGCAAGCCGGAGCAAATCGGCGCTGTGCCGGCAGTATATCGGCCGCATCGCAGGCAGGGCGCGATGGCCCGCGAGGCCGGGCCCCGGAGGAACGGCATGGCGGCACCGACGTGGTTCGAGGGCTTCGACGACGAGCGGCACGAGGTCGAACCGGGCGTGCGGCTGCGCGTGCGCCGCGGCGGCCGCGCCGGCGCGCCGCCGCTGCTGCTGTTGCACGGCTTCCCGCAGACGGGCGCGCTGTGGCACCGCGTTGCGCGGCAACTGGCGCCGCACTTCCGCCTCGTGCTGCCCGACCTGCGTGGCTACGGCGAGTCGGACAAGCCCGCCGACGGCCCCGGCCATGCCCACCACAGCAAGCGCCGCATGGCCGCCGACGTGCACGCGCTCATGCAGCGGCTCGGCCACGAGAGGTACCACGTCGCCGGGCACGACCGCGGCGGCCGCGTCGCGCACCGGCTGGCGCTCGACGAGCCGCAGGCCGTGCAGCGCCTGGCGCTGCTGGACATCGCACCGACGCTGGACATGTACGAGTCCACCGACATGCGCTTCGCGAGCGCCTACTACCACTGGTTCTTCCTCATCCAGCCGGCGCCGTTCCCCGAGCAGCTGATCGGCCGCGACCCCGAGCACTTCCTGCGCCACACGCTCGGCGGCTGGGGGGCGCAGCGGCACCGCTTCTGGGAGCCCGAGGCGCTGGCCGAGTACCTGCGCTGCTGGTCGAACCCCGCCACCATCCACGCCGCCTGCGAGGACTACCGCGCCAGCGCCGGCATCGACCTCGAGCACGACCGCGCCTCGCGCGAGGCCGGCAAGCGCATCGGCTGCGACACGCTGGTGCTCGTCGGCGAGCGAGGCGTCATCCACTCGCTCTTCGACGCCGAATGGCTGTGGCGCGCGCAGTGCGCCGCCGGCCTGCGGGTGCAGGCGCTGCCCTGCGGCCACTACCTGCCCGAGGAGCAGCCCGACGCGGTGGCCGAGCGGCTGCTCGCGTTCTTCGGCGCGTGATCGCCCGGCGTCGGCCACCGCGCAGCGTGGGCCGGCGCGGGAACTGCGGCACTGTCCGCGGGCTTCTCCCCGGCCGGCCGCGCGAGAGGGCGTCCTAGCATCGCGCGGTCGCGCCCGCCGCGCCCTGGAGCCCCCGCCCATGCATGCCTGGCTGCATCGCATCGACCAGCACTTCCCCGTCCGTTACACGGCCTGGCTGCTGGCGGCCGTCGGCTTCCTGCTGGCGGCCTTCACCTGGGCCGCGTACGGCATGGGCGGCGGGTGGGCCCTGCTGTTCCTGTTCGTCGTCGTGCTCGGCCTGCGCGACACGCGCCAGCCGCGGCACTCGGTGCTGCGCAACTACCCCGTGATCGGGCACCTGCGCTTCCTGCTCGAGTTCGTCCGGCCCGAGCTGCGCCAGTACTTCATCGAAAGCGACCGCGAGGCGGCGCCGTTCTCCCGCCAGCAGCGCAGCCTCGTGTACCAGCGCGCCAAGGGCGACCCCGACAAGCGCCCGTTCGGCACGCAGCTGGACGTGCACGCCGCCGGGTTCGAGTGGATCAACCACAGCGTCGCGCCGACGACGCTTGCCTCGCACGACTTTCGCGTCGAGGTCGGCGGCGGCGGCACCTCGTGCACGCAGCCGTACAGCGCCAGCGTCTTCAACATCTCGGCGATGAGCTTCGGCTCGCTGTCGGCCAACGCCATCATGGCGCTGAACGCCGGCGCGAAGAAGGGCGGCTTCGCGCACGACACCGGCGAAGGCTCGATCAGCACGCACCACCGCGTGCACGGCGGCGACCTGGTCTGGGAGATCGGCAGCGGCTACTTCGGTTGCCGCCACCCGGACGGCAGCTTCAGCGAGGAGCGTTTCGTCGAGAACGCGCTCGCGCCGCAGGTGAAGATGATCGAGGTCAAGCTGAGCCAGGGCGCCAAGCCCGGGCACGGCGGCGTGCTGCCCGGGCCGAAGGTCACGGCCGAGATCGCCGCGGCGCGCGGCGTGCCTCAGGGCGTGGACTGCATCAGCCCGGCGCGTCACGCGGCCTTCTCGACGCCGGTGGAGATGATGCAGTTCATCGAGCGCCTGCGGCGCCTCTCCGGCGGCAAGCCCACCGGCTTCAAGCTGTGCATCGGCCACCCGTGGGAGTGGTTCGCCATCGCCAAGGCGATGCTCGAGACGGGCCTCGTGCCCGACTTCATCGTCGTCGACGGCA
>JAHCKS010000040.1 GCA_026125665.1 Rubrivivax sp.
GGGCCGCCGAAAGAGGACATTCGCGGAGCAGGGCACCCCGTCGGCCCGATCGCGCCACCACCTGCACCGGTCTCACTTCAGTTCCTCCGGGAAGTACTTGATCACGCAGTCCACCGGGTTCGGCGCCGCCTGGCCCAGGCCGCAGATCGACGCATCGCGCATCACCTGCGAGAGATCGGCCAGCAGCTCGACGTCCCACTTCTCGCCCTCGATCAGCGCCGAGGCCTTGGCCGTGCCGTTGCGGCACGGCGTGCACTGGCCGCACGACTCGTGGTGGAAGAAGCGCATCAGGTTGCGCGCCGCATCGACCGCGCGGTCCTTGTCGGACAGCACGATCACGGCTGCCGAGCCGATGAAGCAGCCGTAGGGCTGCAGCGTGTCGAAGTCGAGCGGGATGTCGCCGAGCGACGCCGGCAGGATGCCGCCCGAGGCGCCCCCCGGCAAGTACCCGTAGAAGACGTGCCCTTCGGCCATGCCGCCGCAGAACTCGTCGATCAGCTCACGGATCGTGATGCCCGCCGGCGCCAGCTTGACGCCCGGCTCCTTCACGCGCCCCGACACCGAGAACGAACGCAGCCCCTTGCGGCCATGCCGCCCTTGCGAGGCGAACCACGCCGCCCCGTTCTCGAGGATGTCGCGCACCCAGTGCAGCGTCTCGAAGTTGTGCTCCAGCGTCGGCCGGCCGAACAGGCCCACCTGCGCCACGTACGGCGGGCGCAGCCGCGGCATGCCGCGTTTGCCTTCGATCGATTCGATCATCGCCGACTCTTCGCCGCAGATGTAGGCGCCGGCACCGCGGCGCAGCTCGATCTCGGGCATGCCCGGGAACGGCGGCAACGCGCGCAGCTTCGCCAGCTCGCCTTCGAGCATCGCGCGGCAGCCGTGGTACTCGTCGCGCAGGTAGATGTAGATCTTCTGGATGCCCACCGCCCACGCGGCGATCAGCATGCCTTCGATGAAGCGGTGCGGGTCTCGCTCGAGGTAGACGCGGTCCTTGAAGGTGCCGGGCTCGCCCTCGTCGATGTTCACCGCCATCAGCCGCGGCGCCGGCTCGTTGCGCACGATGCGCCACTTGCGCCCGGCCGGGAACCCCGCGCCGCCGAGGCCGCGCAGGCCCGAATCCTCGAGCGCCTTGATGACCTGCTCGACCTCGATCTCGCCGGCGATGCACGTCTTGAGCAGCGCGTAGCCGCCATCGGCCTTGTAGGCCTCCAGGTCGACGAAGCCCAGCGGCTCGTGCCGTGTGCGGCCGGCCTTCACGGCCGCATGCACCGCAGCCGTGGTGGCGTTGGCGATCGGGTGCTGGCCACAGGCCACGGCCGGCGCCTGTTCGCAGCGGCCGATGCAGGGCGCGGCGATGACGCGCACCTCGGCGCCCAGGAGCGCCGGCAGCTTTGCCAGCAGCTCGCGTGCGCCGGCCATCTCGCACGCGAGGCCGTCGCACACGCGCACCGTCAGGCGAGGCGGCGCCGTGTCGCCTTCCTTCACGATGTCGAAGTGGTGGTAGAAGGTTGCGACCTCGTAGACCTCGGTCTGCGCGAGCCCCATCTCCTGCGCCAGCGCGGCGAGGTGGCGCGCGCTCAGGTGGCCGAAGTGGTCCTGCAGCCGGTGCAGGTGCTCGATGAGCAGGTCGCGCGCGCGCGAGGCCGGGCCCAGCAGTTGCTGCACCTCGGCCCGCGCCTGCGGGTCGACGCGGCGACCCTTCGGCGCCTCGCGCCGGCGTTGGCGGGTCGGCGCTTCGGCGCTCGCGGCGATGGGGATGACGGGGCGGCTCATCTGCGGATCAGTCGGCGGCGGCGGGAAACCGTGGGTCTCGGGTTGCCGGCAGGGTCGCCCACCCCTGCCGGCTCGTCCGTGCCGGGCCTACAGCAGCCCCGCGGCGCGCGCCCACTGGTACTTGGCACCCAGGATCTCCACCGGGATCTCGGTCGAGTAGGCGTAGGCCGGGATGCCGTGCTCGTAGAGGTACTGTGCGGCTTCCTCGACCTCCACGTCACCGGCCAGCGAAGCCACCACCGGCTTGACCAGGCCCCGGGCCTTCATCTCGTCGATCACCTGCACCATGTTGCGCGCAAACACCATCGGCGGTGTCACGATGGTGTGCCAGTAGCCGAGGATGAGCGCGTGGATGCGCTCGTCTTCCAGGCCCAGGCGCACCGTGTTCATGTAGGTGATGGGCGGCTCGCCGCCGGTGATGTCCACCGGGTTGCCGGCCGCGCCGAACGGCGGGATGAACTTGCGGAACGCGGCGTCCAGGTCCTCGGGCATGGGCTTGAGCAGCTTCAGGCCGTTGTCGACGCAGGCGTCCGACAGCAGCACGCCAGAGCCGCCGGCGCCGGTGATGATGACCACGTTCTCGCCCTTGGGCGTGGGCAGGATCGGCACGCCGCGCGCGAAGTCGAGCATCTGGCGCAGGCTCTTCGCGCGGATCACGCCCGACTGGCGCAGCACGTCGTCGTAGATCTTGTCGTTGCCGGCGAGCGCCCCGGTGTGCGAGCTGGCGGCCGCCGCACCGGCCGACGTGCGGCCGGCCTTGAGCACGATGACCGGCTTCTTCTTCGACACGCGCTTGGCCACCTCGGCGAAGGCGCGGCCGTCCTTCAGGTCCTCGCAGTGCTGCGCGATCACCTTCGTGTTGTCGTCTTGCTCGAAGTACAGCAGCAGGTCGTCCTCGTCGATGTCGCTCTTGTTGCCGAGGCCGACGATGGCCGACACGCCCATCTTCGCCGAGCGCGAGAAGCCGATGATGGCCATGCCGATGCCGCCGGATTGCGACGACAGCGCGGTGGAGCCCTTCACGTCGTAGGCGGTGCAGAAGGTGGCGCAGAGGTTGGCCGGCGTGTAGTAGAAGCCGTAGATGTTCGGCCCCATCATGCGGATGTTGTACTTGCGCCCGATCTCGACGAGCTCCTGCTGCCCCTCGTGGTTGCCGGTCTCGGCGAAGCCCGAAGGGATGAGCACGGCGCCGGCGATGCCCTTCTCGCCGCACTCGGTGAGCGCGCCGGCCACGAGCTTGGCCGGAATGGCAAAGACCGCGGTGTCGATCTCGCCCGGCACGTCCTTCACGCTCTTGTAGGCCTTGTGGCCCATGATCTCGGGCGACTTCGGGTGGATCGGGTAGATCTGCCCCTTGTAGCCGCCGTTGATGAGGTTCTTCATCACCGAGTTGCCGATCTTGCCGGTCTCGTCCGAAGCGCCGATCACCGCCACCGCCTTGGGCTTCATGATGCGGTTCATCGACTTGACGATGTCGGCCTCGGCCGGCCGGTGGCGCGCCGGCTTCGGGTTGAAGTTGCACAGGATGCGCACGTCGGCGGCGACGGCGCCGCTCTTGCTGGCGAAGATGGGGTTGAGGTCCATCTCGGCGATCTCGGGGAAGTCGCTCACGAGCTCGCTGACGCGCACGATGATGTCTGCGAGCGCCTCGCGGTTGACCGCGTCGCCGCCGCGCACGCCCTTCAGCATCTCGGCGGCCTGGATGCCGTCGAGCATCGAGAGCGCATCGGCGCGCGTGGCCGGCGCGAGGCGGAAGGTGATGTCCTTCAGCACCTCGACGAGCACGCCGCCGAGCCCGAAGGCCACCATCTTGCCGAAGCTGCCGTCGGTGACCGCGCCGACGATCACCTCCTGGCCGCCCTGGATCATCTGCTGCACCTGCACGCCGTCGAGCTTCGCGTCGGCCTTGTAGCGCTTGGCGTTGGCGACGATCGTGTCGTAGGCTCTGGCGGCCTCGTCGGCGCTCTTGATGCCGACGATGACGCCGCCGGCCTCGGTCTTGTGCAGGATGTCGGGGCTGACGATCTTCATCACCACCGGCAAGCCCATGCCGGCGGCGAGCTTGGAGGCCTCGGCAGCACTCTTGGCGAGGCCTTCGCCCGGCACCGTGATGCCGTAGGCGTCGCACACCTGCTTGCCCTCGGGGGCCGTGAGCGAATCGCGGCCGCTGGCACGCAGCGCGTCCAGGATCTGGCGAACCTTGGCCTTGTCCTTGTTCATCGTGGTCCTCTACTCGTGATGCGCTCTTGCGCTCAGACGATCTTGGTCTCGCGCAGCGCCGCGATGTCCGCGGCGCCGTAGCCGAGCTCGGCCAGCACTTCGTCGGTGTGCTCGCCCAACAGCGGCGAGCGCTTCACCTCGGTCGGGCTGTCGGAGAGCTTGATCGGGTTGCCCACCGAGAGGTACTTGCCGCGTGTCGGGTGGTCCACCTCGACCACGGTGCCGGTGGCACGCAGCGCCGGCTCGTAGGCGATCTCCTTCATCGAGAGAATCGGCCCGCAGGGGATGTCGTACTTGTTCAGGATGTCCATGGCCTCGAACTTCGTCTTGGTCATGGTCCACTGCTCGATGCGCTCGAAGATGCGCTTCAGGTGCGGCAGGCGCGCCTGCGGCGTGGCGAAGGCCTCGTCGGTGATCCAGTCTTCCTGGCCGATGACCTTGCAGATCGCCGCCCACACCGGCGCCTGCGTGATGAAGTAGATGTAGGCGTTGGGGTCGGTCTCCCAGCCCTTGCACTTCAGGATCCAGCCCGGCTGCCCGCCACCGGAGGCGTTGCCGGCACGCGGCACGGCGTCGCCGAACTCACCGTCGGGGTACTGCGGGTATTCGGTGAGCTTGTGCGTGCGCTCCAGGCGCTGCTGGTCGCGCAGCTTGACGCGGCACAGGTTCAGCACGCCGTCCTGCATCGCCGCCAGCACCTTCTGGCCGCGCCCGGTGGTGTTGCGCTGGTACAGCGCCGCGACGATGCCCAGCGCCAGGTGCAGCCCGGTGCCGGAGTCGCCGATCTGCGCGCCGGTGACGAGCGGCGGGCCGTCGTCGAAACCGGTGGTCGAGGCGGCGCCGCCGGCGCACTGCGCGACGTTCTCGTAGACCTTGCAGTCCTCGTAGGGCCCGGGACCGAAGCCCTTCACCGAGGCCATGATCATGCGCGGATTGAGCTCCTGCACGCGCTCCCAGGTGAAACCCATGCGGTCGAGCGCACCCGGCGCGAAGTTCTCGACCAGCACGTCGCAGGTCCTGATCAGGCGCTCGACGATCTCCTTGCCCTTGGGGTCCTTGGTGTTGACGGTGATCGAGCGCTTGTTGTGGTTCAGCATCGTGAAGTAGAGGCTGTCCACGCCGGGGATGTCGCGCAGCTGGCCGCGCGTCGCGTCGCCCTCGCCGGCCTTCTCCAGCTTGATGACGTCGGCGCCCAGCCAGGCCAACAGCTGCGTGCAGGTGGGCCCCGACTGCACGTGCGTGAAGTCGAGGATGCGCACGCCGTCGAGCGCTTTGCTCATTGAAGATGCTCCTATCGGGTTCCGGGATGCCAGGGTGATCGGAAAGTCAGTTCGAGGCCGCCGCGGCCTTCTTGGCCAGCGTCGGGTTCAGGCTCGTGATGCGCCCGCTCTCGGTGCCGGCCGTCTCGTCGATGATGGCGTTGACGAGTGTCGGGCGGCGCGAGCGGATCGCTTCTTCCATGCCCTGTCGCAGCTGCGCCGGCGTGGTGGCGTAGACACCGACGCCGCCGAAGGCCTCCATCAGCTTCTCGTAGCGCGCGTCCTTCACGAACTGCGTCGGCGCGGCGTCGGTGCCGCCGGAGAGGTTCTTGTCGGTGCCGCGGTAGACGCCGTTGTTGTTGAAGATCACCACGCACACCGGCAGGTCGTAGCGGCAGATCGTCTCGACCTCCATGCCGCTGAAGCCGAACGCGCTGTCGCCCTCGATGGCGATGACCGGCTGCCCGGTCTCGACGGCGGCGGCCACCGCGAAGCCCATGCCGATGCCCATCACGCCCCAGGTGCCGACGTCCACCCGCTTGCGCGGCTTCATCATGTCGACGATCGAGCGCGTGAAGTCGAGTGCGTTGGCTCCCTCGTTGACGAGCATCGCGTCGGGGTTGGCCTTGACGATGTCGCGCACCACGGCGAGCGCGCTGTGGAAGTTCATCGGCCGCGGGTCCTTGGCCAGCGTCTCGGCCATCTTGGCGACGTTCTTGTTCTTGCGCTCGGCCACGGCGTTCAGCCACTCCGCGGGCGGCTTGGGCCAGCTGCCGCCCATGCCCGCGAGCAGTGCCGAGACGCACGAGCCGATGTCGCCGACCACCGGCGCGTCGATGCGCACGTTGCTGTCCATCTCGGTGGGCGAGATGTCGATCTGCACGAACTTCTGGCCGCCCCAGTCCTTGGGCGTCTTGCCGCCCCAGGTCTTGCCCTTGCCGTGCGAGAGCAGCCAGTTCAGCCGCGCGCCGATGAGCACCACCACGTCGGCCTCGGGCAGCACGTAGGAGCGCGCCGCGGCCGCCGACAGCTCGTGCGTGTCGGGCAGCAGGCCCTTGGCCATCGACATCGGCAGGTACGGGATGCCGCTGCGCTCGACCAGAGCACGCACCTCGGCCTCGGCACGCGCGTAGGCCGCGCCCTTGCCGAGCACGATGAGCGGCTTCTTCGCGCCCTTCAGCAGCTCGAGCGCGCGCTGCACCGCCTCGGGCGCCGGGATCTGCCTGGGCGCCGGGTCGACGACCTTGATCAGCGAGGCGGCGCCGGCGGCCGCGTCCATGGTCTGCGCGAAGAGCTTCGCCGGCAGGTCGAGGTAGACGCCACCGGGCCGGCCCGACACGGCGGCGCGGATGGCGCGTGCGATGCCCACGCCGATGTCCTCGGCGTGCAGCACGCGGTAGGCGGCCTTGGCCAGCGGCTTGGCGATGGCGAGCTGGTCCATCTCCTCGTAGTCGCCCTGCTGCAGGTCGACGATCTCGCGCTCACTCGAGCCGCTGACGAGGATCATCGGGAAGCAGTTCGTCGTGGCGTTGGCCAGGGCCGTGAGGCCGTTCAGGAAGCCCGGCGCCGAGACGGTGAGGCACACGCCCGGCACGCCGTTCAGGTAGCCGGCGATGGACGCCGCGTGGCCCGCGTTCTGCTCGTGGCGGAACGAGATGACGCGCATGCCTTCGCCCTGGGCCATGCGCGTAAGATCCGTGATCGGGATGCCGGGCAGGCCGTAGATCGTCGTGATGCCGTTGAGCTTGAGGGCTTCGATGACGAGGTGGAAGCCGTCGATCGTGGCCGATGCGGCCGGGCTCGTGGCGGCGGCCGTGGCGGTGGTGGCGGTGGACAGGACTGCCGACATGGCATGCTCCGGTGAAGGCGGTGGATCGGTCGGAGACTCGGCCCGAACCGCCGGTTATGGTAGGAAGCCGCGCGCGGCTTCGCCGTTGACCGCGGTCAACTTTCGAGAAACACCTGCAGCGGCGGCGCACGGCGGCGCCGCTCGACGATGACGCTCCTCGTACAACATCCCGAACGCCTCGTCATCCGCGTGCAGCTGCGCCAGAACATCGTGCTGCAGGGGCTGAGCGACGACGAGTGGCACGAGCTCGAGGACATGCTCGAGGTCGTCGACTGCGCCAAGGGCGACTTCCTGCTGCACCAGGGCGTGCACGAGATGGAGCAGTACTTCGTCATCGACGGCCTGCTCAAGCGAGTCGTCTCCAACGCCGAGGCCAAGGAGATGATCCTGCGCTTCGCGGCCGAGCGCGAGATCGAGACCAGCTACGCCGCCTGGCGCCTGAACACGCCGACGCCCTACGCCATCGCCTGCGTGACGAAGGCGCGCGTGGTCAAGCTGCCGATGCCCTGGTGGGTGGGCTACCTCGAGCGGCACCCCAAGCTGAAGGCCGACTTCGAGTACCAGGTCATGCGCCTGATGAGCGACGTGCTCGCGCACACGATCACGCTGCACCTGCTCGACGCACCCGGCCGCGTGCACCGCTTCATGCGCAAGCATCCGGAGCTCACCGAGCGCATTCCCAAGCGCGACCTGGCGACCTACCTCAACCTCTCGGCCGAGACCTTGTCCCGGCTGAAGCAACGGGGAAAGATCTGAGGGCACGTCACGCCGCCCCTGGGGTTCAGTACTTGGCCGACGGGAACAGGCGCGACTTGGCCATGACGCGCAGCTGGTTGTCCACGCCGGCCACGCCCGGCACGGCGGCGCTCACGCGCCCGGCCGCCTCGCGCTCCTCGGCCGTCACGACGATGCCGCGCAGCGTCACCGCGCCTGCGGCGGCCTCGATGGCCACGTCAACCTCGGCGGTCGCCTCGTCGCTGCGCAGCGCCGAGCGCACGCGCGCGGCGAGCGCCATGCCCTGAAGCATCGCGCGCGAGGCCTCGGTCTCGGCGAACTCCGGCCGCGCCAGCAGGGCCTTGATCTGCTGCACGCAGGTGTCCACCGACAGGCGGTCGGTGTTCAGCACCATGTCGAACAGCGCCGGCTCGCCCCACTCGACGCCGAACTGCTCCTGCATGCGCGTGGCGTTGGAGTGGTCGCTGCGCCGGATCTCCTGCTCGGCGAGCTCGCGGTCGTCCGTCTCGAGCTGCGCCATCAGCCACTCGACGCGCTTGTCGAACGGCCGCATGATGCGGATGCAGGGCACGTGCGGCACGGGGCGCAGCAGCAGCGTCGCGCCCCAGCCGCGCAGCACGACGTTGCCGCGCGCCGCCGTCTCCAGCACCTCCTCGGCGGTGTAGACGGCGATGCTGGCGCGGTCGGCGGTGAGGCGCTCGATCGGGCCGGCCTTGCCGGCCCGCAGGCGGCTGATCAGGCTCTTGGGCACGTGCATCTTCGCCGCCACCCGGTCGGCCACCTCGTGCTGCAACGTGGCCAGCTTCAGCTCGTCGGCCAGCTGCTCGGCCACATCCTGGGCCAGCGAGCCCATGCCTTGGGTCAATGCGACGACGGGCATCCCATGCTCCTTGCGCTGTTCAGGTCGGGCCGTCGGCGAGCGCCGCCTTGTCCTTGCCGCGGCGCAGCCGGGCCAGCGCCATGCCGATCACCGGCCAGAACAGCATCACCAGCGCCAGCGTCGTGATCGAGCCGACGAGCGGGTTCGACCACATGATGGCCAGGTCGCCCTGCGACACCAGCATCGCCTGGCGGAACGAGTCCTCGGCCTTGTCGCCCAGCACCAGCGCCAGCACCAGCGGCGCCAGCGGGTAGTCGAGCTTCTTGAACACGTAGCCGGCGACGCCGAACATCAGCATGAACCAGATGTCCAGCATCGCGTTGTGCACGGTGTAGGCGCCGATGGCGCAGATGACGATGATCACCGGCGCGATGATGGAAAACGGGATGCGCAGGATCGACGCGAACAGCGGCACGGTCGAGAGCACGACGATGAGCCCGACGATGTTGCCCAGGTACATCGAGGCGATGAGGCCCCAGACGAACTCCTTCTGCTCGACGAACAGCAGCGGCCCGGGCTGCAGGCCCCAGATCAGCAGGCCGCCGAGCAGCACTGCCGCCGTGGGCGAGCCGGGGATGCCGAGCGCCAGCATCGGCAGCAGCGCGCTCGTGCCGGCTGCGTGCGCGGCCGTCTCGGGCGCGACGACGCCTTCGATCTCGCCGGTGCCGAACTTCGGGCCGGTGCGGCTCATCTTCTTCGCCAGGCCGTAGCTCATGAACGACGCGGGGGTCGCGCCGCCGGGGGTGATGCCCATCCACATGCCGACGACCGAGCTGCGCAGCGACGTGACCCAGTAGCGCGGCAGCTCCTTCCACGTCTGCCACACCACCTTCGGATTCAGGCGCGCCGACTTGCCGGAGAACTCGAGCCCCTCCTCCATCGACAGCAGGATCTCGCCGATGCCGAACAGGCCGATGACGGCGATGAGGAAGTCGAAGCCGCGCATCAGCTCGGTCGAGCCGAAGGTCAGGCGCAGCTGGCCGGTCATCGTGTCCAGGCCCACGGCCGCCAGCGCGAAGCCCAGACACATCGCCACCAGGATCTTGAACGGGCTGCCCTTGCCCATGCCGACGAAGCTGCAGAAGGTCAGCAGGTAGACCGAGAAGAACTCGGGCGCGCCGAACTTCAGCGCGAACCTCGCCACCAGCGGCGCGAGGAAGGTGATCATCAGCACGGCGATCAGCGCGCCGACGAACGACGAGGTGAACGCGGCGGTCAGCGCCTCGCCGGCGCGCCCCTTCTGCGCCAGCGGATAGCCGTCGAAGGTGGTGGCCACCGACCATGGCTCGCCGGGGATGTTGAACAGCACCGACGTGATGGCGCCGCCGAACAGCGCGCCCCAGTAGATGCACGACAGCATGACGATGGCCGAGGTCGGCGACATCGTGAAGGTCAGCGGCAGCAGGATGGCCACGCCGTTGGCCCCGCCCAGGCCGGGCAGCACGCCGATGAGCACGCCGAGGATGATGCCGACGAACATCAGGCCGAGGTTCAGCGGCGTGAGCACGACGGCGAACCCGTGCATCAGGGAGCCGATTTCTTCCATGAAGGGTTCGCCCGCGGTGGTCGGTGGTGGAAAGGCCGGACGGCGGCTGCGGTCGGCTCAGTAGCCGAGGAAGTCGAGCGGTTTCAGGGCGCCCTTGAACAGCGGCACCTTGAACCACACCTCGAACATCAGGAAGAACAGCGCGTTGATCGAGACGCCGACGAGCGCGCTGCGCAGCACCGTGTAGCGGCCGAGCACGATCATGAACAGCGCGATGAACAGGGCCGAGGCGACGTACACGCCGAGCACCATGATCGCCGCGACATACAACGCCGACGGCCCGAGCACCAAGAACACGCGCCGCATCTGCACGCTGTCGACGAAGGTGCTGCTGTCGGACTTCCGCGCCACGAGCGCCTGCACGAAGATGGCGACGCTGCTGACCAGCAGGATGAGGCCGATGTAGAAGGGGAAGTAGCCCGCCCCCGGGCCGTCGCTCTGCCAGGTGGCGCCGAGCCGGCGTGCCTCGACGATGACGACGGTGGCGATCGCCGCCAGGATCACGGCCACGACCATGTCGACCGTGGTGTTGCGGGCCAGCGGGCGGCCGCCCTCGGCGGCGGAGGTGTCTGGATGCGCCATCGCGGTCTCCTGCAGCGGGGTGGAAGGGTGGGACGCCGAACCGGGATGCGAAGGGCGCACGCGGCCCGGCCCCGCAGCGATCGCTTCGCTGGCGTTGCCCGGACGGGTCGCGCCCCGCGGGTCGGAGTGATCGGGCCGGCGCGCGGCGGGCGCGGGCGCCCGCCGCCTGCAGCCGCTACTTGGCGAGGAAGCCCGCCTCGGTCATCAGCGTCTTGTGGTTCGCCTCGGCGTTCGTCAGCCACTTGACGTAGTCCGCCCCCTTCAACGCCGTCTGGTTGAAGGCGCCCTTCTCCATGAACTCCTTCCACTCGGGCGTGGCGCGCACCTTGTCGAGCAGGTCGACGTAGAACTTGACCTGCTCGGGCGTGACGCCCGGCGCCATGAAGATGCCGCGCAGCATGACGTAGTCGGTCTTGACGCCGGACTCGCCGCAGGTCGGGATGTCGTTCCACGACATCGTGTCGGTGACCTTGTCCTTGTACGGCATGCGCTGGTCGTCGAAGACGCACAGCGGGCGCAGCTTGCCGGCGCGCCACTGCGCCACCGCCTCGATCGGGTTGTTCACCGTCGAGTCGACGTGCTTGCCGACGAGCTGCACGGCGACCTCGCCGCCGCCCTTGAACGGCACGTAGATGAACTTCGTGCCGGTGGCCTTCTCGAGGCCGACGGTGATGATCTGGTCCTCCTGCTTGGAGCCGGTGCCGCCCATCTTCATCTTCGCCGGGCCGGCCGCCTTCACCGCGGCGACGTACTCGCCGGCGGTCTTGTAGGGCGTCTCGGCATTCACCCACAGCACGAACTGGTCCAGCGCCAGCATCGACACCGGGGTCAGCTCCTTCCAGTTGAACGGCACGCCGGTGGCCAGCGGCGTCGTGAACAGGTTGGACAGCGTGATGATGATCTTGTGCGGGTCGCCCTTCGCTTCCTTGACCGACAGGAAGCCCTCGGCGCCCGCGCCGCCGCTCTTGTTGACGACGACCATCGACTCCTTCATCAGCTTGTGCTTGACGACGATGCCCTGGATCAGCCGGGCCATCTGGTCGGCACCGCCGCCGGTGCCGGCAGGGATCACGAACTCGACCGGCTTGGTCGGCTCCCAGGCCAGGGCCGCTCCGGCCAGCGAGAGCCCGGCGGCCGCGACCGCGGCCAGGCGGCCCTTCCGGCGCGCCAGCTTCGGCGCGAAACGCGAACGGGGGATCGGGGTGGTGAGCATCATCGCGTGTCTCCTGTTCGTCGATGAACAGGCGCGATGCTCGGACAAGCCCGCGCGGCGACCCATTGACCGCAGTCAACGGCGCCGGGTCAACGACCCCCGTACAAGTACCGATGAGGCTCGCGCCGGGCGGACGGCCTTGCCAGTCGGGCTGGAGGTCACCGCCGGGCGAATGACGAGGGTTTTCCCGGCACCCCGCCACCTGCCGCGGGCGGCCGAAGCACACTGCTCGCCCTTTCGACGATGCGAGCACCACGATGGCCACGTTCATCTTCACGCACGACGACTGCCTGCAGCACGACACCGGCCCCGGGCACCCCGAGTCGCGGCAGCGCCTGGACGCGGTTCTCGCGGCGTTGCGGGCGCCCGAGTTCGGCGCGCTGCGCTGGGAGGAGGCGCCGCTCGGCAGCATGGAGCAGGTGCAGCGCGTGCACGACGCGTCGTATGTCGAGGCGGTACGGCGCACCTCGCCGCGCGACGGCTACCGGCTGCTCGACGCAGGCGACACGGTGATGTCGCCCGGCACCTGGAACGCCGTGATGCGCTGCGTGGGGGCGGCCTGCGCCGCCGTCGACGCGGTCGTGCTGGGCGACGCCGGCAATGCCTTCTGCGCCACGCGCCCCTGCGGCCACCACGCGGAATCCGACCGCGCGATGGGCTTCTGCGTCTTCAACCAGGCGGCCATCGCCGCGCTGCACGCGCGCCACGTGCACGGCCTGAAGCGCATCGCGGTGGTCGACTTCGACGTGCACCACGGCAACGGCACCCAGCACTGCTTCGAAGGCGACGCGGACCTCTTCTTCGGCTCCAGCCACCAGTCGCCCTTCTACCCGGGCACCGGCGCGCGCGCCGAGCGCGGCGTGGCCGGCAACGTGGTCAACATCCCGCTGCCGCGCGGCACCGGCTCGGCGACGTTCCGCCAGCTGATGCGCGACGAGATGCTGCCGGCGCTGCGCCGCTTCGCGCCCGAGCTGCTGATCATCTCGGCCGGCTTCGACGCGCACGAGCTCGACCCGCTCGGCGGCCTCGCGTTCACCGACGACGACTACGCCTGGATCACGCGCGAGCTGCTTGCCCTGGCGCGCGAGCACGCCGGCGCGCGCGTCGTCTCGACGCTCGAGGGCGGCTACAGCGCCCAGGGGCTGGCCGGCGGCACCACGGCCCACGTGCGGGCCCTGATGCAGGGCTGAGCCGCCCGGCACGACCCGGCCGACCCCAGACGGTGGAACGCCGGTTGCATGCCTTCGCGCGCGGGCGCCAGCGCCCGAGGAGGATCGTCCCATGTTGGACCGCACCGGCACGAAGTTCTCGCACGTGAAGCCCGGCGACACGCCATGGAAGGGCGGCGGCCTGCGCGACTTCTTCCTGTACCGCGACCTCGGCGTCGCCGACGCCACGCACGGGCGTGTCATCGCGCACCTCGTCAAGGCGAACGAGGCACCGGTGAAGGGCACCGGCTGGCACCGCCATGAAGCGCAGTTCCAGATCGTCTACATGACCAAGGGCTGGGCGAAGTTCATGTACGAGGACCAGGTGACGCTGGTCGAGGCCGGGGACTGCGTGCACCAGCGGCCGGGCATCGTGCACTACCTGTACGACTACTCGCCGGACATGGAGTACCTGGAGGTCGTCGGCCCGGCGGACTTCGGCACCATCGACGTCGAAGGGCCCTGCGAGGTGCCCGTGCCGGCCGCCTGGAAGTGAAGCGCCGGCCGCGCCGGCCGGACCAACCGCGCGCCGCAAGCACCCACGCGGCAGCTCGACGACGCCGCACCCGGCGCTGGCGCCGCGGCTAGAAGTCCATGTCCAGTTCCTGGATGTCCTCCGGCTCCTGCTTCGCGGCGGCGATCCACTCGCGCATCTCCGGCATCGCCAGGATGGTGTCGGCGAACTTCGCGCAGGGCGCCGGCAGCTTCACGTCGTAGGTGCGAAAGCGCGTGACCACGGGCGCGAACAGCGCGTCGGCCATGCCGCGCCGCCCGCCGAAGAGGAACGGCCCGCCATGGCTGGCCAGGCACTCGGCCCAGATCTCGACGATGCGCTCGATGTCCGGCTGTGCGCCGGTCCACACCTTGTAGCCCGGGTGGTGCGCCTTCAGGTTCATCGGCAGCGCCGAGCGCAGGTTGGCGAAGCCCGAGTTCATCTCGCCGCACACCGCCAGGCAGTGCGCACGCGCCAGCCGGTCGGCCGGCAGCAGCCCGGCCTGCGGGAACTGCTCGTGCAGGTAGATGCCGATGGCGAAGGTGTTCCACACCGTCGCGCCTTCGTGCCGCAGGCAGGGCACGCGGATCGAAGGCGCCAGCAGCAGCAGCTCGCGGCGTGCGCCGGCATCGTCCGGCGGCACCATCACCTCGTCGAACTCGAGGCCGGCAAAGCGCGCCAGCAGCCAGCCGCGCAGCGACCACGACGAGTAGTTCCTGCTCGACAGCGTCAGCGAGGCGCGCGCCGCCACGGCCGGCGCCGGCCGGCTGCGCGCGGCGGCCGCGACCGGCTTGCCGCCCCGGGGCTTCGCGGCCGCCTTGGCGGCGGTGATGACGGCCATCTCGGGCTCTCCTCGGTCCTCGGTGGATGCGCGCCGAACGGTGCAAGTCGCATGCCATTGCCGCGGGAGGACGGATGCGGCGCGCGGCCGCTGCGACGGCGGGAGCTGGCGCGGGAGTTGCTGCACCCGGACTGCCGACAACAACACCCCACGCCGATGTACCCCGCCTACCAAGCGATGTCGGACTGGCTGTGGCCGATGCGCACGATGGCCAGGCTCTCGATCCCGCTGCTCGACGACCCGCATGTCGCCCGCCGTGGCGGCCGGGCGGCGCGCCAGGCGAGCGCTGCCTGCCGCCTGATCGAGCTCGCGGAGGTCACGCACCGGCGCCCGCCATGGCGCATCGACACGGTCGACGTGGGTGGCGAAGCCGTTCCGGTGCTCGACGAGGCGGTGATGTCCACACCCTTCGCCACGCTGCGACGCTTCCGCCGCGTGGCCGCCGCCGCCCTGCCGCGCGTGCTGCTCGTGGCGCCGATGTCCGGCCACTTCGCGACGCTGCTGCGCGACACGGTGCGCACGCTGCTCGCCGACCACGAGGTCTTCGTGACCGACTGGCACAACATGCGCGACGTGCCGCTGGCCGCCGGCCGCTTCGGCCTGGACGAGTACACGCAGCACCTGATCGACTTCCTCGCACATCTGGGCGTCGGCGTGCATGTCGTCGCCGTGTGCCAGCCTTGCGTGGCCGCGCTCGCCGCGGTGGCGCTGATGGCCGAGGACGGCCACCGGGCCACGCCGGCGAGCCTGGCGCTGATGGCCGGGCCGATCGACTGCCGCATCAGCCCGACCGAGGTGAACCGGCTGGCCACCTCGCGCCCCATCCGCTGGTTCGAGGACAACCTGGTCAGCCACGTGCCGATGCGCTACCGCGGCGCCGGGCGGCGGGTCTACCCCGGCTTCATGCAGCTCGCCGCCTTCATGAGCATGAACCGCGAGCGGCACCTGAACGCCTTTGCCGACTACTACCACCACCTCGTCGACGAGGCGTTCGACAAGGCCGAGCCGACCCGCGTGTTCTACGAGGAGTACATGGCGGTGGCCGACCTGCCGGCCGAGTTCTACCTGGAGACGGTGCGGCTGGTGTTCCAGGAGTTCGCGCTGGCCCGCGGCGAGCTGCACGTGCGCGGGCGCCGCGTCGACCCGGCCGCCATCCGCCGCACGGCACTGGTGACGATCGAGGGCGAGCGCGACGACATCTGCTCGGTCGGGCAGACGCTCGCGGCGCAGGACCTGACGCCCGGCCTGCGGCCCTGGATGCGCACGCACTACGTGCAGGCTGGCGTCGGCCACTACGGCGTGTTCAGCGGCCGGCGCTGGCAATCGCAGATCTACCCCGTGCTGCGCAACGTCATCCACGTTTCGGGCTGAGGCACACCGGGGCATCAGGCGCTGCAAGCGCCTGCCGGGGCGGCCGTCCAACCCCCTTCGCGCGTGAGGGACCGCGCGGTATTTGGCGCCGCGTGGCACCTCGGTGCCCGAGGGGCTGCACTATCCTCGCGCGCATGCCAGCGAAGGAGGGAGTCGCGGTGGCCGCCACCGCGGTGGCGGTGGCCGCGCCGCTGCTGCTCGGGCACTGGGGCAGCGCCGGGCATGCCGTCTTCGCACAGACGCTGGCCGCGGGGCTGTGGGGCGTGGCGCTGGCCGGGTGGGCCTCGCTGCCGGCGCTTCCGGCCGTGCCCTGGAGGGCGCTGGCGCCGTTGTTGCTGGCCCTCGGCGGCGTTGCGGTCGGTGTCGCGGGGCACGCCGCCGTGCGGCAGCCGCCGGGCGGCATCTGGCTCGGCACGCTCGGGGTGCTGGCGGCCGCCGCGCTGGCAGCGATCGGCGGTGCACGGGCCGCGCGACACCGTCCCGAGTCGACTTCGCGCGCGCTGATGTGGGGGCTCGTCGTCGCCGCCTTCGCCTCGCTGCTGGTGGCGGCGCTGCAGCTGGCCGCGCCGGGCTGGGCTCCGTCGCTGTGGGTGGCACCGGCGCGCACACCCGGCCGGGCCAACGCGAACCTCGACGACCCGAACCAGCTCGCGATGCTGCTGCTGTGGGCCTGGCTGGCCATCGCGGCGTGGACAGCCCGCGCACCGCTCGACCCCGCGGTCGGGCCGACGACGACGGCCTCGTCGCAGCCGCCGGTGATGCCGGGCGGCGGCTCGTTCATGCTGGCCATGCTGCTGCAGGTGGGCGTGGTGGCCACGGCCTCGCGCGCCGGCCTGCTGGCGAGCATGGCCGTGGGGCTGTGGTCGGCGCTCGACCGGCGCCTGCCGCGGCCGACGGCGTGGCTGCTGTGGATCACCGCGCTCGCCGGGCTGGCGATGACGCTCGGCCGCGCCATCGTCACGCCGGCGACCTCGCTCGGCGTGGGCGCCTCGCTCGTGCGGCCGGGCGCCCGCGGCGGCGTGTTCATGGACACGCTGGAACTGATCCGCGGCGCCCCGCTCACCGGCGTGGGGTGGATGGAGTTCCAGCTCGCATGGACGCTCTCGCCCCTGGGGGACCGAGGGCCCCGCTACTACGACCACCCGCACAACATCGTGCTCGGCCTCGTCGTCGAGCTCGGCCTGCCGCTCGGCCTGGCCATCTGCGCCTGCCTGATCTGGGGTGCGCTGCGCCTGCTCGCTCGACTGCGCCGCACGCCGCCACACTGGCAACCGCGTGCACGCATGCTGGCGGCCCTCCTCGGGGTCGTCGGGCTGCACAGCCTGTTCGACGCGCCGTTCTGGTACGCCTACCTGCTGCTCCCGGCCGCCTGGGCCTGGGGTTGCCTCGTCGGGTTGCAGGCCGGCCCCCCGGCGCCCCCGCGCACGGCGCCCGGGGCAACGGCGCGCGCCCATCCCGCACTGCTGGCCGGCGGTCTGGCGCTGGCCGCCGGCGCGCTGGTGGCCGCGAACGATCTTCGCCACGCCCTGATGCCCTCGGCATCCGCGCCGAGCCGCCTGTTCGGCTACCTCGCGGACCACCACCGGGCCCTCGTCGCGCCGGATGCATCGCCCGAGCTCTTCGCCAGCGCCCGCTGGGGCACGCTCGACACGCGGCTGCTCGCGGCGTGGATCGCCGCCCTCGAGCGCGCCGGCCGGCAGGACCAGGCGCGTTTCCTGATGCAGCGCGCGCTGGAGTTCCGCGACCCGGCCTTCTCCGAGTGGCTCGGCGCGTGCCGCGGCTTCGAGGGGGCGGAAGCGCCGTCGCGGTGCCGCCCGCCCGAGCGCCCGCTGCACTGGCGCGAGCTCCGCTAGACCCGCCGCGCCCAGGCCCGGGCACGGCGGACTGCACCCGACGCAGCGCCTGCGCCGCGCGCCCGGCCCGACGCGTCAGTCGGCCGCGCCCTCGGCCAGCTCGGGCGTGCGGATCTCGCCCGGCACACCTCTGCGCGCGAACAGCGTGTAGACGGTGGGCACGACGAACACCGTCAGCACGGTGCCCAGCGTCATGCCGCCGACGATGACCCAGCCGATCTGCTGCCGGCTCTCGGCCCCGGCGCCGGAAGCCAGTGCCAGCGGCAAGGCACCGAGCACCATCGCGCCGGTGGTCATCAGGATCGGCCGCAGGCGCAGGCTCGCCGCCTCGACCACCGCCTCCGTCACCGTGCGGCCCTGCTGGCGCAACTGGTTCGAGAACTCGACGATCAGGATGCCGTGTTTGGTGATGAGGCCCACCAGCGTGATGAGGCCGATCTGCGAGAACACGTTCAGCGTGCCGCCCGTCAGCCGCATGGCCAGCAGCGCGCCCACCATCGACAACGGCACCGACAGCAGGATGACGAACGGGTCGACGAAGCTCTCGAACTGCGCCGACAGCACGAGGAAGATGAAGGCCAGCGCGAGCACGAACACAAGGCCGAGCGAGCCCGACGAGGCGCGGAACTCGCGGCTGACGCCGTTCAGCTCCGTCGCGTAGCCCACCGGAAGCACCCTTGCCGCGGCCGCGTCCATGAACTGCAGCGCCTCGCCGAGCGAGTAGGTCGGCGCCAGGTTCGCCGTGATCGTGACCGAGCGCCGCTGGTTGAAGTGATTCAGCTCGCGCGGGCTGACCGCCTCGCGCACCCTGACCAGCGAGGACAACGGCACCATCGTGTCGTTGCGCCCCCGCACGAAGATGCGCTCGATGTCCTCGGGCGTCACGCGGCCCTGCGCGCCCGTCTGCACCATCACGTCGTACTGCTCGGCGTCGCGCTTGTAGCGCGTCACGACGCGGCTGCCGAGCATCGTCTCGACCGTGCGCGCCACGGCCTCGACCGACACGCCCATGTCGGCGGCGCGCGCACGATCGACCTCCATGAAGATCTCGGGCTTGTTCAGCTGCAGGTCGATGTCGGGCTGCACGATGCCGGGGTTGCCGCGCATCTCGGCCAGCATCTGCTGCGCCACGCGCGCCATGTTCTCGTAGCTGTCGCTGCTGACGAGCACCACGTTCAGGGGCTGCGAGCGGAAGCTCTGGCCCAGGCTCGGCGGCAGGCTCGGGAAGACGCTGACGCCGGGCAGCGACATCACCTCGGGCAGCAGCTTCTGCTGCAGGTCGCGTGTCGTCAGCTTGCGCTCCTCCCAGTCGACGGTGCGCAGCACGCTGAAGGCCTGCGAGACCTGGCCGCCGCCGATGAACATGAAGCGGCGATCGAACTCGGGGTACTTCGACGCGATCGCGTCCAGCGCGTCGAGGTAGCGCGCCGTGTACTGCAGCGTCGCGCCGTCCGGGGCGCGCACCGGCATCGCGATGACGCCGCGGTCCTCGTACGGCGCGAGCTCGCTCTTCGTCGTGCTGAACAGCCACCAGCTCGCGCCGCCGGCGGCGAGCATCACGCCGACGACGAGCCAGCGACGAGACAACGACCAGACGAGCGCGCGGCGGTAGCCGGCGGTCAGCGCGACGAGCAGCCGCTCCATGCCGCGGTCGAAGGTGCTCGGCCTGGGGTTGTGGCGCAGCAGCTTGCTGCACATCATCGGCGTCAGCGTCAGCGCGACGAAGCCGGAGACGAGCACGGCCCCGGCCAGCGTCAGCGCGAACTCGCTGAACAGCCGCCCCGTGCGACCCGGCGTGAACGCAAGCGGCGCGAACACCGCCGCCAGCGTCAAGGTCATGGCCACGACCGCGAAGCTGATCTCGCGCACGCCCTTCAGCGCCGCCTGGAACGGCGTCATCCCCTCCTCGATGTGCCTGAAGATGTTCTCCAGCACGACGATGGCGTCGTCGACGACGAGCCCGATGGCCAGCACCAGGGCCAGCAGCGTCAGCGTGTTGACGGTGAAGCCGGCCAGCGCGATGAGCGCGAACGCGCCGATCAGGCTGACGGGAATCGTGACCAGCGGGATGATCGAGGCGCGCAGCGTGCGCAGGAACACGAACACCACGAGCGCTACCAGCACGATGGCCTCGAGCACCGTCGTGAACACGGCCTTGATCGAGCGGTCGATGAACACCGACAGGTCGTTCGCCTGCACGACCGTCACCGACGGCGGCAGGTCGCGCTGGATCAGCGGCATCACGGCGCGCACGCCGTCGGCCACCTCCACCGGGTTGGCCGTGGCGTTGCGGATGATGCCGGTACTGATCGACGGCACGCCGTTCAGGCGCACGCGGCTGCGCTCGTTGGCCGCCGCCTCCTCGACCCGCGCCACGTCGCGCAGGCGCACGGTGTAGCCGTTCACCGTCTTCAGCGCGATGTCGTTGAACTGCGCCACAGTGTTGAGGTCGGTGCGCGCCGTGACGCTGAACTCGCGCTGCTGGCTCTCGATGCGGCCGGCCGGCACCTCGAGGTTCTGACGCCTCAGCGCGTCCTCGACGTCCTGCACCGTCAGGCGGTAGGCGGCGAGGCGGTCGGGGTCGAGCCAGATGCGCATCGCGTAGCGGCGGTCGCCGCCGACCTGCACGTCGGCGACGCCGGGCACCGTCTGCAGCCGCGGCTTGACGACGCGGTTGATGATGTCGGTGAGCTCGAGCGTGCTCATCGTCTCGCTCGTGTAGGCGAGCCAGATGGTCGGCGTGGCATCGGCCTCGACCTTGGCGATGACCGGCTCGTCCACCGCGTCGGGCAGGCGGCCGCGCACGCGCGACACGCGGTCGCGCACCTCGGCCGCGGCCGTGTCGGGGTCCTTGCTCAGGCGGAAGCGCACCGTGATCTGGCTCTGCTCGGTGCGCGAGATCGAGGTCATGATGTCCACGCCGTCGATGCCGGCGATGGAGTCCTCGAGCGGCTTGGTCACCTGCGACTCGATGACCTCCGAGCTCGCACCCAGAAGGCGCGTGCTGACGTTGACCAGCGGCTCGTCGATGCGCGGGTACTCGCGCACCGACAGCTGCTTGAACGACACCAGCCCGACCAGCACCAGCAGCAGCGACATCACGGTGGCCAGCACCGGACGGCGGATCGACGTTTCCGACAGTCTCATCGTGCCTCCTGCGGCAACGCCCGGCCGGGCCGGTCAGGGCTGTGCGCGGCCGCTGGAGGCCGCCGACGCGGCGCCGGCGCGCCCGCCGCCGGTGCCGCCCCCGGCACCACTCGCATTGCCCGGCGCGGCGCGCCCGACCTGCGCGAGGTCGATCACGCGCACCGGCGTGGCCTCCGAGCGCATGAGGCGCGCCTGGCCGGCGGTGACGACCATCTCGCCGGGCTGCAGGCCCTCGAGGATCTCGACCTTGCCCGGAACGCGCAGGCCGATGCGTGCCTCCAGCCGCTGCGCCGTACGGCGGCCCTCGGCGCCTTCGACCACCTTGAACAGGAACTGCCGTGCGCCCAGGGGCACCAGCGCCTCCTCCGGCACGGCGACCGCACCCTCGCGCACGGCAAAGATGACGCGCGGGCGAGCGAACATCCCCGGCCTGAGCACCGCGCCCGGGTTCTGCACGCGTGCACGCACGGTGAGCGCGCGCCCGTTGGCGTCGACCTGCGAGTCCAGCGCCACGACCTGCCCCTTGAACACCTGGCCGGGCATCGCGTCGAGCGTCAGCTCCATCGGCAGGCCGGCCCGTGTGCGCGCCACGTAGCGCTCGGGCAGCGCGAACTCGACCTCGAGCGCGGACAGATCCTCGATCTTCACGATGTCGGCACCGTCCTTGACGTAGTCGCCGACATCGACGACACGCAGACCGGCCACGCCGTCGAACGGCGCCAGCACGCGCATGCGCGCGAGCTGCGCCTCGGCCAAGGCGACCTGCGCCTCGGCCACTTGCAGCGCCGCGGCGTTCTGGTCCACCGCGCTCTGGCTGACGAAGCCCTGGCCGAGCAGCTCGCGGCTGCGCTGCAGGTTCGTGCGCGCGATGCGGGCCTGCGCGCGCGACTGCTCCAGCTGCGCGCGCTGCAGCGTGTCGTCGAGCTGCACCAGCAGCTGCCCGGCACGCACGGCCTGGCCGTCGGCGAAGCCGAGGCGGGCGATGCGCCCGCTGACCTCGGGCCGCAGCATGACGCCCTGGCGGGCCTTCAGCGAGCCGACGGCCTGCACGTCATCGACGATGGTCAGGGCCTCGGCCCGCGCCACCTCCACGGGGGCGGGCCCGCCTGCGCCGCCCGGCCCGCCCGGCGCACCGAGGCCAGCGGTCGCACCGCCGGCGCTGCTCGCCCCCGGCCGCGCCGCCGCATCCGCACGCGGCGTGGCGGCCACCGACGACGACGTCGAAGCCCCCGGCCGCTGGAACCACCAGGCCGCCGTGGCGACGAGGGTGATGCCAATGACGGCGACGCCTGTGTAAAGTTTCTTCAAGAGGTTGTTCCGGCGCGGGCGAATCCGGCAACTCTATCGCCCTGTGCATGTCCGCGCTCGCGCGGGTTCGGGCGCAGTCGCCCGTGATCAGCCTCGGCGGTGGCGGCTGCCGCCCGAGCCGGCGATGGCTTCGTCGACTCCGCGGTTCGCCAGTGCGTCCGCGCGCTCGTTGCCGGCATTGCCGGCGTGGCCCTTGACCCAGCGCCAGTGCACGTCGTGGCCGGCATTGAGCTGGTCGAGGCGCGCCCACAACTCGGCGTTCTTCACCGGCTTGCCGTCGGCAGTGCGCCAGCCGCGCAGCTTCCACTGGTGGATCCAGCTCGTGATGCCGTTCTTCACGTACTGGCTGTCGGTGTGGATGGTGACGCGGCAGCGCCGCTTCAGCGACGCGAGCGCCTCGATCACCGCGGTGAGCTCCATGCGGTTGTTGGTCGTCTGCGGCGCGCCGCCCCACAACTCCTTCTCGTGCGAGCCGCTCGTGAGCCACACGCCCCAGCCGCCAGGCCCCGGATTGCCGCGGCAGGCGCCGTCGGCGTACACCACCACTTCGGCGTGGCCGCCCGCGGCGCTCACGCTTCGCGGTGCGGCGCCGCGCGCGCCGCCGTCGCGCTGCCCTGGCGAGGCGCGACCGCAGCCGGCGCGGTGCGTGCCTTGACGCGCCGTTCCTGGCGCAGCAGCCCGACCAGCCGCATGCCGCGCACGCGCTTGACGGCACAGATCAGGTACACCGCACCGAGCACGGGCCACCAGCGGTCGCCGAAGCGGTCCATCCAGGCGAAGCGCTGCAGCCAGCGCTCGCTGGCCAGCGGCGGCCGCCAGCAGCCGAAGCCGCCGGCCTCGACCTCGAAGCCGAGCAGGCGCAGCCAGTCGCGCGCCCGCCAGTAGCCGATGAAATCACCCGCCCGCGGCAGGAAGAGACCACGCTCGCGTGCCAGGCCCATGCCGCGCCGCACATGCCCCAGGCGCTGCCGCAGGCCCCACAGGCTCGTCGGGTTGAAACCGACGATGACGACGCGCCCCTCCGGCACGAGCACACGCTCGACTTCGCGCAACGCCAGGTGCGGGTCGCGGGCCAGCTCCAGCGAGTGGGGCAGCACGACAAGGTCGATCGACGCGTCGGGAAAGGGCAGCGCCTCGAACTCGCAGTTCAGCGCCGGCAGCGGCGGCGCCGGCCGTTGCAGCAAGGCCTCGTCGACCGGCGGAGGCACCGGCAGCGGCTGGGGGACGTACAGCGTGTCGCTGGCCAGCCAGCGGTGCGGCATGCGGTTGGCGCGCAGGCCGTCGAGCTCGGGCAGCCCGAGCTGCAGGGCGTGGAAGCCGAACGCGTCGGCCACCGCCTGGTCCAGCCGCGCCTGCTCCCACGCGAGCAGGTACCGGCCGGGCGCGGTCTTCAGCCAGGCGGCCAACTCTATACTCGACTCGTCGCGCGTCATGCTGTCGTGGGCTGCATCCTCGGCATCGAGCCGTCCGGCGCCACATGTGGAAGCGAACGGATGAACGGATCAACGGTTGGACGGATTCTAGTGAGCCACCCTCCCGCACCCCGGCAGCCACATCTGCACCACATGTCGCAGGCCTTGCACGGCGCGCCACCCGGGCCGTCGAAACGATTCCGATGACGAGCGGCAGAGAGTGGCGCGGCCACCGTCGGCCGCCAACGACGGTGCCGCGCGGCTTGCTGCTGGTGCTGTGCTGCGTGGCCGGATGCGCGCAGTTGCCGCAAGGGGAGCGGCCGGCAGAACCGAGCCCGGCCGGCACGCCCATGGAAGCGAGGGTCGACGGCTCCGCCCTGCTGACCGAGGGCCAGGCAGTTCCCGCGGCCGCACCGACGACGACCTCGCAAGCATCCCGGTCGGCGCCGCCGCCCCCGACCGGCTCGGCGCCAGGCTCGAACGGCGGGGCGCCCGAGGCTGTGGTGGGCTCGCAGGTAGCCGCGTCCGGCGACGCTGCTCCCGCAGCGCGTGAGGCACCCCTGACCGTGGCGCCGGCGCCCGAGCCGCTTCCGCCCGCACCCCGCGTCCGGCTGGACCCGGAGCAGGACGCCGAACGGGCCGACCTCTGGCAGCGCATTCGAGACGGTCTCGTCATCCCCGACCTCGACAACGAACTGGTGCGCCGCTGGGAGAAGCACTACGCCGGCCAGCCCGACTACGTGCAGCGCATGGTCGAGCGCGGCGGGCGCTACCTGTTCCACATCGTCGAGGAGATCGAGCGCCGCGGCATGCCGATGGACCTGGCGCTGCTTCCGTTCATCGAAAGCGCGTTCGATCCGCAGGCGCTGTCGCGTGCCCGTGCGGCCGGGATGTGGCAGTTCATGCCAGGAACCGGGCGCCAGTTCGAGCTGACGCAGAACGTCTTCCGCGACGACCGGCGCGACGTGCTGGCCTCGACCCGTGCAGCGCTCGACTTCCTCGCCCGCCTGCACGAGCGCTTCGGCGACTGGCACCTGGCGCTGGCCGCCTACAACTGGGGCCCGGGCAACGTGGCGCGCGCCGTCGAGCGCAACCGGCGCGCACGCAAGCCTGCCGACCTCTCGTCGCTGGGCCGCATGCCGGCCGAGACGCGCAACTACGTTCCCAAGCTGCAGGCGGTGAAGAACATCGTCGCGCGGCCGCAGGACTTCGGCCTCACGCTTGCGAAGCTCGAGAACCACCCGTACTTCCTCAGCGTGGCGATCGAGCGTGACATCGACATCGAGCTCGCCGCCCGGCTGTCCGGCCTGACCCTCGAGGAGTTCCAGCAGCTCAATCCGCAGCACAACCGGGCCGTCATCCTCTCGGCCGGAACACCACACGTGCTGCTGCCCTACGACAACGCGAACCAGTTCGTGCGCGCGCTGGCCGATCACGACGGGCCGCTCGCCACCTGGACGGCGTGGGTGGCCCCGCGCACGCTGCGCACCGCCGAGGCGGCGCGCCTGGTCGGCATCGCCGAGGCGCGACTGGCCGAGGTCAACCGCATTCCCCCGCGCATGCTGGTGAGGGCCGGTTCGACGCTCATCGTGCCGCGCGGCGAGAAGATGGCGGACGACGTGTCCGAGGAACTCGCCGACTCGGCGATGCTCGTGCTCGCCCCGGAGGGGCCCGGCGGCCGCACGACGACGCTGCGCGCCGGGCCCAAGGGCGACACGGTGCGTGCGGTGGCACGCCGCCATGGCCTGGCGGCCGCGCAGGTGGCGCAGTGGAACCGGGTGCCCATCGATGCCGTGTTCGCGCCCGGGCAGCGCATCGTGGTGACGCTGCCCACGCGCACCAAGGTCGTCGTCGCCGCGACGGGAGCACCGCGGGGCCCCGCCCGCTCGGCCCCGTCGCACGGCAAGGCCGCGCCGGCGATGCGCGAGAAGGTGGCTGCGCGCTGACTGGGCGAAGCCGACGGGTCCCGGAGCCACCGCAGGCGAAGAGCCCCTGGCCAAGGCGACAGCCGGGCCGCAGCGACACTGCCGCGCCCAGGCGACGCCCGGTCGAATAGCGTCAGGTGTTGCCCAGATAGTCGCGCTTGCCGAGTTCCACACCGGCATGGCGCAACAGGGCATAGGCCGTGGTCAGGTGGAAGAACAGGTTGGGCAGCACGTAGTGCTTCAGGTACGCCTCGCCATCGAAGCGCAACGGATCCCCCTGGCGCACCGGCAGCACGACCTCGCGGCTCTCGGCGCCGGCCAGTTGCTCGGGGGTTACCGACTGCACGAAGTCGATCGTGCGCTGCAAGCGGGCCCGCAGGTCGGCCAGGTTCGCCTCGCTGTCCTCCCACTTCGGCACCTCCTGGCCCGCCAGGCGCGCCACGCAGCCCTTCGCGGTGTCGCTGGCGATCTGGATCTGACGCGAGAAGGGCAGCATGTCCGGCGCCAAGCGCAGGCCGAGGTAGTTGCTCGGGTCGAACCTGCGCGCCGCGGCGTGCTCCTCGGCCTTCGTCAGCCACTTCTGGGCGTTGCCAAGCATGCGCACGAAGACCGGCACGCTGGCGCTGTACATCGAGAGACTCACTGACCTTCTCCTGGAGGGTGGACATACGGACCGCCCCGTGGCTGAATGCGGCCGACGGCGGCAGCCCGGCGAGGATGGTGGCCGGCATCCATTGCCCGCGCTTGGTGCATGGATGCGGCGCTTACATCTTGCGATGGACCCAGATGTCGACGTTTCTTACACAGCCTGTCCTGTGGTGCGCCAGTCCTCCAATAAGCACCTGATTCCAGAACCAAATCGATCCGAGGCACGAGCCTTGCGTTCCAGAGGACAATCGCTGCAACACTTCCAAGTTCCGGGATGAACCCAATGAACTTTGCCCTCAAGAAGCTGTATGCGGTGGCGTTCGCCGCCGCCGCGATGACGAGTCAGGCCGCGGTCGTTCCGATCGATGCGGCCGACTTCGTCGCCAACGCCGGGCAGATCACCTTCAGCGAGTTCGCGATCGGCACGAGCAACCCCTCGTACACGGCGGCCCAGTACGGCGGGTCCGGCACGGCGCCCGACGTGTCCTTCGGTTCGTTCTTCGTCGGACAGGATCTGGGGGTGGTCGGGACCGATTGCGCCGCGGGTGTCGCTGCCGGCGGGTGCGTGATCGGTTCGCCGACGGGGACGCTGGCCCTGGACCTTGTCGGCGGCCTTGGTGCATTCATCGGCACCGACACCAACCACACGGGCTCGCCGGTGCTCAGTGGCTCGCCGTTCCTGAACGGTTCGATCGCGATGCTCTTCAGCACCGACCAGGCGGCCGTGTCCTTCGATGGCGGCTTCTTCAACGCCATCGGCACCACCCGCGTGACCGCCTATGGCCGCGACGGCACCGTCCTCGGTTCGATCCTCAACACCGCCACCGGCATCGAGACCCTGCTGCTCGGCACGGACGACGGCACGTCGCAGATCGCCGGCCTGCTCATCAGCCTCGTCGCCCCGGAGGACGCGGGCTTCACGATCGACAGCATCCGCTTCGGCACGGTTCAGACGTCCGGCGGCGGCAACGGGGGCGGTGGCAACGGCGGCACGACCACCCCCCCCACCCAGCCGCCGCCCACCGGCGAAACGCCGGAGCCGGCGACCTTGGCTCTGGTCGGGCTGGCCCTTCTGGGCCTGGGCGCCGCGCGGCGTCGCAGGACGTCCTAGGTCCCGCTCCCGTCCGTTCTCAGCCATCGAAGGCGGCCCGAAGGGCCGCCTTCCTGCTTTCCGGCTCGCCGCGCCCCGGGGCCGGCGATCCCTGTCGCGCTGCGGGCAGAATCTCAGCCGCCACGGGGCGGCGATCACCCCGGCTGGCCGCACGCCGCGCGGGCCCATGAACATCATCATCCTCGACGACTACCAGGACGCGGTGCGCAAGCTGAAGTGCGCCGCGATGCTGGAGCCGTACAGCGCCAAGGTCTTCACCAACACGGTCAAGGGCATCGGCCAGCTCTCGGTGCGGCTGCGCGACGCGGACGTGCTGGTGACGATCCGCGAGCGCACGCACTTCCCACGCGCGCTGCTGGAGAAGCTGCCGCGGCTGAAGCTGATCTCGCAGACCGGGCGCGTCGGCCCGCACATCGACCTGGAGGCGTGCACGCGGCTGGGCATCGCGGTGGCCGAGGGGGTCGGCTCGCCGGTGGCTCCGGCCGAGCTGACCTGGGCGCTCATCATGGCGTCGATGCGCCGCCTGCCGCAGTACATCGGCAACCTCAAGCACGGTGCGTGGCAGCAGTCGGGGCTGAAGGCCGCGGCGATGCCGCCCAACTTCGCCCTCGGGATGGTGCTGCGCGGCCGCACGCTCGGCATCTGGGGCTACGGCAAGATCGGCCGCCTCGTCGCCGGTTACGGCCGCGCCTTCGGCATGCGGGTGCTGGTGTGGGGCAGCGAGGTCTCGCGCGACCGCGCCATCACCGACGGCCACGAGGCGGCCTCCAGCAGCGACGAGCTCTTCGGCGACAGTGACGTGCTGTCGCTGCACCTGCGCCTCACAGACAGCACGCGTGGCATCGTCCGCTTCGACGATCTGGCGCAGATGAAGCCCACGTCGCTGCTCGTCAACACGTCGCGCGCCGAGCTCATTGCCGACAACGCGCTCGTCGCTGCGCTCAACCGCGGCCGCCCCGGCATGGCCGCGATCGACGTGTTCGACAGCGAGCCCATCCTCCAGGGCCACCCGCTGCTGCGCCTCGAGAACGCCATCTGCACGCCGCACCTGGGCTACGTCGAGCTCGACAGCTACGAGCTCTACTTCGGCGCCGCGTTCGAGAACGTCGTCAACTTCATCCGCAACACGCCCACCCACCTCGTCAACCCCGAGGCGCTGAAGGTGCTGCGTTGACCGCACCGGCTGCCGCCGCGCGGGACGGCGGTGCCGTGCGCGGCACGCGCTGGTCGCTGCTGGGCGGCAACTTCGCCATCGGCTGCGGCGTGATGGTGGTGCCCGGCGCGCTGAACGACCTGGCGCACGGCCTCGCCGTGCCCGTGCCGGTGGCCGGGCAGCTGGTGACGGTCGCCGCCTGGGCGATGGCGCTGGCGGCGCCCGTGCTGGCGGCCGTGCTCTCGGGTTTCGACCGGCGCGCGCTGCTGGCCTGCTCGCTCGCGTGGTATGCGGCCGGGCACGCGCTGTCGGCGGCCATGCCGGACCTCGCCACGCTGTTGCCGGTGCGCGCCGCCACGGTGCTCGCGGCGGCCGTCTTCACCCCGGCCGCCGCGGCGGTCGTCGGTGCACTCGCCGCGCCCGAGCGCCGCGGCGAAGCCATCACCTTCATCTTCCTCGGCTGGTCGCTGGCCTCGGTGCTCGGCATGCCGATCGCCAGCTACATCGCCGGCACGGTCGGCTGGCGCACCGCCTTCATGTTCGTGGCCGGGCTGTCCGCGCTGGCGGCGTTCGCTGCCTGGCGAAGCACACCGGCGGGCCTGCGCCTTCCGGTGCTCACCCTGCGCGACCTCGGCGGCGTGCTCACGCAGCCGGCGCTGATGGTCATCGTCGCCGTCACGGCGCTCAGCGCGTCCGGCCAGTTTGCCCTCTTCGGCTACATGGCGCCCTACTTCCACCACGTGCTGGGCGCCAGCGTGGCCGAGACGAGCGCGCTCTTCCTCTGGTTCGGCGTCTTCGGCTTCGTCGGCAGCGTGCTGGTGACGCGCTGGATCGACCGCCTCGGCGCCGGCCGCGCCGCAACGCTCGGCCTGGCGGCGATGGCCGCGGCCGTGCTCGCCTGGCCGCTGGCCGCCGGTCCGCTCGCGATGGCGTTCGTGCTCACGCCCTGGGCCCTGGGCTGCTTCTCGTCGAACTCGGCGCAGCAGGCGCGGCTCGCCGCCGCTGCGCCGGCGCTCGCCGCGGTGCTGGTGTCACTCAACACGTCGGCGATGTACCTCGGGCAGGGTCTCGGCTCGGCGAGCGGCGGCATGCTGCTCGGGCTCTTCGGCTATCGGGCGCTGGCACCGGCGGCCGCCGTCGGCCTGATGCTCGCCACGTTGCTCTCCGCCGTCCTCGCGCAGCGCGAGCAGGCGTCGCGAACAGCGGCGACGGGGGCACGCTGATGGGTCGCGGTCCCGAGCTGCCTCGCCGGCCGACCCCCACAGCGCCGGTGCAGGCGCCAGTGCTCGACGCGACGGCTCGGCCGGCGTCCTGCTTCGCCCTCTTCGCGGCCTTCACCCGGCTCGCCCTGCAGGGCTTCGGTGGTGTGCTGCCGGTCGCGCAGCGCGAGCTGGTCGATCGGCTGCACTGGCTGACGCGCGCGCAGTTCCTCGAGATGCTCGCGCTGTCGCAGGTGCTGCCCGGGCCGAACGTCGTGAACCTGTCGCTGATGGTCGGGCAGCGCTTCTTCGGCCACCGTGGCGCGTTTGCCGCGATGGCCGGCATGCTGGCCGCCCCGTCGCTGCTCGTGCTCGTGCTGGCCGTGCTGGCCGTGCGCTGGCAGGGCGTCGCCGAGGTGGCGGGCGCGCTGCGCGGCATGGGCATCGTCGCCGCAGGCCTGGTGGTGGCCACGGCGCTGAAGCTCGCCGCGCCGCTGGCCCGCAGCCCGCTCACCCTGGCGGGGGCCGCCGCCGTGGTGGCCGCCACGTTCGTCGCCATCGGCCTGCTGCGCTGGCCGCTGGTGGCCGTGGTGCTTGGGCTCGGCCTTGGCGCATGGGCGGCCGCAGCGTGGCGGCTGCATGCCGCGGCGCGGCGGGAGCGCGGCGGTGGCTGACTGCGCCGGCACGCTGCGCGCCGTGCTCATCGGCTGCGCCGGCCTGATGCCGGCCGACTGGGCGGCGCTCTTCGGCCACTTCCTGATGCTGTCGCTGCTTGCCGTGGGCGGGGCCATCACCACGGCGCCGGACATGCAGCGCGTCGTCGTCGGCGAACGCGCCTGGCTCACCGAGCTGCAGTTCAACGCCGGCATCGCGCTGGCCCAGGCGGCGCCCGGGCCGAACGTGCTGTTCGTCGCCGTCATCGGCTACGGCATCGGCGGCCTGGCCGGCGCGCTGGCGACGATGGTCGGCACGCTGCTGCCGTCGTCGCTGCTGGCACTGCGCGCCAGCCGCTGGAACGCGCAGTACGCACAGGTGCCGGCCGTGCGCGCGCTGCACGCCGGGCTCGCCCCCCTCACCATCGGCCTGCTGCTGGCCACCGGCTGGATCCTGCTCGAGCCGGCCGCACGCGACTGGCGCGCCGGCGCGCTGGCCGCCGCGACGCTGGCCCTCATGCTGCGCACGAAGCTCAGCCCGCTGGTGCCCATCGCGGCCGGCGCGCTCGCCGGCGGGATGGGCTGGCTCGGCTGACCTCGGCGCCGGCCTACGGGGGGGCTGCCGCCGCGGCCGCCATGCGCTGCCGCCGCGCCTCGAACAGGCAGACGCCGGCCGCCACCGAGACGTTGAGGCTCTCCACCGCGCCGGCCATCGGGATGCGCACGAGCTCGTCGCAGGTGCGGCGCGTCAGCTGCCGCAGGCCCGGCCCCTCGGCGCCGAGCACCAGCGCCAGCGGGCCGCGCAGGTCGGCCTCGTAGAGCGAACGCGGTGCGTCGTCGCCGGTGCCGACGATGCGGATGTCGCGCTCCTTCAGCTCGCCGAGCGTGCGCGCGAGGTTCACCACCATCAGGTACGGCACCGTCTCGGCGGCGCCGCTGGCCACCTTGGCCACCGTGGCGTTCAGGCCGACGGCGTGGTCGCGCGGCGCCACCACGGCGTGCGCGCCGGCGCCGTCGGCGACGCGCAGGCAGGCGCCGAGGTTGTGCGGGTCGGTCACGCCGTCGAGCACGAGCACGAGCGGCGGCCCCTGCACGGCATCGAGCACGTCGTCGAGCGAGACGCGCGGCGGCAGCGGCAGCACGCGCGCCACGACGCCCTGGTGGCGCGCCGTGCCGGCCAGCCGCGCCAGCCGTGCGTCGTCGCTCTCGACGATGCGCACGCCGGCGGCGGCCACGCGTTCGGCGAACTGGCGCATTCGCGCGTCGCGCCGCGTCGCGTCCACCTGCACCTCCAGCACCGACTCCGGCGCCGTCTTCACGCGCACGGTGACGGCGTGGAAGCCGAACAGCACCTTCGTCGGCGGACCCGGCCGGGACGGGTGCCCGCCCGGCTCGGCCGGCCGCGCCGCGGGCTTCGGGGCCGGCCGCTGCCGCCGGTCGGGTGGCGTCACGGCCCGGCCGCCTTCGGCCGCGCAGCGAAGTCGGCGGGCCTGAGCTCGATGGGCTTGCCGTGCGGCGTGCGCGCGGCCGCTTGCGCCCAGGCGTCGCGCGTGCGCGCGAGATCGCCAGGCGCAATGCCTCCCTTCTGCGCAACGATGCGCTCCAGCGCCGCGAGCCAGTGCCGGTAGTAGGTGTCGCCGAGGTCCGCGTCGCCCGCGGCCTGCGCTTCGCCGATGCAGCGCGCCAGCATCGCAGCCCACTCGAGCCAGGTGAACAGGCCGGCCTGGTGCAGCGAAAGCGTCATCGCGAAGGCATGTGCCTCCCACGGCTCGCGGAACACCGGCTCCTCGCCCTCCGCCGGCAGGCCGGGCACGTTCACGCCGGCTCCAGGTACGGTTCCCACGCGTCGATCGAGACGCGCAGCGCCTCGGCCCCGGGCTCGGCGGCACCCCACAGCTCGACGCCGTCGAACGCCACGGTGTACAGCCAGGCCGGCTGCTCGCCATGGCCCTGCGCGTGTTCGTCTGCGAAGACATGGTGGCCACGCAGGGCCTGCACCGTGCCGGCCTTGCCGCGGGCGTAGCCTGGCAGGCGCGTGTGGTGCGGCACGGCATCGGCCCGCGTGCGCACCCGCTCGCCGGTGGCGAACCGCGGCGCACTGCCCGGCGCGGCCGGGCGCTCGGTCGGGCTGCCGCGCGCCAGCGCAGCGGCCACGTCGGCCGCCAGCAGCTTGCGCGGCACGGCGCGTGGTGCCTGCAACGCGTGGCCCGCCGCCAGCTCGTCGGCCGAGACCAGACCATGCGCCACCAGCAGCTTCTCCAGCGCCAGCGTCCAGATCTCGTAGTACGTCAGGTGCGCGTAGTCGGGCAGCGTCTCGCGCGCGGCGCGGCTCATGTCGATGTTCCACACGCCGGTGCCGCCGGCCGCCAGCGTCACGGCCAGCGCCCGCGGCTCCCAGGGCGCGTGCCAGTGCACGCCCTCGGGCTCGGGCTGCACGCGGCCGAAGCCCGGCGCACCGCCGAGGTCGGCCTGCGTCGGCCAGGGTGTCGCCGCGGCGTTCGCCGGAGTACCTTCGCGCTGCGCGCTCCGGCATGAGCCCTTCGGGCGGCCGGGCGGGCTCATGGGCCTTGCGGCGGACGCGGCAGGCCGGTGCCGATCATCGAGTCGCGTGTCACCCAGGCAGCGAGCGCCTCCTCGTCGAGCCCCTCGGTGCCGGGCGGCCGTTCGGGCAGCACGAGGTAGCGCACCTCGGCGGTCGAGTCCCAGACGCGGATCGCGGTGCCCGCCGGCAGCTCCAGGCCGAACTCGGCGAGCACGGCGCGCGGTTCGCGCACGACGCGCGCGCGGTACGGCGCGCTCTTGTACCAGGTGGGCGGCAGCCCCAGCACGGGCCACGGGTAGCAGCTGCACAGGGTGCAGACGACGACGTTGTGCTCACGGGCCGTGTTCGGCACCGCGACCATGTGCTCGCCCTGCCGCCCGCTGTAGCCGAGCGAGGCGATGGCGGCGGTGGCGTCCTCCAGCAGCCAGCGGCGAAAGGACCCGTCGATCCACGCGCGTGCGACGACCCGCGCGCCGTTGCGCGGACCGATGCGCTTCTCGTAGGTCTCGATCAGCGCATCGAGTGCCGCCGGGTCGATGTAGCCCTTCTCGGCGAGCACGGTCTCGAGCGCACGCACACGCAGGTCCATCAGGCCGAGCTCGCCGTGCTCGTGCTCCTGCTCGTGCGCGTGGTGGCCGTGCGGGTGCTCGTGCTCGTCGTCGCCGTGCCGATGGTCTCCGTGTCCCATGCGCGCATCCTACCGCCGTGCCCTCACCACGCGCCGAGCCATCGGCCGCCGAGGATCGCGCCCAGGAACACCGGCTGGTGCAACATGTAGAAGGTGAGCGGCCAGCGCCCGAGCAGCGCCAGCGGCGTGGCAGCGCGCGGCACGCCGCCGGCGAGCCACTCGCGCCGGTTCGCCAGCAGCCACTGCCCGGCAGCCAGCCCCCACAGCATCACGCCCAGCCACGGCAGCACGGGCACCCAGTCCTCGGTCACCGGCTTCCTCGTCACGAGGCCGGTCCAGTGGGCGAAGGGCTGGTTGAAGAACGGATGCTGCACGAGCTTCGGCAGGGCCCAAGCCACGGCCCCCAGCGGCCACAGCCAGGCCCCCAGCGGTGCGGCGAACCGCAGCAGGATCAGCATGACGGCGATGCCGTGCAGCACGCCGAAGCTGATCCAGCTTCGCGGGAACATCAGCGCCGAGCCGAGGCTCACGAGCACGGCGCAGCCGGCCACCTGCGCCCAGCGGCGCCAGAAGCGCCGCGTGAAGCGGTCCGCCAGCCGCGGCGCGCCCATCGGCGTGCCCGCCTCGGCCTGCAGCGCCACCGCCTGCGCGAGGCCGGCGCAGAAGAGGAAGAGGCTGACGATGGCGGTGCGCTGGTGCAGCCAGAACGGGTCGCGGTAGAAGTTCTGCGGCGGCATCAGCCCGTAGAGGTTGAGGTCGAAGCAGAGATGGAAGCCGGCCATCCAGACGATGGCCACGGCGCGCAGCACGTCGAGGCGCTCGAAGCGGGCGCCGCCGGCCACGCTGCCGCTCATCGCCGGCCCCGGCACGGGCCGGCGCAGTCAGTCGGTCTTCTCGTACACATCGGTGAAGCGTTCGCCGTCCCAGGCGTAGAGCAGGATCGCCGCGTGCAGGCAGCGGCTCGCCGGCCACGGGCGGAAGAGACCGACACACTGGCCGCGCGCATGGCGCACGCTGCGATAGCTGACACCGGCCGAACCGAGGGCACGCAGCGCCACGCCGAGCCGGCGCGAAGCGGCATAGTCGTCGCGGTCGAACACGGCGGGCGGCACGGCACCGGGCGGCCTGAGGTCGTGCAGCCGCCCGTCGATGGCCACGTGGTACAGGCGCATCGGCAGGTGCATCGGCCGCTCGCGCGTGGCGGCGAGGAAACGCGCGTGGTGGTAGCGCGTCTCGGCCATCGCCGTGGCGCGCTCGCGCGCGGCATAGAACATGCCGAAGCTGCCGTCGGAGAAGCGGCTGCCAAGCGTGTTGACATGCGTGAACGCGGCCATGATCGGCCCGCTGCCGGGCCCGAACTGGCGCTCGGCGCGCGGCACGCGCTCGATCTCGCCGAGTTCGTCGCGCATGCGCTCGTTGGTCATCGCCTCCAGCGCGTAGAGGGCGTCGAAGTCGGCTTCGCCGGCGACGCGTTCGAACAGGTTCACCGCCGGGTGGCGCGTGGGCACGATGCGGCATGCCGCGCTCCAGCGCACGCGCCGCTGTTCCACGCCGGGCGGCACCGCTTCGCCGCCCGGCGGCGCCCCGCCGGCCGCCGCCGGCCCCGTCGCCCCGCTCAAGACCAGCCGCCGCCGCGCACGCCGTCGAGGTAGGTGCGCACCGCGTGCAGGTCGCTCACGTTGCCGGCCAGCATGCGGGCGAGCGCACTGCGGCCGCCGAAGGCGGGCGCCGCGTTCGGCTGGCGCACCCAGGCGTCGGCAGCGCCCGCGTCGGGCAGCAGGATCTGCAGGCTCTTCCAGATGCCGAGCAGGTACGACAGCCGCTCCAGCGTGTCGCGCGGCAGGCTCGCGCGCTCCGGGTGCTTGCGCCAGGCGAAGAAGGTGCTGCGCGGCGGCTGGCCGAGCAGCCGCAGCTGCTCGTCCACGCTGAGCTGCCAGGCCTCGGCCATGCGCGCGAAGGCGCGCAACCCGGCCGCGGCGAGCTCCTCGGTCGCGAACGCACGGCCGGCGGGCAAGGGGGCGAGGACGGCGCTCATCGCTGATCCACTGCTGTACATTGCTCGAATAATAGTCCATCACAGGACTTCGGCCAAGCCCACGGACCCGCCGCGACGCCTCCCCCGCGCCGCAGCGCCGCGCGCGGCCTTCAGCCGAGCAGCGCGGGCAGCGTCGTCGCCGCGGTACCGCGGAGCACGACATGCGCCTCGGCATCGATCTCGCTCTCGTGCGGGTTGACGATGACGACTCGAGCACCGCTGCGCCGTGCCAGGCTCGCCAGCCCCGCCGCCGGCCACACCGCGCCGGAGGTGCCGACGACGAGCAAGACCTGGCACTCCGCCGCCGCCTCCTGCGCCCGCTGCAGCGCCGCGGCGGGCAGCATCTCGCCGAACCACACCACGGCCGGGCGCACCAGGTTGCCGCACTGCGCGCAGCGCGGCGGCCGGCCCGCGGCGGCACTGGCCGCATCGCAGCGCGGCCGCTCGCGGCAGGCGGCGCCGTCGAGCCAGCGGTCGGCGAGGATGTCGCCGTGCAGCCGCACGACCTCGGGCTGGCCGGCGCGCTGGTGAAGGTCGTCGACGTTCTGCGTGACCACGCACAGGCGCCCGGGCCGCGCGCGCCCCCAGGCGGCCAGCGCCTCGTGGCCGGCGTTGGGCCGGGCACGGCGAACGCCGTCGCGGCGCTGCGCGTACCAGTCCCACACGCGGGCGGGGTCGGCGCGGAAGCCCTGCTCGCTCGCCAGGTCCTCGGGGTCGAACCTCGACCACAGACCCGTCAGCGCGTCGCGGAAGGTGGGGATGCCGCTTTCGGCACTCATGCCGGCACCGGTGAGCACGGCCACGCGCTGCGCCTCCTCGAGGGCGCGGCGCACGGCCGCCAGTGCTTGCGGGTCGACCACGGGGAGATCCTGCGAAGGCATGCATCCAGCATAGCGCCGCGCGCAGGCGCGGCATCCGGCGCGCCGCCGGTCAGGAATCTTCAAGACCGTGCGTTCGCGATTCGCATAATCGGTTCGACCACAGGACGCCTCGGCGGCTCGCCGCCCCGACTCGACACATGAACCGAACGCGCCGCTTGACCCTGAACCTCGTGGCCCTGGGCTCGGCGGCCGCCGCGGCCGGGATGCCCGCACTCGCGGTCGCGCAGGCCGCGCCCGCGGCGCCCCCTGCCCACCCGCTGGCGCCCATCGCCCATTGGGTCGGCGGCGAGTGGGTCGGCCAGTTCGAGCTGCCAGGCGGCCGCAGGCTCACGCTCGTGCGCACCTACGAGTGGTCGTTCGACCAGCGCCTGCTCGTCGGCCGCAGCTTCGGCGAGGTGGACGGCCGCCGCCGCCAGTCGCGCGAGACGCACTTCTTCTGGAACCCGGCCGCGCAGCGCATCGAGTTCCACGACTTCCTCGACCAGGGCGGCGGTTACGGCGCCGGCGTCGTGGAAGTGCGCGACGGCGCCATCCTGATGAACGCGAAGATCGTCGGCAACGCCGGCCATCCGGACTGGCGCGCGCGCATCACCGAGAACGGCGACGACCAGGTCATCGACGTCGAGGCCGTGAAGGACGGGCAATGGGGCCCGTTCGGCAAGTACGCGTACAAGCGAAGGCGCTGAGGCAGGGGCGCACGGCGCGCCGCGGGGGGCATCGACGCGGCCGACCGGCGCGCGCATTCAGCCGAGGATCACGCTCTCGGCGTCGGCCCCTCGGCGCGCGACGAACTCACCGGGCGTCACGCCGGCCAGCCGCCGGAACTCGTTGCCCATGTGCGCCTGGTCGGCGAAGCCGAGCCGCGCGGCGAGGTCGGCCGGCGCCGCGCCTGCCGCAAGCCCGGCCAGCGTCGCGTGGAAGCGGCGCACGCGCGCATAGGTCTTCGGCGCCAGCCCGACATGCCGGCGGAACAGCGCGATCAGGTGCCGGTTCGACACCCCCAGCCGCTCGCAGGTCTCGTGCACGCTCGCGCCGGGCAGCGGGTCGGCCAGCGCGGCCACGGCGCGCTGCACGAGGCCGTGCCCCGGCTCGCGCGGCGCGAGGCGCGCCAGCAGCCACGCCTCGGCGGCCAGGGCCTGCGCAGCGCGGTCCCCGGCACCGCCGACGCGCTCGTGCAGCTCGGCCAGGTCGCGCGGCATCCAGCCCTCGGCGGCCACCACGTCGTGCGTCAGCGCATCGAGCGGCCCGCCGCGGAAGAAGGCGTGTGCCCCGCCGGGCCTGAAGCGGACCGCGAAGATGTCGGTGAAGTCAGGCGCCTCGATCTCCAGCGGCAGCTCCTGCAGGCCCGCGACCCAGGCGCCGTCGAACTCGCGCTGCGCGGCGCGCCCGGCGCAGCGCAGCAGCCGGTGCGCAGCGCCGAAGTTCAGCATCAGCTGCACGGCGCCGTTGGGCAGCACGGCCGCCCGGCGGTACGGCGCCGCCCCGCGCACGGCCCAGATCAGCTCGACGAACGCGTCCAGCGGCGCCCGTGGCCGCACCGCGAAGAACTCGATCGCCGCCGCGTCGCCCATGGTGCCGGCGCATCATGCCCGATGCGGCCGCAAGCCGCGCGGGCCCGCGCCCCCAGCGGCGGGGCGGCGCGGCCGGCGCTCAGCCGGCGTCGCGGAACGAGCCGCCCGCCTCGGCCATCGTCACGACCACCGCCGCCGGCTCGAAGCGCGGGCCGAACTTCGCGGCCAGCTCGCGTGCGCGCGCCACGAAGGCCTTCGCCCCCATCGCGTTGATGAACTGCAGCGCCCCGCCGTGGAACGGCGCGAAGCCCCAGCCGAAGATGCTGCCGATGTTGGCGTCGGCCACCGAGCGCAGCACCTTCTCCTCGTAGCACCGCGCCGCCTCGTTGGCCTGGGCGAACATCAGGCGGTCGATCAGCTCACGCTGCTCTGGCTGCTGCGCCGCGGTCGGGTAGAGCTTCGTCAGCTCGGGCCACAGGCTCTTGCCGTCCTCGCTGTAGTCGTAGAAGCCCTTGCCCGCCTTCTTGCCGATGCGGCCGATCTCGCACAGCTGCCGGATGACGCCCATGCCCGGATGCTCGGGCACGCTCTTGCCTTCCGCGGCGAGGTCCTTCTTCGTCTGGTCGGCCACATGCATCGAAAGGCTCAGACTCACCTCGTCCTGCAGCGCCAGAGGCGGCATCGGCATGCCGGCCTGCAGGCCGGCCACCTCGATGCTGCGCGGATGCACGCCCTCCTTCAGCATCGCGATGCCTTCCATCACGTAGGTCGCGAAGACGCGGCTCGTGTAGAAGCCGCGGCTGTCGTTGACGACGATCGGCGTCTTGCCGATCTGCAGCACGTAGTCGAAACCCTTGGCCAGCGTCTCGTCGCTCGTCTGCTGGCCGACGATGATCTCCACCAGCGGCATCTTGTCCACGGGGCTGAAGAAGTGCAGGCCGATGAAGTTCGCCGGCCGCGCGCTCGCCTTCGCCAGGCCGGTGATCGGCAGCGTGCTCGTGTTGGAGGCGAACACCTTGTCGGCGGCGAGCACGGCCTCGGCCTTCTTCGTCACGTCGGCCTTGATGGCGCGGTCCTCGAACACCGCTTCGATGACGAGGTCGCAGCCGGCGAGGTCGTCGAAGCTCGTCGTCGCCTGGATCTTCGCCAGCAGCGCGTCGCGCTTCTCCGGCGTGCTGCGCCCCTTCTTCACCGCCTTGTCGAGCAGGCCCTGCGAGTAGGCCTTGCCTTTGTCGGCCAGCGCCTGCGTCGTGTCGAGCAGCACCACGTCGATGCCCGCCTTCGCCGACACGTATGCGATGCCGCCACCCATCATGCCGGCGCCGAGGATGCCGAGCTTCTTCACCTTCGAGGCCGGCACTCCGGCCGGCCCGATCTGTGGACGTGAGGCGCCCTTCTTGATGGCGTTCAGCTGGTACCACAGCGTGTTGATCATGTTCTTCGAAGCCTGCGACATCACGCAGGCGGCGAAGTACCGGCTCTCCACCACGCACGCGGCTTCGAAGTCGAGCAGCCCGCCCTCGAAGATGCTGCTCATGATGTGCTGCACCGCCGGGTAGTTGCCCCAGGTCTTCTGGCTGGCAATCGAAGGCGCGATGGCCCACATCTGCACGACGGCCGGCGAGCGGCTGTCGCCACCCGGGAACCTGAACTTCGGCTGGTCCCAGGGCTGCTTCGCCTTCGGGTTCGCGGCGATCCAGGCGCGCGCCTTGGCCATCAGCTCGTCGCGGTCCTTCGCGACGTCGGTGATCAGGCCCATCTCCCTGGCCTTCGCCGGCGCGATGTCGTTGCCTTCGCCACAGATCTGCAACGCCGTCTGGATGCCCACGAGGCGCGGGATGCGAACCGTGCCGCCCCCACCCGGCAGCAGGCCGAGCTTCACCTCCGGCTGCCCGAGCTTGAGCTTCGGGTCGTCGATCGCAATGCGCGCGTGGCAGGCGAGCGCAATCTCCAGCCCGCCGCCGAGCACGTGGCCGTTGATGGCGGCCACCACCGGCTTGCCTTGCAGCTCGAGCTGCCTGAGCACCTTCTTCATCGCCATGCTGGCTTCGAAGGGTTCCTCGGGCGTCGTCCACTTGCTCATGCGGTCGAGGTCGCCGCCGGCGCAGAAGTCGGCCTTGCCGCTGGTGAGGATCATGCCCTTCACGGCCGGCTCGGCGAGCTTGGCCGTCGCCGCGGCAATGCCTTCCATCAGCGTGTCGCCGACCACGTTCATCGGCCGGCCGGGCAGGTTCATCGTCGCGACGAGGATGCCGTCGCCGCCCACTTCGAGAGACACAGCGGTGCTCATGCTCAAACCCTCTCGATGATGGTGGCGATGCCCATACCGCCGCCGACGCACAGCGTGGCCAGGCCCGTCGCCAGGTCGCGGCGCTCGAGCTCGTCGAGCAGCGTGCCGAGGATGATGCAGCCGGTGGCGCCGAGCGGGTGGCCCATCGCGATCGAGCCACCGTTGACGTTGACGCGGTCCACGTCCACGCCGAGGTCGCGCGCCGCCTTCATCGGCACCACGGCAAAGGCCTCGTTCACCTCCCACAAGTCGATGTCTTTCGGCTGCATGCCGGCCTTGGCCAAGGCCTTGCGGCACGCAGGCGTCGGGCCGGTGAGCATGATCGTCGGCTCGCTGCCGATGACCGCCGCCGCCTTGATGCGCGCGCGCGGCTTGAGCCCGGCCTTCTTCCCCGCCTCGGCGTTGCCGACGAGCATCAGCGCCGCGCCGTCGACGATGCCGCTGGAGTTGCCGGCATGGTGCACGTGCTCGATGCGCTCCACCGTCGTGTACTTGCGCAGCGCCGTGGCGTCGAAACCCATCTGGCCGATCATCGCGAAGCTCGGCTCGAGCCTGGCCATCGCTTCCATGCTCGCGTTGTCACGGATCGTCTCGTCGCGGTCGAGCATCATGAGGCCGGCGATGTCGTGCACCGGCACCAGGCTCTTCGCGAACCGGCCCTCGGCGCGCGCCTTCGCTGCACGCTGATGCGAGCGCAGCGCGAAGGCGTCCACGTCCGCGCGGCCCCAGCCTTCGAGCGTGCCGATGAGATCGGCGCCGATGCCCTGCGGCACGAAGCCCGTCTTCTGGTTGATGCGCGGGTCCATCACCCACGCGCCGCCGTCGCTGCCCATCGTCCAGCGGCTCATGCTCTCGACGCCGCCGGCAACGACGAGGTCCTCGAAGCCGCTCTTCACCTTCGCGGCGGCGAGGTTCACGCTCTCCAGGCCGCTGGCGCAGAAGCGGCTTTGCGTCACGCCGGCCACCGTCTGCGCCCACTCCGCGTCCAGAACCGCGGTGCGGGCGATGTCGGCGCCCTGCTCGCCGATCGGCGTCACGCAGCCGAGCACCACGTCGTCGACGAGCGACGTGTCCAGCCGATTGCGCTGCTGCATCGCCACGAGCAGCGTGCGCAGCAGCCACACCGGCGTGGCCTGGTGCAGGCTGCCGTCCTTCTTGCCCTTGCCGCG
>JAHCKS010000004.1 GCA_026125665.1 Rubrivivax sp.
TGCACGCCTCGGCCTGGCGCGGCGACGTGGGCGCGATCACGCGCGCTGCCGGCGGCAAGGCGGCGCTCGAGGCGCGCGACGGCCACGGCCGCACGCCGCTGCACGTGGCCACCTTCGCGAAGCAGCGTGCGGCGGTTCGTGCGCTGCTGGCCGCCGGCGCCGACCACGCGGCGCTCGAGCATGGCCGCTACGACGCGGTGACGATCGCCGCCGTGGCCGACGACGAGGAGACGCTGGCCATCCTGCTGGCCGCCGGCGCGAGCGCCAGGCTCGTCACCAGCCGCTACGACGGCACGGCGCTGATCGCCGCGGCGCACCTCGGGCACGACGGCGTCGTGCGACAGCTCATCCGCGCCGGCGCGCCGCTGGACCATGTCAACAACCTGCACTGGACGGCGCTCATCGAGAGCATCGTGCTCGGCGACGGCGGCCCGCGCCACCAGGCGACGCTGAAGGCGCTGCTCGACGCCGGCGCGAGCACGAAGCTCACCGACCGGCAGGGCCGCACGCCGCTGCAGCTGGCGCGCGAGCGCGGCTACACGGCGATGGTGAAGCTGCTCGAGGCGGCGGGGGCGAAGTAGCGGCACATCGCCAGGGCGCTACTGCGCGTTCAGGTTCCCCGCCGGGATCGCCACGTAGCTCGACTGCCCCGGCCGCCGCCAGCGCAGCTGCATCACCGCGCCGCCGCCGCGCTCGTAGTACTCGAGCACGATCGGCACACGCTGGCCGGCCGTGAGCGAGATGTTGCCGGTGGTGTTCGTCGTCGGCGAGTGGTCGGTCCAGTTGTTGATGCGCTGCGTGCCGTTCACCCAAAGGCGCACGCCGTCGTCGCTGCGGGTCTGGAAACGGTACGTGCCGCTCGTCGGCACCGTGAGCGTTCCGGTCCAGCGCACCGCGAAGTTGTCGGCCGGCACGCCGATGGCGGGGCGGTTGCTCCCCCAGTCGAAGTCCACGGCCTCGATGCGCGTGGTGAGCGGCGTGCCCGAGGGCGTGGTGCCTGCGTAATAGCTGCCGAGCAGCCCGGTGCCGCTGGCGGCTCTCGTCGGCGCGGCGCCCTCGTCGCTGCCGAGCTCGCGCACGTAGGCGGCCAGGCGCGTGATGTCGGCGCCCGTCAGGCCGTGCCCGGCGTGCGCCGTGATCGCCGCTTCGAGGGTTGCCGCAGAGCCGTCGTGCAGGTACGGCGCCGTGGCCCAGGCATCGCGCAGCGTCGGCACGTCGATGCCGGTGAGCGTGCCGTTCAGGCGCGTGCCGCTGGTCGTCTTCAGCGTGCCCACGTCGGCCGGGGTGCCGCCACCTGCGCTGCGCGTGAAGTGCGTGCCGGCGTGGCAGCTCGTGCCGCAGCTGGCGTTGATGAAGACGTCGCGGCCTTCGGTGGCCGCGGCCGACAGGCTCGTGGCGCTCGGCCGGCTGGGGCTGAGGTCGAACTGGTTCAGCGACGCCACGTAGGCCGCGAGGTCGTCGAGGTCGGGCGACAGTCCCGCCTTCGTGTCGCCGAGCGGCTGGCTGCGCGTGCCCGCGAAGTACTGGGCGTCGCTCATCAGGCCGCTGCCGCCGGCGAGCGTGCGGATCTGGCCCTCGAAGTCCTGCAGCTCGTCGAAGTTGTTGCTCCAGTGCAGCCGGCCGTGGCCCATGCTGGCGCGGCCGCGCAGCGCGATGGTGTTGCGCAGGCCTTCGCCCTGCGCGCGCAGGTCCCATGTGCGCCCGTCGTGGCCGCCGTCGTTGTGGCAGCTGGCGCAGCTCATGTAGCGGTCGCGCGAAAGGCGCGGGTCGCGCGCGTCGTAGAAGAGCCTCTTGCCGCGCAGCACGCCGGCGGCGAGCCGCTCGATGCTGATCGTTGCCAGCGTCGCCAGCGCCGGCGCGTCGGCGCGTGCCTGCTCGGTCAGCGGCGTGAGGTCGAAGACGCCGACGGTGCGGTCCATGAAGTTGTGCACCCACAGCGTCTTGCGGTCGGGCGAGACCATGAGGCCCTGCGGCGCGAAGCCGACGTCGATGCGCATCAGCTGGTTGCGCCGGTGCGCGTCGAGCACGGCCACCTCGCGGCTCGTCTCGAGCGCGACGAAGAGGTACACGCCGAGCGGATCGTAGGCGGCGGCGCTGGCGACGCTGGCGTTGTCGTGGTCCACGCGCGCCGCCAAGTCCTCGCTCTGCGACGACATCACGATGCGCGAGCTGATGGCGCGAACGGCGTTCTGGAAGTTGAGCGCCAGGCCGTCGCGCTGCGTGCCGCGCGCGACGTTGTCCATCTTGCTCGGCACCCAGGCCTGCGTGCCGTCGGGCGAGATGGCGGCGGCGCCGAGGTAGTTCGGGAGGCCGCGGCCCTGGTTCTCGGCGTCGGGCACGTTGCTGTGCGCAAGCGTGATCGTGCGCACGGTGCTCATCGTGCCGGCGTTCACGACCACCACCTGGCCGCCGCCGGAGGTGGTGTCGACGCTCGCCGTCGCCTCACCGGCCAGCGGCGGGCTGATGAACCGCGAGACGAAGGCCGTGCTGCCGTCGGCGGCCACGCTGACGTGCCGGGCGTTCGGGCCCACCGCCAGCGTGCCGGCCGTGGCGAACGTGCTCGTGTTGATCTTCAGCAGCTGGCCGGTGCCTTCCAGCGCGACGAGTGCCCCCGAAGAAGCCATGGCGATGCCGTACGGCTGGCCGCCGCGCGGCACGCTGAGGCTGCGCGTCACCGCCAGCGTGTTCGGGCTGATGACGCTGATCGTGCCGCTCGTGCGGTTGCTGACCCAGACGTTGCCGTCGGGCGCGATGGCGAGCGAGCGCGGCGCGGTGCCGACGGCGATCTCGGCGACGCGCGTACGCGCGACGGTGTCGAAGACCGAGACGCTGTTGTTGTCGGGGTTGACGACCCACAGCCGCGCTGGCGCGCCGCTGCGTGTTTCCCAGGCCATCTGGCCGCTCGTGCGCGGCGCCTGGCCGGTGAGCGCCAGGTGCACCTGGTGCATCACGGTGGCCGAGCCGGTGGCGCCGGTGTCGTCGGTGACGTCGACCGTGACGAAGTAGATGCCGGGCGCGGTGTAGGTGCGCGTCGCGGTGCCGTTCGTGGACCAGGCGGTCACCGGGCTGCCGTCGCCGAAGTTCCAGCGGTAGCGCACGTTGGTGCCGGTGGCCGCGGCGCTGAAGGTGGCGGTGGCCCCGGAGACGCTCGGCGGCGGCACGCTGGTGGACTGGATCGTCAGTGTGGCACCGCTGCCGGTGACCGTCCAAGTGAAGCTGGCGCTGGCGCTGTTGATGCCGTCGCTCGCCGCCACGGTGACGCTGTAGGTGCCGGGCGCGCTGGGCGTGCCGCCGATGAAGCCGGTGGCCGCGTCGAGCGTGAGGCCGGGTGGCAGGCCGCTCGCGGAGTAGGTGAGCGTGTCGCCGTTCGGGTCGCTCGCCTGCAGTTGCAGGCCGGGGTGCGCCGTGCCGACGCTGCCGCCCTGGTTGGCCGGCGCGGTGATCGTCGGAGCGACCGAGACGTTGAGCGCCGTCGCGACGTTCACGCGCACCATCTTCGCGACCGACGGCACGCCGGCGTCGTCGAAGACGAACATCATCCACATGCCGGGCGGCACGTCGGAGGCGCGGGCCGGGATCTGCACGGCGAGCGTGCCGTTCGCGCCGGCCGTGAACGGCAGGTCGACGAAGCGCTGGTCCATGTTCCAGCTGTGCGTCACCGAGCCGGTCTTGACGAAGGTGACGCGGCTGGCGGGCCGGCCGCCCTCGTGCATGAAGGTGAGGTGTGCCGTCTTGCCGGGATCGACGACGGTGGGTGCCGACGTGAAGACCGGGCGCACCGCCTCGGTGGCGCTGCTCGTGAACAGGTACGGCGGGTGGTAGATCTCGGCGTTCAGGTTGTTCTGCGGCCCGGGTGCGCCGCCGCCGGAAACGAGCACCGTGGCGTCGGGCAGCAGCAGGCCGATGCTGTGATACAGGCGTGCCCGCACGGCGGTGGCGCCGCGCGTCCACTGGCCGTTGGCCGGGTTCCAGATCTCGGCGTCGTAGACGACGTCGGTCATCTCGTTCCACACGCGGCTGCCGCCGGTGGCGAGCACCTTGCCGTCGGCGAGGAGGGTCGCCGTGCCCAGGCGCCGCTGCATCGCCATCGACGACGTCGTGCTGACGCTCGGCGTGCCGCCGCCGGTGATGTCGATGACGATGGCGCCGTTGCTGTTGCCGCCGAACTGCAGGATGCGGCCCGGCGCGAACATCGCCGCGCTCGAGTCGCTGCCGGCGGTGGCGGAGGAGAACTGGCCGACGTTGGTGAGGCTGCCGTTGCCGAGCCAGTCGACGTAGTACATGCGGCCGGCGCTGTCGAAGCCGAAGATGCGGCCGTCGGGCGCGACGAAGTTGCGCGGGTACATGAAGTCCAGGCCGCCCGTGTTCGCGCCGGAGAGCAGGCGGAAGGTGCCGTTGGCGGCGCGGATCTCCGGGCGGTCGGTGCCGCCGGTGCCGCCCTGCACGTAGATCTCGCCGTTGAGCAGCATCGTCGAGCTGGAGTACCAGCGCGCGCGGTTCATGTTGTTCTGCCGCGTGAGCGAGTTGTCGGCCAGCGTGAAGAGGTTGCTGTTGTTGTTGCCGGTGTTGGTGGTGCCGGTGCCGGTCCAGTTGTCGCCGCCGGCGATGAAGACCTGGTTGCCCTCGGGCAGCAGGATCTGCGAGCTGCAGAAGATGTCGGTGCCGCTGCCGTTGCTGAAGATGGTGTGGCTCGCGTCCTCGATGTCCCAGACGGCGTACTGGAAGATGGCGGTCTGGCGGCCGGTCGTGTCGGTGCCGTAGCTGAGCACCCGCCCGTCGGCGGTGAGCACGGCGTGCACCGAGATGACCGGCCACGGCTGGACGGGGCCGAACTGGCCCTTGACGTGAGCGTCGGCGTTCACCGGCGTGCCGGGCGGCAGCTTCTGGCGCTGCGGCTGCGCGCTGCCGGCACCCTTCGCCGCGCCGGCCTGCGCGGCGGTGTCCCCTTCGCCGCCCCCACCACCGCAGGAGGCCAGCAACGCCGCGGCGGCGAGCGCGGAGAGCGCAAGGATCGCTGCGTGCAGCGGGCGTGCAGACGACATCGTTCCCTCGCCAGTCGGCGTCCATGCGCGGCGCCGCTTCGTTGTTGATAGGTAACCGGATGTTCCGAAGTGGTGCAAGAGGCGACAACCCCGTGCATGCGGGTCCCCTGCACGCTCTGGCGCGGCACGTGCCGTACGTCGTGCAAGCAGGCTAAGGGTTAGCCCGCAGGCGCGGCGGTGCCGGGCGGCTTGCCGCAGCGGGGCCTTGGCGCCGCGGTGCAGAATGACCGGTTCTCCGCCCCGTCGGCCCCTGCTACGAGCCATGCCTTCCGGTGTCATCCGCATCCGCGGCGCCCGCCAGCACAACCTGAAGAACCTCGACCTCGACATCGCCACCGGCCAGATGACGGTGGTGACGGGGCCGAGCGGCTCGGGCAAGTCGAGCCTCGTCTTCGACACGCTGTATGCCGAAGGCCAGCGGCGCTACGTCGAGACCTTCAGCGCCTACGCGCGGCAGTTCCTCGACCGCATGGACCGGCCGGCGGTGGACAAGGTGGAGGGCGTGCCGCCGGCCATCGCCATCGACCAGACGAACCCGGTGCGCACGTCGCGCTCGACCGTCGGCACGATGACCGAGCTGAACGACCACCTGAAGCTGCTCTACGCGCGCGCAGCGCAGCTGTTCGACAGGGCCACGGCGCTGCCGGTGCGGCACGACACGCCGGAGACGATCTACGAGGACCTGATGCAGCGGGCGGCGGCGGCCGGCGACCCGCGCCTCGTGTTCACGTTTCCGGTGGAGCTGCCGGCCGACACCAGCGCCGAACAGCAGGAGCAATGGCTCGCCGCGGCCGGCTTCACGCGCGTGGCCGGCGAGCGGGTCGCCGGCGGCAAGAAGGTGCTCGATGTCGTCGCCGACCGCCTGCGCCTGGCCGGCGCCGAGAAGGTGCGCGTCGTCGAAGCGATCGAGCTGGCGCTGAAGCGCGGCAGCGGGCGCCTGAACGTGTTGGCGGGTGATGACGCGACGGCCTGGCGCTACAGCACCGGCCTGCATTGCCCCGAGAGCGACATCCGCTACGCCGATCCGCAGCCGGGGCTCTTCAGCTTCAACAGCGCCTACGGCGCCTGCGACACCTGCCGCGGCTTCGGCCGCGTCATCGGCGTCGACTGGGGGCTCGTGATTCCCGACGCGAGGAAGACGCTGCGCAACGGCGCCATCAAGCCGTTGCAGACGCCGGCGTGGGCCGAGTGCCAGGACGACCTGCTGCGTTACGCCGGCGAAGCCGGCATCCCGCGCGACACGCCGTGGCAGCAGCTGACGGAGGCGCAGCGGCTGTGGGTGATCGACGGCTCGCCGCACTGGAAGGGCGACTGGAACAAGGCCTGGTACGGTGTGCGCCGCTTCTTCGAGTACCTCGAGAGCAAGGCGTACAAGATGCACATCCGGGTGCTCTTGTCGAAGTACCGCAGCTACACGCCGTGCACGGCCTGCGGCGGTGCGCGGCTGAAGCTGGAGGCGCTGCTGTGGCGGCTGGGCTCGAAGGCCGATGCCGACGCGGTGCTGCCGCCGGGCGAGCGGTTCCTGCCGGCCGGCGCGAGCTGGTCGCGGGCGCAGCTCGAGGCGCTGCCCGGCCTGGCGTTGCACGACCTGATGCAGCTGTCGATCGAGCGGCTGCGCCGCTTCTTCGAGCGCGTCGAGCTGCCGAGCGCGCTGCTCGACGAGGCGCTGAAGCTGCTGCTGGACGAGATCCGCACGCGGCTCGTGTACCTGAACGATGTCGGACTCGGCTACCTGACGCTCGATCGGCAGAGCCGCACGCTCAGTGGCGGCGAGGTGCAGCGCATCAACCTCACGACGGCGCTCGGCACGTCGCTCGTCAACACGATGTTCGTGCTCGACGAGCCGAGCATCGGCCTGCACCCGCGCGACATGGGCCGCATCGTCGAGGCGATGCATCGGTTGCGCGATGCCGGCAACACGCTCGTCGTCGTCGAGCACGACCCGGCGGTGATGCTGGCGGCCGACCGCCTGATCGATCTCGGCCCCGGCCCCGGCGAACGCGGCGGGCGGATCGTCTTCGACGGCACGCCGGCGGCGGCGCGCGACGCCGACACGCTGACCGGCGCCTACCTCGGCGGGCGCAAGCAGGTGAGCCTCGGCCAGCGAAGGCCCGTGGGGCCGGCGACGCCGAAGCTGATCCTCGAAGGCGCGCGCGAGCACAACCTGAAGGGCGTGACGGTCGAGCTGCCGCTGCAGCGCCTCGTCTGCGTCACCGGCGTGTCGGGCTCGGGCAAGAGCACGCTGATGCAGGACGTGCTGTACCCGGCGCTGGCGCGCCACTTCGGCAAGGCCACCGAGGCACCGGGCCGCTACGCCCGGCTGCTCGGTGCCGACGCGCTGGCCGACGCGGTGTTCGTCGACCAGAGCCCGATCGGCAAGACCGCGCGCAGCAACCCGGCGAGCTACGTCGGCGCCTTCGACGAGCTGCGCCAGATCTTCGCGAACGCGCCGCTCGCGCGCGAACGCAGCTACACCGCCGGTACCTTCAGCTTCAACGCCGGCGACGGCCGTTGCCCCACCTGCGGCGGCAGCGGCTTCGAGCACGTGGAGATGCAGTTCCTCTCCGACGTCTACCTGCGCTGCACCGACTGCGACGGACGGCGCTACCGCGCCGAGGTGCTGGACGTGAAGGTCATGCGCGGGCCGCAGCAGTTCAGCATCGCCGACGTGCTGGAGCTCACCGTCGCCGAAGCCGTGCAGGGGTTCCAGGGCGACCGCGACGTGGTGGCGCGGCTGCAGCCGCTGGTGGACGTGGGCCTGGACTACGTGCGCCTGGGCCAGCCGGTACCCACGCTCTCGGGCGGCGAGGCGCAGCGGCTGAAGCTCGCCGGCTTCCTGGCCGAGGCCGCGGCGAGTGCGTCGAAGCAGCCGGTGGCGAAGCGCGGCACGCTGTTCCTCTTCGACGAGCCGACCACCGGCCTGCACTTCGACGACATCGCCAAGCTGATGCGCGCGCTGCGCAAGCTGCTCGATGCCGGCCACTCGCTGCTCGTCATCGAGCACAACCTGGACGTCATCCGCGCGGCCGACTGGATCGTCGACCTCGGCCCCGAGGGCGGCGAGGCGGGCGGCGAGGTCGTCTGCACCGGCACGCCCGACGACGTGAAGGCCCACCGCACGTCGCACACCGGCGCGGCGCTGCGCGACTACGAGGCGGCGCTGGGCTCCGGCACGCTGGCCGTGCACGAAGGGCGGCCGCTGCAGACGCTGGTGGTGGCGCGCCGGCAGGCGCAGGCCGTGCTCGGCGAGGTGTTGCGCGCGGCGGGCCGGGCAGACGCGGACGGCGAGCAGTCGATCCGCATCGTCAATGCCAAGGAGCACAACCTCAAGAACCTGAACGCCGAGATTCCGCGCGGCAAGTTCAATGTCATCACCGGCGTCTCCGGCTCCGGCAAGAGCACGCTCGCCTTCGACATCCTCTTCAACGAAGGGCAACGGCGCTACCTCGAGAGCCTCAACGCCTACGCGCGCAGCATCGTGCAGCCGGCCGGCCGGCCCGAGGTCGACGCCGTGTACGGCATCCCGCCCACGGTGGCCATCGAGCAGCGCCTGTCGCGCGGCGGGCGCAAGAGCACGGTGGCCACCACCACCGAGGTCTGGCACTTCCTGCGCCTGCTGTGGGTGAAGCTCGGCCTGCAGCACTGCACGCGCGACGGCACGCCGGTGCGCGCGCAGAGCACGGAGAGCATCGCCGCCCAGCTGTTGCGCGAGCACCGCGGCGAGCATGTCGGGCTGCTGGCGCCGCTGGTGCTCAACCGCAAGGGCGTCTACACCGACCTCGCGAAGTGGGCCAAGGCGCGCGGCCAGACACACCTGCGCGTCGACGGCCAGTTCCTGCCGGTGCAGCCGTTCCCGCGCATCGATCGCTTCAAGGAGCACACGATCGAGCTGCCGATCGGCGACCTCGTCGTCACGCCCGAGCGCGAAGGCGAGCTGCGCGTGCTGCTTGCAAAGGCGCTGGAGCTCGGCAAGGGCGTGCTGCACCTGCTGCATCCGCTGGACGGCCTGGCGGCCGAGCTCGAGGACGGCCAGACGGGCGAGGAGATCGGCACGATCAAGGTCTTCTCGACCAAACGTGCCTGCCCTGGCTGCGGCACGAGCTACGCCGAGCTCGACCCGCGGCTCTTCTCGTACAACAGCAAGCACGGCTGGTGCGCCGCCTGCGTCGGCACCGGGCTGAAGCTGACGCGCGAGCAGCGGCGCGCACTCGACGACTCGATCCGGGACGACGAGCAGGGCCGCGAGCAGACCTTCCCGAGCGAGGAGCCCGAGGTCGAGGGTCTCGTCGACGAGCCGTGCCCCGAATGCGGCGGCGCGCGCCTGAACGCCGTGGCGCGCGCCGTCACCTTCGATGCGCGGCCGATCGACGCCGTGGCGCGCCTGTCGGTGCGCGAGGTGCGTGCCTGGGTCGAGACGCTGCAGCTCGAAGGCCGCCTCACTCGACGAGACAGCGAGATCGCGCGCGACGTGATCGGCGAGATCAAGAGCCGCCTTGCGTTCCTGGAGGAAGTCGGCCTCGGCTACCTGACGCTCGACCGGGCCGCACCGACGCTGTCCGGTGGCGAGGCGCAGCGCATCCGCCTGGCGGCGCAGCTCGGCAGCAACCTGCAGGGTGTGTGCTACGTGCTCGACGAGCCGACGATCGGCCTGCACCCGCGCGACAACGGCATCCTGCTCGATGCGCTCGGCAAGCTCGGCGCGGCGGGCAACACACTGGTCGTCGTCGAGCACGACGAGGACACGATCCGCCGCGCCGAGCACCTGATCGACATCGGTCCCGGCGCCGGCAAGCGCGGCGGGCGCGTCGTCGCGCAGGGCTCGGCGGCCGACCTGTCACGCCAGCGGGAGTCAGTCACCGGCCGGCTGCTCGCGCAGCCGCCGGTGCATCCGCTGCAGCCACGCCGCGCCGTGGCCCGTGACGCGCCTTCGCTGTGGCTGCGCGGGGCCTCGCTGCACAACCTGCGCGGCATCGACGTGCGCGTGCCGCTGGCGCGGCTGGTGGCCGTGACGGGCGTCTCCGGCTCGGGCAAGAGCACGCTGGCGCGCGACGTCCTGCTGGCCAACGTGCAGGCCGCACTCGCCGCAAACCGCAAGTCGGCGCCGGTCTGGGCCGGTTGCACAGGGCTCGAGGGCTTCGAAGCCGTCGACCGCGTGCTCGAGGTCGACCAGACGCCGATCGGCAAGACGCCGCGTTCGTGCCCGGCCACCTACATCGGCTTCTGGGACACGATCCGCAAGCTCTTCGCCGAGACGCTGGAAGCGAAGGCGCGCGGCTATGCGCCGGCGCGCTTCTCGTTCAACACCGGCGAGGGCCGCTGCCCCGGCTGCGAAGGCCAGGGCATGAAGACCATCGCGATGAGCTTCCTGCCCGACGTGAAGGTGCCATGCGACCGCTGCCACGGCGCACGCTTCAATCCCGAGACGCTGGCCGTCACCTGGCGGGGCAAGAGCATCGGCGACGTGCTGCGGATGGAAGTGGACGAGGCGGTGGACTTCTTCGCCAGCATGCCCGCGGTGAGCCATCCGCTGCAGCTGCTGAAGGACGTGGGCCTGGGCTACCTGACGCTGGGCCAGCCGTCACCCACGCTCTCCGGCGGCGAGGCCCAGCGCATCAAGCTCGTCACCGAGCTCAGCAAGGTGCGCGACGACGTCACGCGGCGCGGAAACCGCGCGCCACGCACGCTGTACGTGCTCGACGAGCCGACCGTGGGCCTGCACATGGCCGACGTGGAGAAGCTCTCGCGCGTGCTGCACCGGCTGGTGGACGGCGGGCACAGCGTCGTCGTCATCGAGCACGACCTCGACGTCATCGCCGAGGCTGACTGGGTGATCGACCTCGGGCCCGAGGGCGGGGCCGCCGGCGGCGCCGTCGTCGCCGAGGGTGCGCCGGAGGAGATCGTGCGGGCCGGCACCCACACCGGCCACGCGCTGGCGCCAGTGCTGGCGCGTGCGAATCCACACGAACGACTTCCCGCTTGAGGATGCGCATCCCCCCGCGCGATTCGATCGCCGGGGGTATCGCGATACCTCGGTGTCATGTTCCTGTGTCGCAAGACGCGGTGCAATGCGTTCCAGGGTGATGCACGGTGCAGCGCCCGGGGACACAGGAGAGAACACCATGAACACCAGTCGCTTCCAGCCCGCCCGCCGCGCCGCCCGCATCGCTTCCGGCCTGCTCGGCGCTGCCGTCGGCCTCGGGGTCATCGTCTCGATCGTCGACGGCATGGGCGCGCGCAGCGGCGGCCAGTCGCTCGGCCAGTTCGTCGCCACGCAGCGGGCGATTGCCGAGCGGCCGATGGCCCGCGCAGCCACGCCGGCGATGCCCGTCGCACCGGCGGTCGGGGCCACGACGGGCGGCGCCGTCTGAGTTCCGCCGGCGGCGGCCCGCAGAGCGGGCCGCGCCGCGGCTGGCCGTGGCCGGCCACCGGAAACGATCAGAAGTCGGCGAGTCGCCCCAGGCCCGACACCTGCCCCGCCTCACGCGGCGCGATGCCGCCCATCAGGTCGAAGGCACGGCGCTGCATCTGCAGCGCGTCGGCATGGTCGCCGCAGCGTTCGAGCACCTCGCTCACGCGCAACAGCATGCGAGCCTCGCAGGCCGCATCGGAGAGGTGGCTGACCAGCTGGCTCACCTCGAACACGCAGTCACGCGCCCTTTCGCGCGCCGCGTGGCCACCGGGTGCCCGCAGGGGTTCGCCGCGCGGCGCCGCCTCGGCGATGAGCATCGACCGCAGGTCCTGGGCGAGCGCCACGCGCACGGCCGCGTCGGCCTGTTCGCACAGCAGATCGGCGAGATGGTCGGCGCTGCCGACGACGCGCGCCCAGCGCACTGCGAGCTCGAAGTGCGCTTCGGCGGCACGGTCGCCGCGCAGCTCGCGGTGGCAACGGGCCACCTCCGCGAGCGCCTGGCTCATCGCGAACGGGCTGCCGGTCATCTCGGCCAGGTCGAGGCTGGCGCAGGCGCGCCGCAGGCGGTCGGGCGCGTCTTCGGGCACAGGAGGCTGGGCTGGCATGAGGCGAAACGGCAGCGGATGCGATGGACCACATCCTAGGGGGTACCCGGGCCTTCCGGTCCCCGTGCCTGCGGGGCGCGGGTGTGCGCCTTTCACGGCGCCACGCCAGGGAGGCAGCCGATCCAGCAGTCGCTTACAGCCCGAGCCAGCGCGGGAGGAACAGCGACAGCGCCGGGAAGGCGATGAGCACGAACATGCGCAGGACGTCGGCGAGGATGAACGGCGTTACGCCGCGCCAGATCTCGCGCGTCGGCAGCGTGGGCATCATGCTCGAGAGCACGAAGATGTTCATGCCCACCGGCGGCGTGATGAGGCTGATCTCGATGACGCAGACCACGAGGATGCCGAACCACACCGGGTCGAAGCCGAGCGCGGTGACCAGCGGGAAGAAGATCGGCACCGTCAGCAGCATCATCGACAGGCTCTCCATTGCCATGCCGAGCACCACGTAGACGAGGCAGATGGCCACCACCACCATCACGGGCGGCAGGTCGAGCGCCGTGACGAAGGTCTTCAGGGCCGAGGGCAGCTCGGTGAAGTTCAGGAAGTTGGCGAACAGCGACGCGCCGATGACGATGGTGAACAGCATCGCCGACGTGCGCGCCGATTCGCCCAGCACCTGGAACAGCACGCGCGGCGTCAGCGCACGCTTGCCGAGGGCGAACAGGAAGCCGCCCGTGGCGCCCACGCCCGCGGCTTCCGTGGGCGTGAAGAACCCGCCGTACATGCCGCCCATGACCAGCGCGAACAGGGCGAGCACGCCCCAGATGTTGCGCAGCGCCGCCAGACGCTGCGGCCAGCTGGCCCGTTCGCCGGGCGGGCCCCAGTCGGGGTGCCGGCGCGTCACCCAGTACGACGCAGCGAGGTAGAACGCCGTGGCGACGATGCCCGGAACGACGCCGGCGGCGAACAGCGCGCCGATGCTCTGCTCGGTCATGATGCCGTAGATGACCATGATGACCGACGGCGGGATCAGGATGCCGAGCGTGGCACCGGCGCACACCGAGCCGGCGGCGAACGATGGCGCGTAGTGGAAGCGCTGCATCTCGGGCAGCGCCACGCGCGACATCGTCGCCGTGGTGGCGATCGACGAGCCGCAGATGGCACCGAAGCCGGCGCAGGCGGCGATGGTGGACATCGCAAGGCCGCCGCGCAGGTGGCCGATCAGCGCGTAGGCCGCCTGGTACAGCTCGCGCGACATGCCGGCGCGGGTGACGAAGTTGCCCATCAGCACGAACAGCGGCACCACCGACAGCGTGTAGCTGCCGATGCCGACGAACTCGCCGGCGGTGGAGGACACCGCGGCCGGCCACGAGCGCATCAGGCCCAGCCCGGCGAAGCCGACGATGCCCATCGAGACGGCGATCGGCACCCGCAGCGCCATCAGCGCGAACATCGCGGCGAAGCCGAGCAGGCCTTCGGTCATCGCGAAGTCCCCGTGTCGCCGCCGGAGGGCTCGTGCGCCCCGCGCCAGGCTCGCCAGGCCATCCAGGCGTGTGCCACGGCGGTGAGCCCGAGCATCACCGCGGCCATCGTGTGGAACGGCGCCAGCCGGATCTCGAGCGCCGAAGTGATGTCACCCATCCGCGCAGTGCGCAGCGAACGGTCCCAGACGAGCCACGCACAGGCGCCGAAGACGACCGCCGTCAGGCCCTGCGACAGCACCTTCTGCCAGCGCAACCAGCGGCCGGGCAGCGCGCGATCGAGCAGGTCGAAGACGATATGTTCCTGCGCCAGCGCCACCAGCGGGAGCGCGAAGAAGATCATCACCAGCATGAACAGCTCGGTGAGCTCGACGGCGCCACGGATCGCGTTGGGCAGGAACTTGCGCGCGAACACGTCGGCGAAGGTCAGCCACATCATCGCGAACAGCGCCGCCGCGGCGACGGCGGTGAGCAGGTTCGAAAGGCGCTTCATGTCGATGCGGGCGTGCCGCCCCTATACGCAACGAGGCCGGCCGGGACCCATCGCGGATCCGGGCCGGCCCTCGGCGGCGCGGTGCCTGCTTGCGCCTACTTGACCTTGGCGATCTCGGCGCGAAGTTCCTGCAGCACCGCGGCGGCGTTCTTCAGGCCCTTGGCTTCGGCTTCCTTGGCCCACGCTTCGTCGATGGCCGCCGTCTTGGCCTTGAACTCGGCGACGAAGGCCGGGCTCGCGGTGATCGACTGCACGCCAGCCGCTTTCTGCACGTCGCGGCTTTGCGCGTCGGTCTCGTCCCAGTACTTGCCGATGAAGCGTGCGGCGTTCTCGCCAGCCAGCTTCGTGATGACCTCCTGGTCGGCCTTGGGGATCTTGTCCCAGGTGGCCTGGTTCATGATGAGCGCGAAGCTCGTGTTGTACAGGCCGCCCGGCACCGCCGTGCGGTGCTTGATGACCTTGTCGAGCTTGAACGAGACGATCGACTCGTCGGGGAACCAGGTGCCGTCCACGACGCCCGTGGACAGCAGCTCGTACGACTCGGGCGCGGGCTTCAGCGTCATGTTCACGCCGAGTGCCTTGCCGATCTCGTTGACCACGCCGCCGCCGACGCGGAACTTGAGGCCCTGCAGGTCGGCCAGCGAAGTGACCGGCTTCTTGGCGTTGAAGATGACGCCGGGGCCATGCGTGAACATGGCCAGCACCTTCACGCCCTTGTGCTCGTCGAACTTCGCGAGATGCTTCTCGTGGATGCGGTGGTACGCGACGCTCGTGGCCACGGCACTGTCGCCGAGGAAGGGCATCTCGGCGACCTTGGTCATCGTGAAGCGGCCCGGCGTGTAGCCCTGCACGATGAACGACAGGTCGGCGAGGCCGTCGCGCACCGCATCGAACGTGGCAGGCGCAGGGGCCACTGCCTTGGGCAGCAAGTTGCACTTGATGCGGCCGCTGGTGGCCTTGCTGACCTCGTTGCACCAGTCGGACTGGGCGCGGGTCAGCAGGTGCGCGGGTGGTACCCACGATGACAGCGTCAGCGTGACCTGGGCCGATGCGGCACCGGCGAAGGCCAGCAGCGCCGCAGCGGCAAGGGGCTTGAAGTTCGGCATGGCGGAACTCGGCAGTGATGTGGAGCGGGAATGCCGGCGGCCCTGGCGGCCTCCGGCGCGAGGCGCCGCATGCTAACGAAAGCGCGCCGATCGCCCCGTCATCACTTACCCGAGGGCCGCGGGCGCGCCGTGGCGCGCTGCCACGCCCGCCGGAGGCGCCAGCCGAGCAGCAGGGCAATGACGACCGCATACACGCCGACTTCGGCGAAGTCGTTCTTGCCCGCTCGCATCCAGAAGAAGTGCAGCAGGCCCAGCAGCACGATGGCATAGACGGCGCGGTGCAGCGCCTGCCAGCGGGCGGCGCCGAGCGCCTTCACGGCGCGGTTGAACGAGGTCGCCGCCAGCGGCGCCATCAGCAGCAGCGCCAGCGTGCCGACGAGGATGAACGGTCGCTTGGCGATGTCGCGCAGGATGGCTCCGATGTCCAAGCCCATGTCCAGCCATGCGAAGGCGAGAAAGTGGCAGCAGCCGTAGAAGAACGCGAACAGCCCGAGCATGCGGCGCAGGCGCGCCAGCGCGTGCCAGCCGCTGACCGTGCGCAGCGGCGTCACCGTCAACGTCAGGCAAAGGAAGCGCAACGTCCAATCGCCGGTGCCGCGGATCAGCGCCTCGGCCGGGTTGGGGCCGAGCGTGTCGGCCACGGCGCCCCACAGCAGCGAGGCGAAGGGGAGCAGCGCCAGCACGAACACGGCCGGCTTCACCGCCGGGTGCAGCAGCCAGCCGTTGATGCGCGCCATCGCGTTGACGGGGCGCGCCGACCCGGCGGCCCGCTGTGGCGAGTGCGGCGGGTTCGCGGCGGGGCGAAGCGCCCCGGGGCCCGCGGCGGGGCCACCGAGTGTCTGCACGGTGCGGCTCCGCTTCGGATCAGAAGTGCTTGCGCAGGTCCATGCCGGCGTACAGCTGCCCGACCTGGGGCTCGTAGCCGTTGAACATCAGCGTGGCGCGCCGCTTCGCGAACAGGCCGTCCTCGCCGATGCGGCGCTCGGTGGCCTGGCTCCAGCGCGGGTGGTCGACCTTCGGGTTGACGTTGCTGTAGAAGCCGTACTCGTTCGGCGCGGCCAGCTCCCAGCTCGTCTTCGGCTGCTTCTCGAGGAAGCGGATCTTGACCAGGCTCTTGCCGCTCTTGAAGCCGTACTTCCAGGGCACGACCACGCGCACCGGGGCGCCGTTCTGGTTCGGCAGCACCTCGCCGTACATGCCGAAGGTCAGCAGCGTCAGCGGGTGCATCGCCTCGTCCATGCGCAGGCCCTCGACGTAGGGCCAGTCGAGCACCGAGCTGCGCAGGCCGGGCATCTGCTTCGGGTCGGCCAGCGTCACGAACTGCACGTACTTCGCGTTGCCGGTGGGCTCGACGCGCTTGATCAGCTCGGCCAGCGAGCAGCCGACCCACGGGATGACCATCGACCAGCCTTCGACGCAGCGCAGCCGGTAGATGCGTTCTTCCATCGGCGCCAGCTTCAGCAGTGCGTCGATGTCGAGCGTGCCCGGCTTCTTCACCTCGCCTTCGATCGCCACCGCCCATGGGCGCACCTTCAGCGTGTGCGCATGGCGTGCCGGGTCGGCCTTGTCGGTGCCGAACTCGTAGAAGTTGTTGTAGGTGCTGGCGTCGGTGTAGGGCGTGGGCTTGTCCATCACCACGGCGCCGGCGACGCCGCTGCGGGCGCCGGGCAGCGGAGCGAGCTTGCCCGGGCGGGCCGCCTGGGCCTGGGCCGCGGGCAGGGCGAAGGTGCCGGCCAGTGCGCCCAGCAGCTGCCGGCGCCGCAGGTAGGCGGCACGCGGCGTGATCTCCGAGGGAACGGGGTGGACGTATCCGCGGTCGCGCAGCAGGTGCATGGGGCTGTCTCCGTCGGGCTTCGAACCGATGGGTCGCCGCCCACCCGGCCGACCTTACAGCGAAGGGGCCACCGCTGCGGCAGCGGTGGCCAAGCCCTTACCTCAAGCCGGCGATGTAGTCGGCGACGGCCTTGATCTCGCGCTCGCTCATCTTGGCGGCGATCGCCGCCATCATCGGCCCGTTGGCGCGCCCGCCGCCCTTGAACGCCACGAGCTGCGCCTCCGTGTAGTCGGCGTGCTGGCCGGCCAGGCGCGGATACTGCGACGGCACGCCTGCGCCCGTGGGGCTGTGGCAGCCGGAGCAGGCCGGCACCTTGGTCCCCAGGTTGCCGCCGCGGTAGAGGCTTTCGCCCAGGCGCACCAGCTCCTTGTTCTTCGCGAAGCCGGGCCTGGCCGTCTTGGCGGCGTAGAAGGCGGCGAGCTGCTTCATGTCGCCTTCGGAGAGCGAGGCCACCATGCCTTGCATGATGGCGTTCTTGCGCTTGCCGGCCTTGAACTCGGTCAGCTGCTTGAACAGGTAGTCGGCGTGCTGGCCCTGCAGGATCGGGTTGGCCGGCGCGCCGCGCGAGCCGTCGGACGTGTGGCAGGCCTGGCAGGGCTCGGCCAGCTTCTGTGCAAGCGCCGCGTCGAACTTGAACGCTGGCGCGGGTTCGGCGGCCAGGGCCGGCACACCGCCGGCCGCCCAGCCGACCAGCGCCGAAGCGGCCAGGGTAAGAAAGGCGCGGCCTGCGCGCAGGGGAAGCGGCTTCATTCGGGGGGGCCCCATCTCGGTGTCTTTCGGTGTCTTGGCGGGGTCTGGCAGACGGTGTCTGCCATGCTCGGCAAAGGCGAGCACACAAACGTGGCATCTTACAATGTGCCATGGCCCGCCCCGATGCAGCGACCCCGGCCGCGCAGAAGGACGAGTCGGCGGCCGGCTTGACGGGCTCGGCCCGCACCGCACTCGCGTGGCTGCATGGTGCGCGTTTCCTCACCACGGCCAGCCGGCTGGATCAGTTGCCCGCGCCGGCTCTTCCCGAGGTGGCCTTCGTCGGCCGCAGCAACGCCGGCAAGTCCAGCGCCATCAACACCCTCGCGCAGCAGCGACGGCTCGCCTTCTCGTCGCGCACGCCCGGGCGCACGCAGCACATCAACCTGTTCGAGGTGGGGCCGAAGGACCGCCCCGACCTGCTGCTGGCCGACCTGCCCGGCTACGGCTACGCCGCCGTGGAGCGCAGCGCGAAGCTGCGCTGGCAGCGCGTGATGGCCGACTACCTGCGCGAGCGCGAGGCGCTCGCCGGGCTCGTGCTGCTGGTCGACGCGCGCCTCGGCTTCACGGCGCTGGACGAAAGGCTTCTGGCTCTCGTGGTGCCGCGCCTGGCTCGCGGCCTGCGCCTCCTGGTGCTGCTGACCAAGGCCGACAAGCTCAACCGGCGCGAGCAACAGCAGGCCCTGCGCGCCGCCGAGCAGTTGCTTGGCGCCGTCGTTGCCGATGGCGCCGACGTCGGCGTAAGCCTCTTCTCCGCGCTGAGCCGCGAAGGTCTGGGCGATGTCGCCGCCACCTTGCATGGTTGGCGCCTGGGGGCCGGACCGGGCGCGCCGGCTGCGGCGGCAGCGGGCGCGGCCGAAGGAGCGGGTTGATGCAGGAGTTCAAGGTGTCGCTGCCGCACGGTGTGACCATCGCCTGCCGTGCGTTGGCGCGTGCCGCACCTGCAGCCTCGGTGCCGCGCGTGCTGCTGGTGCATGGCTTTCCCGAGGCCGCCTTCGTCTGGGACGAGGTGATCGAGGCGCTCGGCGCGACCGTGCACGCGGTGGCGATGCAGCTGCGCGGCTACCCGGGATCCTCGGCCCCGCCGCAGCTCGACGCCTATCGCGCCCGCCACCCGGTGGCCGACATGGCTGCGCTCGTCGAACACCTGGGTGCGCCGGTGGACGTGCTCGTCGCCCACGACTGGGGAGGCGCCGTCGCCTGGTCCCTCGCGGCACGCCAGCCGCAGCTGATGCGGCGGCTGCTGATCATCAACTCGCCGCATCCGGCCGCGTTCGTGCGCGAGCTGCGCACGAACACCGCGCAGCAGCAGGCGAGCAGCTACATGAACTTCCTGTGCCGCCCGGACGCCGAGGCCCTGCTGGCGGAGAACGACTTTGCGCGCATGTGGCCCTTCTTCGGCGACGCGGCCTGGCTCGACGAGGCCATGCGCGACCGCTACCGACGCAGCTGGGCTGCCGGGCTGACCGGCCCGCTGAACTACTATCGCGCAAGCCCGATCAGGCCCGTGCGCGGCGACGACGCAGCGCTCGAGCGCGTGCAACTCGACGACGAAGCGGTGACGGTGCGCGTGCCGACGCACGTGCTGTGGGGCCTGCAGGACCACGCGCTGCTGCCGGGCCTGCTCGACGGACTGGAGCGCTGGGTACCGGCGCTGACCGTCGAACGCGTGCCCGACGCGAGCCACTGGATCGTGCACGAGCAGCCGCAGCGCGTGGCGGCGACCGTGCGCCGCCTGCTGGGGCAGCCGGCCGGCTGAGGATCCGCCGGCCGCGGCGTCCCGTGCGGCCGCGTCAGGCGGTTGCGCCGGCCGCCGTGGCTGCGCTGCTGCGCGTGCGCAGCGCCTTGATGCCCTGCTCGATGCGCTCGGCCACCTCGCGCTCGCGTTGCAGCGCGCGCAGCGTGTTCTGCGCCTCCTGCACGGTGAAGTCCAGGCGCGCGAGCTTCTCGCCGACGTGATCGATGACGGCTCGCTGCTCGCCGAGCATCTCGAGGTTGACGTTGATGTCGCCGAGCATGCTGGTGATGGTGCTGGCGCGCGCCTGCACCTCCTCGACCACGCGGCGGCGGGCCTCGATGGCGACGATCTTCGCGTCGGTGTCGGCGACGCGGCCGAGCAGGTCGTCGATCTTGGCCCGCAGGTCGGTGACATCGCCACGGTGTTCGCTGACGAACTGCAGATCGGCGCGGCTGCGGCTGCTGATCTCGCGGATGTTGTCGACCTCCTCCTTCACCGCCTGCACGAGCGTCTCGCGCTCGGCGAGCGAGCGGATCTTCTGCTCCACGCGTGCGGCGTCGCGGTCGAGCTCCCCGAGCCGCCCTTCGAACGCGGTGATCACCTTCTCGGTCTGCAGCACCTGCGCCCGCCTGCCCTCGAGCTGGCGGAACAGGGCCTCGGCGCGTTTCAGCTGGTCTTCGGCCACGTCCACCTGTGCGAGCGCATCGCGCTGGCTGGCCTGCACGCGCGCCAGCTCGGCGAGCAACTCCTCCTTCAACGCACCGGCCCTGGCGAGGTCGTCGTTGGCGGCCTGCAGCTGCTTCAGCCGCTCGTCGGCCTGGGCGGCGAGCTGCTTGCCCTGCATCGACAACTCGGCCAGGCGCACCTGCTGCTCCTGCACCGCCGCTTCATCAGCCTGCAGGTTCGCCACGCGCTTCCGCGCGTCATCCAGCGCCTGCTGCAGCGAGCCGACCTGCGCCGCGAGCGGCGACATGCGCTCCTGGAGCGACGCCAGGTCGTCGAGCTTGTGCTGTGCCTGCGCGACCTGCGCACCCAGCGTGTCGCAAAGGCTCTTGAGGCTCTCGATCTCGGTGCGGCGCGCGAGCTGCTCGGCGAGCCGGCGCTCGACCTCGGCACTCAGCGCGTGCAGGCTGTTGATGCGCTCCTCGGCCTGGTCCACGACCTGCTGCCGCGCGGCCAGGCGCGCCAGCTGCGCATCGAGCCCGGCTGCCACTTCGCCGAGGCGCGCCGCGGCGCGGCCGCCCTCGTCGACGAGAGCCATCTTGCCGAGCACGGCGTCGAGCTTGCCTTCGATCTCCGGCGCCCTGGCCAGCATCGAGGCCGTGCGTTCGCCGAAGGCCTCCAGCGCCGTCCGGTCCATGGCCAGCTTGTCGCGCATCTGCGCGGCCTCGCCGAGCGCCTTGTGGAACTCGGCGAGCTCGCGCCGTGCGGCCTCCAGGTCCTGCCGGGACTGCAGCAGGCCCTGGTGCTGCGCCGCCGTGCGCTTGGCGAGCCCGTCGACAAGCGCCAGCTGTTCGCCCAGGCGCTCCAGGCCGTCCTGCTTGTGTGCCAGGTCCTCGGCCTCGGCCGAGAGCGCCGCGAACACCTTGGCCAGGGAATCGGCCTTCTGCTGCATGCCCGCCAGCATCTCGTCGCGGCCGAGCACGCCCTGCATGCGCGCCTCGGTGTCGGCCACCGCCTGCCCCAGCGACTTCAGGCGCTGGTCGAAGGCCTGGACCTCCTTCGTGTCCACCGACAGCCGCTCGAGGGTCGTGCGCAGGAACTCGGCGAGCGCGCGGCCCTTCTCCTCGAGCTGCGCCGACTCGCCCAGGAAGGCCTCGCGCGATGCCGTGGCCGTGGCCAGCTCCTGCGCCGTGGATCGCGCGAGCTGCTCCATGCGCGCCACGGCCTCCTCGGCCCGTTGCAGCTGGTCCCGGCCGTCGGTGAGCTTGGCGATCTGCGCGTCCATGTTCCACACCATCTCGTTCAGCCGCGTCGCCTCGACGACGGCATGTTCGACGGTGTGCTTCTGCGTCTCCAGCGCACGCGCCTTGTGCGAGACGTGCTCGGCCAGCGCGTTGAGCGACGACAGGCGGCGTTCGGTGTCCTTGGCAAGCTCCTGCAGCTGCGCAAAGGAGGCCAGGCGTTCGTCCACCTCCTTCACGGCGCCGGCGGCGGCGAGCGAGTCCGCCTGCGAATCACGCGCCATCTCGCGGATGCGCTGCATCTCCTGCCGCAGCTCGCTCTCGGCCCCCCGCAGCGCCTGAAGCTGCGCGCGCATCGCCGCCACGCCGTCCTGCGACTGCGCCACCTCGTCGGAGGTGCTCTTGAGCTGCGCACGCAGCTGCTCCATGCGTTCGCCCTCGGCGCGCACCGCGGCCAGCGTGGCCTGCGCCTCGCGCGCCTGCGCTCCGAGCTCCTCCATCACCTGGCGATGCTGACGCAGGGCGTCGCCGTCCGCGCCGAACGACTGCGAGAGGCGCTGTGCCTCGCCGACCTGCGCCACCAGCTCGGCCATGCGCTTGTCGAGCTGGGCCATGCCCTTCGCCCGCTCGTCGAAGGTGGCGGCCAGGCCCGCGAGCTTCTCGACCTTCTTCGTCACGCCGTCGGCCTTGGCCGAGATGTCGTCGAGCACCTTGTTCGTGCGCGTCAGCTTCTCGGCGGTGCCGGTGGCCTGCTCCATCAGGGTGCGCAGCGCCGTACGCTCGCTGCGTGCCTGGGACAGCAGCACGCGCAGCTCGTCGAGCTCCTGCTTGCGTTCGCCACCATTGCGGAAGATCGTGTCCAGCATCGTAAGTCTCCTTCTGCGTGCGGCAGAACGAAGGCAATGTCGTCGGGTTTGCGGGTGCCGCGTGTCCGGCAGCCCGCGAGGGGCGCGAGGGCAGGCCGCAGGCGGTTGTACTGCCGATCGGCACGACGCCGACCACTCGTTCATGGCGTTTGCCGCCTCGCCGCGTGTCAGTTGAGAGCATCTGTGAACTACTCACCAGGGCATGGGCGTGGGCCGGCGGCCGGGCCGTCGTCGGCGGTCGGCGGCGACCGCAGAATGCGTGCGACCCGGGTGCGTTCCTGCGCGCCCGGGCCGATGCTGCGCGGCCGGCGCGGCCGGCGCCGCTCGTCGGCCGTGGCGGCGCGCGCGCCCCGCGCCGAAGTCATGGAATCGCCCCTGCACATCGTCGGTTGCGTGCTGGCTTCGCGGCCCGCGGCCGAGCTCATCGACGGCCTCGTGGCGCAGCTGCGCCGCGAACGTGCGGTCGTGCTCGCCAAGAGCGCCCAGAGCGCGTCGTTCGTGCGCCTCGGTGCACCCGATGTCCGGCTGGTGACGATGGCGCTGCAGGCAGCCGCGGCGCGCGGGGCGGCGGCGCTGCGGTTCGGCTTCGCCGCTGCGGCCAGGCAGGGTCCCGATCCGCAAGGCCTGGACATCAACACGCGCAGCGTCGTGCAGGCCAACGATCTGGCCGCAGGGGCCGCCGACGGCGAGGTGCTGGTGTCGCCGCAACTGGCGGTGCACCTGCTCGAGGCGGGGGTGGCGCTTCGGTCGCACCAGGTGCACCTCGCCGCCGGGGGGCTGCTCACTGCCTGCCGCCTGGAGCCTGCGCCGCGGACTGGCGATGGTGCAGCGCCGCAGGGCGCGGAGCCGGCCGTGCCCGCGCATGCCGCGCCGGCAGCGGTGCGTGCCGACCGCGGGTTGGCGCCGCTGAGCGCTGCGGCCCGCACCGAGACGCTCGGCGAGGTGTTTGCGGCGCTGCTGGCCAAGGCCGACGACATGGCGCGCCGCCAGGTCGACATCGAGGCCCGGCAGGATGCGGTGCTCGCCAAGATGACGCTCGTCGAGCAGGGGCAGCCGTCGGCGCGCCACCTCGCCGACCTCGAGGCCGAGCTCGACGCGCAACTCGTGCGCGTGAGCGAGAGGCTGAAGTTCATCGACGAGGTCGAGCAGCGCATCGCGCAGCTGCAGCGGGTCGTCGTCGACCTCGAGCGCCGCGTGGCCGACCGTCTGCCGCGGGCCGCCGAGATGGAGAGCCTGAGGACGCTCGCCGATTCGCTGGTGGCGCAGATGGTCGAGGCGCACGCGCGACTCGATGGCGTGGCCGAGGCGCAGCAGCGGCTGTTGCCACTCACGTCGCAGGTGGCGGCGCTGGAACAGGCGCTGCAGGCGTCGCGTCGCATCGTCGCGGAGTTCGAAGGCCGGATCGGCGAGGCCGGGCAAGTGGCCGAGCGTGTCGAGCAGAAGGTCGAGTCCCTGGCCGAGCGCGAGGCCCTGGTGAGGGCGATCCACGCCGAGGTGGAGGAGATCCGGCGCCTGGGCGAACAGGGCCGTGCCGATGCGCAGTTCCTCGGCCAGCAGCAGCAGGCGGTGGCCGGCCTGCGCGCCGATGTCGAGGCGCTGCTGGCCCGCGCCACGGACACCGACGAGCGCATGGCCGCCATCGAGGCGCGTCGCCGCGCCGTCGAGGAGGTTCAGTCGCGCGCCGAAGCGATGGCGCACATGCTCGGCGACATCGAGCTCAAGCTCGAACTGCTCGGCGAGCAGCGTGCCGAGATCGAGCACGTGGGCGACAAGCTGGCGCGGCTGGACTTCTCGGTGCAGGAGGCACAGAACACGCTGCGTGCGCTGCAGCGCGAGCGCGAGGTGGCCGAGCGCATCGAGCGGGGGCTGAAGGCGCTGCGCTCGCGCGTCGGCGCGGCACCGATGACCTGAGGCCGCGGCGGCGCCGCCGGCGCGATGGCCGGACCGTCAGCGCTGGCCCTGCACGGCCACCTGCTGCTGCACCTTCAGCGCCGCGCGGCCGAGCAGCGAGCGCATCGTCAGCGTCTTGGCCAGCGACGCCGCGTGCAGGCGCAGCAACGCGCCACGGCGCACGGCCCATGTGGCATCGGAGGCGCCGTCGCCGAAGAGCCAGACGTCGTTGCGGTCGCCGGTCCAGAGCAGCTGGGAGTGCACCCACCGGCCGCCGAGGTACAGGCGCACCCAGGTGCCCACGTCGAGCGAGGCCAGCCAGGCGGTCGCGGCGGTGGCGCTCGGCGGTGTCGGTGCGTCGGGGTCCACCGCCTCGGCGAGGATGTCGGCCGGCACGGTGTCCATCACCGGCAGGTCCACCATGCCGCCGAGCGTGTCGGGGCCACCGTCGCCGCCGTCGAGCAGCTGGTGCTCCAGCTTCTGCAGCGCACCGATCTGCGTTGCGGCCGCGGTGAGCCGGCGTTGCAGGCGCTGGCGCAGGAAGTCCTCTACCGCCTGCACGGCGCGGCGGTAGATGGTGGGCCGCTGGTCGCTGTCGGCGGCGATCTGGTCGATGAGCTGCTGCGCCAGGCGCAGCAGGCGCCGGCGCTCCGGATCGAGCTTGTCCGGTGCCATCTCCGCCTCGTAGGTGACGAGGTGGATGAAGCGCCACAGCGGGTGGCTCTGCTGGTCGAGCACGCCGGAGTCGCGCAGTGTCAGTCGCATCGCCGGGCCGTGCAGGCGGCTGATGAGCAGGATGACGTCCGGCGGCACGCGCTCGTCGGTGACGATGGCCTCGAACAGGCGGCTGACCAGCTCGATCGCCTGCCGGTCGAGGCGGTTCGGGGCCTGTCGCGCGATGTCGGCCCAGTCCTCGCGCCGCGCCGCGCCGTGTTGTCCTTCGTAGCGAAGCGGCGCGCCATCGTCCAGCGGCGCCGGCATCGTCTCGCGCATGCGGTAGAGGTCGGGCGTGTAGGTCGTCTCCACCCCGGCCGAGCGCCGCGAGCCGGTGGACATGATGACGGTACGGTAGCTCGCCGGTTCCACGCCCATCGCCTCCAGGCGGGATGTGGCGGCCGCATAGCTCTGGCGCAGCACGGCGGCCAGCGAAGGCGTGGCGTGGCGCATGAAGTGCATCTGCCAGCCGCGTGAGGTGGGCAGAGCCTGCGCCGCCGCCCACAGCGCCCTGGCGTGCGCCTCGGGCCGGAACGGGTTGTGGTCGGTCGAGACGTCGAGGTCGCCGACGAGTGCGGCGACATAGCTGCGCAGTTCACGCAGCTCGTGCTCGGCATGCGACTTGACGTACTCGATCGCGTGCGAGAGCTGCACGTCGATCGCCACCTCGTCCTCCTCGACGAGCGCAAGCTTCATCGGCCGGCCCGTTGCCGGCTTCGGCGCGGCCGGGGCGGGTGTCGACTCGCGAGCGCGCTCCTCGGCGGCGCGCTCGCGCAGCGAGTTGGTGTAGATCTGAGCCAGCCGGCCCCGGTGGGTCGTCAGGCCCTTGATCAGGTCGGAGCTTGCGCTGCGGTCGCCCGAGCCGAGTGCGGCCAGGCCGCGCCGCAGCTGATCCACCGTGCCCTCGACGACCTGGTCGAACAGCAGCGGCGCGCGCAGCAGCTCGTCGTCGAGGTACTGGATGAACGCCGGCGAGGGCGGAGGGCGGACCATCGTGCTCCCGATTATCCGTTGCACCCGCGGGATGGCGAAGGCACGAAAAAGGCCTGCGTTCGCACGCAGGCCTTCGGATCGGAAACGGGCCGCGTGGAGCGCGGCACGTCCCGTGCGGTGTCAGCGATGGCTGCCCGGACTCACATGTCCATGCCCATGCCGCCCATGCCGCCCATGCCGCCACCGCCCGGCATCGGCGGCGTCTCGTCCTTCGGCGCCTCGGCCACCATGGCTTCGGTGGTGAGCATCAGGCTGGCCACCGACGCGGCGTTCTGCAGCGCGGTGCGCGTGACCTTCGTCGGGTCGAGGATGCCCATGTCGATCATGTCGCCGTACTCGCCGGTCTGGGCGTTGTAGCCGTAGTTGCCCTTGCCCTCGAGCACCTTGTTGATGACGACGCTGGGCTCGTCGCCGGCGTTGAACACGATCTCGCGCAGCGGCTGCTCGACGGCGCGCAGCACGATCTTGATGCCGGCGTCCTGGTCGTGGTTGTCGCCCTTGAGCTTGCCGATCGCCTGGCGGGCGCGCAGCAGCGCCACGCCGCCGCCGGCGACGATGCCTTCTTCCACCGCCGCACGCGTGGCGTGCAGGGCGTCCTCGACACGCGCCTTCTTCTCCTTCATCTCGACTTCGGTCGCGGCGCCGACCTTGATCACCGCCACGCCGCCGGCCAGCTTGGCCACGCGCTCCTGCAGCTTCTCGCGGTCGTAGTCGCTGGTGGCTTCCTCGATCTGCACGCGGATCTGCTTGACGCGCGCCTCGATGTCGGCGGCCTTGCCGGCGCCGTCGATGAGGGTGGTGTTCTCCTTGGCGATCTCGACGCGCTTGGCCTGGCCGAGGTCGGCCAGCTGCACCTTCTCGAGCGTCAGGCCGACCTCGTCGGCGATGACCTTGCCGCCGGTGAGGATGGCGATGTCCTCGAGCATGGCCTTGCGGCGGTCGCCGAAGCCCGGCGCCTTGACGGCGCAGACCTTCAGGATGCCGCGGATGGTGTTGACGACCAGGGTCGCCAGCGCCTCGCCCTCGACTTCCTCGGCGACGATGAGCAGCGGACGGCCGCTCTTGGCCACCGCCTCGAGAGCCGGCAGCAGCTCGCGGATGTTGCTGATCTTCTTGTCGTGCAGGAGGACGTACGGGTTCTCCAGCACCGCCACCTGCTTCTCGGCGTTGTTGATGAAGTAGGGCGAGAGGTAGCCACGGTCGAACTGCATGCCCTCGACGACGTCGAGTTCGTTGTTGAGGCTCTTGCCGTCCTCGACCGTGATGACGCCTTCCTTGCCGACCTTGTCCATCGCGTCGGCAATGATCTTGCCGATCGAGTCGTCGCTGTTGGCGGAGATGGCGCCGACCTGGCTGATCTCCTTGCTGGTCGTCGTGGGCTTGCTGATCTTCTTCAGCTCGTCGACGAGGCTGGTGACCGCCTTGTCGATGCCGCGCTTCAGGTCCATCGGGTTCATGCCCGCGGCGACGTACTTCATGCCCTCGCGCACGATGCTCTGCGCGAGCACGGTGGCGGTGGTCGTGCCGTCACCGGCGGCATCGCTGGTCTTGGAGGCCACCTCCTTGACCATCTGCGCGCCCATGTTCTGGAGCTTGTCCTTGAGCTCGATCTCCTTGGCCACCGACACACCGTCCTTGGTGACGGTGGGGGCGCCGAAGCTGCGCTCGAGCACGACGTTGCGGCCCTTCGGGCCCAGCGTCACCTTGACGGCGTTGGCGAGGATGTTGACGCCTTCGACCAGGCGGTGGCGGGCGTCGGAACCGAAGACGACGTCTTTGGCTGCCATGTTGAGTTACTCCGAAAGCAGAACGTGTTGTTGGCGAGGTCCCGAACGCGACCCGGGTCTCCCGGTCGGGCTCGAGCCCCTTCTCTTGGGACAGGGGTGGCGAGGACCGCGGCGCCAGCCGCGAACGCAGCCCCGGGCGCCCTTACTTCTTCTCGATGACGGCGAAGAGGTCCTCTTCGCGCATCACGAGCAGTTCGTCGCCGTCGACCTTGACCGTCTGGCCGCTGTACTTGCCGAACAGCACGCGGTCGCCGACCTTGACGTTGAGAGCGACGAAGTCGCCCTTGTCGTTGCGCTTGCCGGGGCCGACGGCGAGGATCTCGCCCTGATCGGGTTTCTCGGCCGCGTTGTCCGGAATCACGATGCCGGAGGCAGTCTTGGTCTCGTTTTCCAGGCGCTTGACGATCACGCGATCGTGCAGAGGACGAAGCTTCATTCCATCTCCTTCAGGAAGAACCGGTTGGGGCCATCAGGCCGCATCACCGAAAGACCGAAAGTCGGTCCTCGCTGACTTGTCGGGTGTCGGCATTTGACTGCTGCCTCACCTATTAGCACTCGTCCACGATGAGTGCTAGCAGGCGGCATTATATGGGTCGGTCCCAGGCGTTCAAGAGCCCGTGGCTTCCCTCTGCGCGTTAGTGCAAACCCTTAGAGGCGGGATCGCGCGTGGACCAGATCTCACGTCTGTCCACCGACCGCCGGCCGCCCCTCGGCACGCCAGCGCAGCATGCCGCCTGCCAGGTTGGCGGCGTGCGGGAAGCCGGCGCGGCCCAGCAGCACCGTGGCCTGCGCCGAACGGGTGCCGGAGCGGCACACCAGCACCACCGGCCGGGCCGGGTCGAGCTCGGTCGTGGCACGGTCGCCCAGGCTGCCGAGCGGAATCAGGCGTGCGCCGGCGATGTGACCCAGCTCGGCGGCGAACTCGTGCGGCTCGCGCACGTCGACGATCTGCACGTCGCCACGGCCGCACTCCTCCAGCGCTGCGGGCGCGATCTCCCAGATGCCGGCGAAGCTGAGTGTCACCGGCGCCCAGGTCGGCTCGTCCAGCGAGGCGAGCTCGTCTGCCGGGCGGCCGCAGCGCAGGTTGGCGGGCACGGCCGTGTCGATCAGCTTCGGATGCGGCAACCCCAGGTGTTGCATGTACCCGGCGAAGTCGCCGGGGCTGGAATCGCCACCCAGGCGCGGGTTGAAGCGGCGTTCCTCGCCGACGCTGCTCACCGTGAGGCCGCGGTAGTCGTGGCCCGGATAGAGCAAGCAGGTCTCGGGCAGGGTGAAGAGCTGCTCGTGCACCGAGCGGTACAGGCGCTCGGCGCTGCCCTGCTGGAAATCCGTGCGGCCGCAGCCGCGGATGAGCAAGGCGTCGCCGGTGAAGGCACGGCTCAGGTCGTCGAGCACGTAGCTCATGCAACCGGCGGTGTGGCCGGGTGTCGCGCGTGCCTGCAGGTGGCGCGCGCCGAAGGCGACGCGGTCGCCGTGCGCGAGCGGCACGTCGGCGCCCTGCGCGCCGGCCGCGGCGGCGAGCACGATGCGGCTGCCGCTGCGGCGCTTGTGCAGCCAGGCCGCGGTGACATGGTCGGCGTGCACGTGCGTCTCCAGCGTTGCCACCAGGCGCAGGCCGAGCTCGCGCAGCAGGGCGGCGTCGCGTCTCGCCTGCTCGAACACGGGGTCGATGAGGATCGCCTCGCCGGCATCGGCCAGCAGGTAGGTGTAGGTGGACGACGCGGGGTCGAAGAGCTGACGGAACAGCTGCATGGCCATCCTCGGAACACGCCTCTCGGGCGCAGGGCTGTACGTGCCAAGTAGGATGCGGGGCATTGCGAGGAGTTGCAATGGCCGATCGGCAGCAGCACGCAGTCGCGCCGCAAGGCGGGCACCACGATTCAGCGCGGCGCCGGCTGCTGCTCGGCGCAGCCTGCCTGGCCGGTGGCGTGCGGGCCGGCGTGGCCGAGGCGCAAGGCCCGCCCGCGCTGCCGATCTTCGACGCCCACCTGCACTACAGCCACGACGCGTGGGAGCGCCTGCCGCCGAAGGAGGCGGTGGCGCTGATGCGCCAGGCCGGGCTGAAGCGCGCGATGGTCTCCTCCAGCAGCGACGAGGGCACGCAGAAGCTGCTTGTGGAAGCCCCGGACCTCGTGCTGCCGGTGCTGCGCCCGTATCGCACGCGCGGCGAGATCGGCACCTGGGTGCGCGACCCGACCGTGGTCGCGCACCTCGAGGCGCGGCTGGCGCGGTTCCGCTACGTCGGCATCGGCGAGTACCACGTCTATGGCGAGGACGCCGACCTGCCCGTGGTGCGCCGCGTGGTGCAGCTGGCCCGCGAGCGACGCATCGCGTTGCACTCGCACTCCGACGCCGACGCCGTGGAACGCCAGTTCAGGCAGGATCCTTCGGCGCGCATCCTCTGGGCGCACGCGGGATTCGACTCGCCGGCCAATGTGCGTGCCATGCTGCGCCGGCACCGCAATCTTTGGTGCGACCTCGCACTCCGCAGCGACCATGCGCTCGTGGACGCCACGGGTGGCAAGGTCGAGTCGGCCTGGCGCGAGGCCTTCCTCGAGTTCCCGGACCGCTTCATGGTCGGCACCGACACCTTCACACCGGAGCGCTGGTTCTACGTCGGCGAGCACGCGCGCTGGTCGCGGCAGTGGCTGGCAGACCTGCCTCGTGAGGTGGGCGAAGCGATTGCCTGGCGCAACGGCGAGCGCCTGTTCGGCGAGGCTTGGAACACGGCGCGGCGCTGATGCGTGCAGCCGCACAGCGGGCGGCGCGGGCGGCGTCCGCGCGGCAGGCACCGGTTCGTGGCCGCGCCGGCCTGTCGGCCCGGCTGCGTACCGATGGCGTGCGGGCCGCCGTCGGGCTCGCGGCGCTCACCTGCCTGCCGGCCGCGGGCGCCTGCCCGCTCACGACGCCGGCGCCGCCGGGCGAGCAGCGCATCGAGGCCGGCGCCTTGCAGCTTGCCTGGCGGGCCGAGCCCGCGCCGCTCGCGGTGGGGCGGCCCTTTGCGCTGGAGCTCCACGTGTGCCCGCGCGCCGCGCGGCTGCTGCGCGTCGATGCCACGATGCCCGAGCACCGGCATGGCATGAACTACCGGCCCAGCCTGCGGCCGCTCGGCGAGGGCCGCTGGCGGGCCGAGGGGCTGCTGTGGCACATGGCCGGCCGCTGGGAGCTGGCCGTGGAGGTGGATGCACACGGCGAGCGACGGTGGCTGCGCCAATCCGTGTCGCTGCCGTGAATGCTGCCGGGCGGCGGCCCGAGCCGATGCCTCGCGGCGTCCCGGGGCAGCGCGCGTTCGATGCCGCGCGGCGCACGCTCCGATGGGCCGCGGTCCTGGCCGTCGCCAGCACGATCTCCCCATGGGCTGGCGCACAAGCCCTGCTGGACTTCAGCGGCGCCGAAAAGGCCGCCATCCTGTCGTTCGGCCCGTGGCCTCCGCCGGCCGTGGCCGACGCGTCGAACCGCTGGCGGATGCGCGCCGCGGTCGTGGAGTACGGCCGGAGCCTCTTTTTGGACACCGGCCTGTCGCGCGACGGTACGGTGTCCTGCGCCACCTGCCACGACCCGGGCCGCGCCTTCCAGGATGCGCGCGCGGTGGCCCAGGGCCGCGCCGCGGGGGTGCGCAACACGCCGACGCTGCTCGACGTGGCCGACAGGCGCTGGTTCGGCTGGGACGGCGCGCACGACTCCCTGTGGGCGGCGAGCCTGGCACCGTTGCTCGACCCCCGCGAGATGGACTCGAAGCCGCAGGCGCTGGCCTCTCGGGTGCGCGACGTGCCGGCGCGCGCCTCCGCATTCCGCGCCGCGTTCGGCATCCCGCCGCCGGCGGACGACGAGGAACTCGTCGTGCACCTGGCCAAGGCCCTGGCGGCCTTCCAGGCGACGCTGCGCTCGCCGCGAACCCCCTTCGATCGCTTCCGGGACGCGCTCGCACGGGGCGACCGGCACGAGGCGGCCCGCTACCCCCTCGCCGCGCAGCGGGGCCTGCGGCTCTTCATCGGCGAGGCCCGCTGCAGTGTCTGTCACGCCGGCCCGGCCTTCACCAACGACGAGTTCGCAGACATCGGTCTTCCCTTCTTCGTGGCCGGCGGCGGCGTCGATGCGGGTCGGCACGGCGGATTGACGAAGCTGCTCGCGAGCCCGCTCAACCGCCTGGGCCGCTTCAACGACGCCGGCGCAGCGGGCGATCCGCGCGCGCTGCTCACGCGACACCTGAAGATCGAGCCGCGCCACTTCGGCGAGTTCCGCGTACCGGGGCTGCGCCAGCTGGCGCGCACGGCGCCGTACACGCACAACGGCAGCCTGGCGACGCTCGAGGACGTTGTTCGCCACTACGACCAGCTGGACGAAGAACGCCTGCATGCCGACGGCGAGCGCATCCTGCGCCGGCTGAACCTCGGCGCCGCACAGGCGGCCGACCTCGTCGCCTTCCTGCGCACGCTCGGAGACTGAAGCGCCCCGCCGGTCAGTGGCGTTGCGGCCGTGCCGGGTGGTTCTCGGTGCTGTCGGGCGGTGAGTCCGGCGGCGCTTCGGCCGGCACGCGAAAGCGCTCGCTGGCCCAGGCGCCCAGGTCGACGCTGCGGCAGCGCTCGCTGCAGAACGGCCGCCACCGGTTGTCCGGCACGAAGGGGCTCGGTGCGCCGCAGGTCGGGCAGGGCACGAGGCGTGGCGCACGCGGCCCGTTCATCTCGTCCCCAGCGCTCCGGTCTCCGGGCCGTGGTTCAGACGCACAGCGTGAGCTCGAACGTCGCGTCGGTGGCGGCGGGGCGCAGCCGCCCTTCCGCGTCGGCGCGCATGAAGCGGATCGACACCATGAGCCGGTGGCCGGTGATCTCGGGTACCAGGCCCGAGGCTTCATCGACATGCACGCGCAGCAGCTGGTAGGCCTTGCCCTGCGGCAGGCTCTGCTGGTACTGACCGCCGGGTGCGATCATGCGCTGCGCCTGGCCGCTGTCGCGCAGCAGGCCCAGCAACACGCGCAGCGCGTCGGCCAATGGCGACAGCGTCGCGATCCAGCCGGCCAGGTCCTCTCGGCGATGCGCGGCGGGCCGTTGCTGCCACGCGTGATAGGCCGGCAGGTCGAAGGCGCAGGTGCCGCCCGGGATGCTGATGCGGCTGCGGATGCTCATCAGCCAGTCGTTGCTCGCCAGCACCTGCCCGGCCTTGCCTTGCATCTGGTTGAGACCGTGGAAGGCGCGTTCCAGCCGCACCAGCCAGGCATCGAGCGACGACGCGTCGACGCCCGGATGGCCGCGGTAGCCCTGCAGCAGGCCGCGGTGGCGGTCGAGATCCTTCAGCAGGTCGCTCTTCAGGTCGGCGCGCGAGGCGACGTCCATGACCTCGAAGATCGTCGCCAGCGCGAAATGGTGATCGACGGCGTCGTCGCGTGCCGCCAGCAGGTCCAGCCGCTCGAACAGGTGCTCGAGCCGCAGCATCGTGCGGATGCCTTCGTGGAATGGGTACTCGTAGAGAACCAAGGCGAACAGGCGGCGGGGAAGGCGGCAGCTGCGCGTGCGCGCACCGCGGGCACGCGCGGATTGTTTCACACGGCCCGCGTCGTCTTCTGCGAGGCCGGCCCCGGCGGCGGCAGGTCCTTCCACCAGGCGAAGAGGCGGCGGACCTGCCCGGCCAACACCTCCGGCGCGATGCCGTCGTTGTGGATCACGGCGTCGGCGATGCGGCGCCGCGCGGCACGCGGCGCCTGCTGCGCGATCACCCGCTCGGCCGCTTCGATCGTCCAGCCCGGCCGGGCCGCGACACGTGCCGCCTGCGTCGGCTCGCTGCAGTCGACGACGACGATGCGGTGCACGCGCGCGCGCCAGAGGCTCGACTCGGCGAGTAGCGGCACGTCGAAGACCACTGGCTGGCCCGGCGCGGCGTGGGCGGCCAGGGCGGTCGCCCGTTCGCCGATCAGCGGGTGCAGGATGCCTTCGAGCCGCGCCTTGGCAGCCGCGTCGGCGAAGATCGTGGCGCGCATGCGCCCGCGATCGAGCGCTCCATCGGCGCCGATGGAGTGCGGACCGAACGCCGCGGCGATCGGCGCAATGGCGGCGCCTCCTGGCTGCGTCAGCTGGTGTGCCAGCACATCGGTGTCGACGAGGAAGGCGCCGCACTCCACAAGCAGGCGAGCCACCGTGCTCTTGCCGCTGCCGATGCCGCCCGTGAGGCCGAGGCGCAGCGCCGGGCGCATCGTGAACCTCAGCCGCCCAGCAGGGGCAGCATGCCTTCTGCGAACTCGACGAAGCGCCCGCGCAGCAGCAGGGCCGCCGCTCCGGCCAGCGCAAGGTAGGGACCGAACGGGATCGGCGTCTCGCGCTTGTGACCGCGGAAGACGATCATCGCGATGCCGACGACCGAGCCGATGCCGGCCGCGACGAGCAGGATGCCCGGCAAGGCCTGCCAACCGAGGAGCGCGCCGAGGCCGGCCAGCATCTTCATGTCCCCTTCAGCCATCGCGTTGGCCTTTCGGAACAGGACGGCCCAAAGCACTCCGAGGGCCCACAGCGCTCCATAGCCGGCGAGCGCACCGATCGCCGCATCCTTCCACGGCACCACCGACACGCCCGCTGCCGCCGCCACCAAGCCGAGCACGACGAGCGGGATCGTCAGGCTGTCGGGCAGCAGCGTGTAGTCGAGGTCGATCAGCGCCATCGCGACCAGCAGCGCGATCGCGGTGCAGGTGACCACGGTCTGCCAGCTGGCGCCGTGGACGGCGGCGCTGGCCGCGAAGAGCAGCGCCGTTCCGGCCTCGACCAGCGGGTACCGCAGGCCGATGCGTGCCCTGCAGGCCGAGCAGCGGCCGCGCAGCGCCAGCCAGCTGGCAACCGGTATGTTCTCCACCGCACGCAGCTGGTGCCCGCAGTGCGGACAGCGCGAGCGGGGCCGCATCAGCGAAAGAGGCGGGCTCGCCTCCAACTGCCGGTGGATGGCACCGGCCGCGGCGGCCAGCTCGGCCGGGGGCTCCGCGGCCGAGCCGAAGGCGGAGCGCCAGCTTCGCTTGTCGCCCAGAGCGAAGTCAGCCACGTCGAACGCCCACCAGCCGCGCATGTAGATCGTCGGCAGCCGGTGCACGACGACGTTCAGGAAGCTGCCGATGCACAGCCCCAGCAGCGCCAGGACCCAGGGCGACAGCAGCAGGACCACCCAGTCGGGGGCGGCCCCGGCGCCGGCCGGCGACATCAGACGACGGCGCCCAGCTTGAAGATCGGCAGGTACATCGAGATGACGATGCCGCCGATGAGCACGCCGAGGATGACGATGATGAAGGGCTCCATCAGGCTGGACAGACCCTTGACCATCTCATCGACCTCTTCCTCGTAGAACTCGGCCGCCTTGGCCAGCATGTGGTCGAGCGAGCCGGATTCCTCGCCGATGGCTGCCATCTGCAGCACCATCGTCGGGAAGACGCCGGTGGCGGTCATCGCGGTGGTCAGCGCGGAACCGGTCGAGACGTCCTTCTGGATCTGCTCGGTGGCTTCGGCGAAGACGGCGTTGCCCGATGCACCACCGACGGAGTCGAGCGCCTCGACCAACGGCACACCCGCGGCGAACATCGTCGACAGCGTGCGTGTCCAGCGCGCGATGACCGACTTCTCGATGAGATCACCGAATACCGGGATCTTCAGCAGCATGCGATCCATCGCCTTCTGCATCTTCTCCGATCGCTTCCAGCTCTCGAAGAAGAACCACAGCCCGCCGAACAGCAGCGTGAAGATCGCCCACCAGTAGCTGACGAAGAACTTGGACATCGCGATCACGGCAAGCGTCGGGGCCGGAAGGTCGGCACCGAACGACTTGAAGACCTCTTCGAAGGCCGGGATCACCCAGAGCATGATCACCGTCAGCACGACGAAGGCGACGACGATCACCGCCACGGGATACATCAGCGCCGACTTGATCTTCTGCTTGATGGCGAGCGTCTTCTCCTGGTACAGGGCAAGGCGGTCGAGCAACGCCTCCAGAATGCCGCCGGCCTCGCCGGCTTCGACCAGGTTGCAGTACAGCGAGTCGAAGTGCAGCGGATGCTTGCGAAAGGCGGACGACAAGCTCGTGCCGGTCTCGACGTCGCTGCGGATGTCGTTCAGCAGCTTGGTCAGCCGCGGATTCGTGGCGCCCCGCGCCACGATGTCGAACGCCTGCAGCAGCGGCACGCCGGCCTTCATCATCGTCGCCAGCTGGCGCGTGAAGATGGCGATGTCCTTCTGCTTGATGGCGCGGCCGCCACTCGTGCGCCGCTTCTTGATCTTGTTGACGAGGATGCCCTGGCGGCGCAGGCTGGCGTTGACCATCGCCTCGCCGCCGGCGCGCATCTCGCCGCGCACGACCTTGCCGTTCTTGTCCTTGCCTTCCCACTCGAAGATCGCGTCTTTCGGGGACCTGGCGACTGCTGCTGTGGCCATGGGCGTGCTCGTTGCGGGAGTTTTGGAGGAGGAAAAGGGGTGAGGGCTGGGCGGCGGGGCAGCGATCAGCCGGATCAGCGTCACTCGTTGGTGACGGTGATCACCTCTTCGAGCGTGGTCACGCCCGTACGCACCTTGACCAGGCCGGACTGGCGCAGATCCCGCACGCCTTCAAGCTGGGCTTGTTTGGCGATGTCCAGCGCCGTACCTTCGCTCAGGATGATCTTCTGGATCGCCTCGGTGATGGGCATCACCTGGTAAAGACCGACCCGCCCCTTGTATCCGTTGTTGCAGGCCGAGCAGCCGACGGCGCGGTACGGTTTCCAGTTGCCGTCGATCTCCTCGGCCTGGAAGCCGGCCTTGAGCAGCGATTCGCGAGGGTAGTCCGCCGGCTTCTTGCAGTTCTCGCACAGCCGCCTTGCCAGGCGCTGCGCGGTGATCAGCAACACGCTGGCGGCGATGTTGAACGGCGCCACGCCCATGTTCATCAGCCGCGTCAGCGTCGTCGGCGCGTCGTTCGTGTGCAGCGTGCTCATCACCAAGTGGCCGGTTTGCGCTGCCTTGATGGCGATGTCGGCGGTTTCCAGGTCGCGGATCTCGCCGACCATGATGATGTCCGGATCCTGCCGCAGGAAGGCCTTCAAGGCGATGGCGAAGTTCAGGCCGGCCTTGTCGTTGACGTTGACTTGGTTGATGCCGGGCAGGTTGATTTCCGCCGGGTCCTCGACCGTGGCGATGTTGACGCCCGGCTGGTTGAGGATGTTCAGGCACGTGTACAGCGACACCGTCTTGCCGCTGCCGGTGGGGCCGGTGACGAGCACCATGCCATAGGGCCGCTGAATGGCGTTGAGCAATCGGTCGCGCTCGATCTTCTCGTAGCCGAGCGCCTCGATGCCGAGCTTGGCGCTGCTCGAATCGAGGATACGGATCACCACCTTCTCGCCGAAGAGGGTGGGCAGCGTGCTGACCCGGAAGTCGATGGCCTTCGTGCCGAACTTCAGCTTCATGCGGCCATCCTGCGGGACCCGTTTCTCGGCGATGTCCATCCGGCTGATGACCTTGATGCGCGAGGCGAGCTTGTCCTTGATGGCCAGCGGAGGCTGCGTGATCTCGCGCAGCTCGCCGTCGACGCGGAAGCGCACGCGGTAGTTGTACTCGTACGGCTCGAAGTGCAGGTCGGACGCGCGCAGATTGATCGCGTCGATCAGCATCTTCTGCAGGAAGCGAACGACTGGCGCGTCCTCGACCTCGGCGGTGACGTCGGCGCCTTCGGCGGCGGCGGCGTCCTCCTCGGTGACATCGAAATCGAAGTCGGCCGTCGCCAGCGTTTCGAGCACCTCGTTGGCCGAGGCGCCCTGCTGCTCGAGCTCCTTGGCCAGCTTGTCGTATTCGACGATCACCCACTCGGGCGTCAGCTGGGTCGCGAACTTGATGCGCTCGACGGCCTCCTGGTCCGTCGGGTCGGCGGCACCGATGAACAGGCGGTTGCCGCGCTTGCCCAGCACGATGAGCTGATACTGGTTGGCGATCTTGGGATCGACCAGGTTGCGCGGCAGCTTCTGCATGTCCACCGCGGCCAGGTCTACCAGCGGCAGCGCGAGCGCCGACGACAACGTGTGCGCGAGTTCGTCGGGCTTCATCGCGCCTCCGCCCACGACGGCGGCGACGAAGCTGCTCTTGCGCTCGCGCGCGCTCTTGGTCAGTTCTTCCGCCGTCTTGGCGTTCAGCTTGCCGGCATTGACCAGCACGCGCGCGACCCCCGACAGGGTCGAAGGCGGCGAATCGACAACGGTCTCTGCGGCCATCGGGCGGTTCAGCGCGGCATCAGCAACGACGTAGACGGAACATCATCGCCGATCCCCAGGGAGGTGTAAACGGTCGCCGGGCCCCGGCGACCCGGCATCGGCCGCAACTTTTTGCACCCATGTGCCTGCCGCGACCGGGCGACGGCCTGCAGGATGGTCGGGGTGAGTGGATTCGAACCACCGGCCTCTACGTCCCGAACGTAGCGCTCTACCAGGCTAAGCTACACCCCGACTGGGTGGCGGCGGAGGCCTCGCGCGCCCGCACCGCCTTCACGCCGGTTTGCCCAGGTCACGACGACCGGTGCACCGACCGAACACACAAGTCTATCAGAGCATCGCGTGCCCTCGATGGCGGCAGCACCAGCGCGCGCGCGTGGGCCTTCTCGGCCTCCTCCTTCGCCGCGGAGCGGGTGGACTCGAGCGCGCCGGTTCGGCGCACGACCGCAAGAATGTCCGGCAGGCGCTGCTGCTCGCCCTGTTCGATGGCCCGGCGGATCATCGCGCGCTCGACCGGTGTCGACCGCTCCATGGCCAGCAGCAGAGGAAGAGTGGGCTTGCCTTCGCGCAGGTCGTCGCCAACGTTCTTCCCGAGCGCGGCCGTCTCGCCCTCGTAGTCGAGAAGGTCGTCCACCAGTTGGAACGAGGTTCCCAGGCAGCGGCCGTAGTCGGCACACGACTCCTCGGTGGCCGTGTCCGCCTCGCCCAGCACCGCCCCGAGGCGCGCACTGGCCTCGAACAGCTTGGCCGTCTTGAAACGGATGACGCGCAGGTAGTCCTCGACCGTCAGGTCGGGATCGTGCATGTTCATCAGCTGCAATACCTCGCCTTCGGCGATGACGTTCGTGGCATCGGCGAGCACCTCGAGCACGCGCATGCGATCCACCGAGACCATCATCTGGAACGCACGCGAGTACAGGAAGTCGCCGACCAGGACGCTGGCGGCGTTGCCGAATGCCGCATTGGCAGTGGCGCGGCCGCGACGCAGGTCCGACTCGTCGACGACGTCGTCGTGCAGCAGCGTCGCGGTGTGGATGAACTCCACGATCGCCGCGAGCTCCAGCCGCTCGTGGCCGCGGAAACCGAACGCCTCCGCGAAAAGCAGCACCAGCCGAGGTCGGATGCGCTTGCCGCCAGCGTTGACGATGTAGGCTGAGATCTGGTCGATCAGCGCCACGCGCGACGCAAGGCGCTGGCGGATCAGGCCATCGACCTCCCGCAGTGCCTCATCGACCGGGTCCGCGACGGCGGGCTGGGAGGCGGGGGTCTCGATCACGCGGAAGGCCGAGGAGGGGCCCGAATTATAGGAATCGGGCCGCGGGCGGTCGCTGCACTCCCCGTCCGGCCGCCAAGCTGCTGTGCGGAGGCGCCGGAGTGGTATACTGAAAGGCTGTTCAGACCGGCTGCCGCCATCTCAGGTGCGGCCGGCCAGGCAGTTCCAGCGAAAGAAGGTCACACATGTACGCGGTCATAAGCACCGGCGGCAAGCAGTACAAGGTTGCTGCCGGCGAAAAGATCAAGGTAGAACAGATTGCTGCGGACGTGGGCCAGCAAGTCGTCATCGACCGGGTGCTCGCCGTCGGCAGCGGCGCGGAGTTGAAGGTCGGGGCGCCCTGGGTCGCGGGTGCCAGTGTGAAGGCCACCGTCGTGGCGCACGGCAGGCACGACAAGGTGCGCATCTTCAAGATGCGTCGCCGCAAGCACTACCAGCGCCATGGCGGTCACCGCCAGTCCTACACCGAGCTGTCGATCAGCTCGATCGACGCTTGACGAGGGAGCGGCAACCATGGCACAGAAGAAGGGCGGCGGCTCGACCCGCAACGGCCGCGATTCGCAGCCGAAGATGCTCGGCGTGAAGGTGTTCGGCGGCCAGCAGGTCAGCGCCGGTTCGATCCTCGTGCGCCAGCGTGGCACGCGCTTCCACGCCGGGGCCAATGTCGGCATCGGCCGTGACCACACGCTGTTCGCGCTCGTGGACGGCGCGGTGAAGTACGAGACCAAGGGCGCGCTGAACCGCCAGACCGTGAGCGTGCGGCCGGCCTGAGTCGCCACTTCGCCGCCCGCGAAGCCCCGCATCGCCGGGGCTTCGTCGCTCTTGGGGCGGCGCCGGTACCCGCTCGCTACCATCCGACCATGAAGTTCGTCGACGAAGCCGTGATCGAGGTGGCCGCCGGCCATGGCGGGGCCGGCTGCGTCAGCTTCCGCCGCGAGAAGTTCATCCCGTTCGGCGGCCCCAACGGCGGTGATGGCGGGCGCGGTGGCAGCGTGTTCGCGGCCGCTGATCGCAACATCAACACGCTGATCGACTACCGCTATGCACGCCGCCACGAGGCGCGCAACGGCGAACCCGGGCGCGGCGCCGACCAGTTCGGCGCCGCGGGGCCCGACATCGAGTTGCGCATGCCCGTGGGCACCATCGTGACCGATGCTGCCACCGGCGAGCCGCTGGTCGAGTTGCTCGAGCATGGCCAGCGCGCGCTGCTCGCCAAGGGCGGCGACGGCGGTTTCGGCAACCTGCACTTCAAGACCAGCACGAACCGCGCTCCTCGCCAGAAGACCCCCGGCTGGCCCGGCGAGGCGAAGAAGCTCAGGCTCGAGCTGCGCGTACTGGCAGACGTGGGCCTGCTCGGCATGCCCAACGCCGGAAAGAGCACGTTGATTGCGGCGATCTCCAACGCACGGCCCAAGATCGCCGACTACCCCTTCACGACGCTGCACCCGAATCTGGGCGTCGTGCGTGTCGACGCCGGGCAGAGCTTCGTCGTCGCCGACATCCCCGGCCTGATCGAAGGCGCGAGCGAAGGCGCCGGCCTCGGCCACCAGTTCCTGCGCCACCTGCAGCGCACGCGGCTGCTGCTGCACCTGGTCGACATCGCCCCCTTCGACGCGGGCGCCGACCCCGTACAGCAGGTGCGGGCCATCGTCGCCGAGCTGAAGAAGTACGACCCGGCGCTGGCGGCCAAGCCGCGCTGGCTGGTCTTCAACAAGATCGACATGGTGCCTGCCGAGGAGCGCGAGCAGCGCGTCAAGGATGCCGTGCGGCGCCTGCGGTTCAAGGGGCCGGTGTTCGTGATCTCGGCACTGGCTCGCGAAGGGCTGCGGCCGCTCGTCGAGGCCGCCTACGCGCACATCGCGCGCGAGGTGCACGACAAGCCACTGCCCGATCCGCGCTTCGCCGCACCCGAACCGCCTCCACCCGGCTTCTCGCCATCGCGTGAGGGTACACGTGCATAGCGTCGTGGGCGACGCGCGCCGGCTTGTCATCAAGGTCGGTTCGAGCCTCGTGACGAACGATGGGCGCGGCATCGACGCCGAGGCCATCGGCAACTGGGCGCGCCAGTTGGCGGCGCTGGCCGGCCGCGGCTTCGAGCTCATGATGGTGAGCAGCGGCGCGGTGGCTGAAGGCATGAAGCGCCTGGGCTGGGCCAAGCGCCCGCGCGACCTGCCCGAGCTCCAGGCCGCCGCCGCCGTCGGCCAGATGGGCCTGGCGCAGATGTACGAGACGAGCCTGGCGCGCCACGGACTGCACAGCGCACAGGTGCTGCTCACGCACGCCGACCTTGCCGACCGCGAGCGTTACCTCAATGCCCGTTCCACGCTGCTGACGCTGCTGTCGTTGAAGGTCATTCCGGTCATCAACGAGAACGACACCGTCGTCAACGACGAGATCAAGTTCGGCGACAACGACACGCTCGGTGCGCTGGTGGCCAACCTGGTCGATGCCGATGCCTACGTCATCCTGACCGACCAGCAAGGCCTCTACACCGCGGATCCGCGCAAGGATGCGTCGGCCCGCCTTCTGGAGGAGGCTGTCGCTGGCGATCCGGCGCTCGAGGCGATGGCCGGCGGCGCCGGTTCGGGCATCGGGCGCGGCGGCATGCTCACGAAGGTGCTGGCCGCCAAGCGCGCGGCACGCAGCGGTGCCGGTACCGTCATTGCCTGGGGGCGGGAGCCCGACGTGCTGCTGCGCCTGGCTGCCGGCGAGCGCATCGGCACGCAGCTGACGGCCGCGACGCCGAAGGTGGCGGCGCGCAAGCAGTGGATGCTCGATCATCTGCAGCTGCGCGGCGCCGTCATGGTTGATGCCGGTGCCGTAGCCAAGCTTCGCGACGACGGCAAGAGCTTGCTGCCGATCGGTGTCATCGAGGTTCAAGGCGACTTCGTGCGTGGTGACGTGATCGCCGTGCGGGGGCCCGGCGGGGTCGAGATCGCGCGAGGGCTGGCGAACTACTCGGCCGCCGAGGCGCGGCTGATCGCCCGCAAGCCCTCCGCGCAGATCGCGGCGCTGCTTGGCTACGCCAACGAGCCCGAGATGATCCACCGCACGAACCTCGCATTGCTTTGAGCAGTGCGGGCGCAGCCGATGCGCGGCGGGCCGGCGGGCCGGGCCTCGCGCCGAGTGCTCAGTCGGCGGCCGGTGGAGCGGGGTCGTCGAGCGGCATCTGCGCTGCCGCCGCGTGCTGCGGCGCGCCGTCGTGCCGCTGCGCCCGCAGCCCGGCGCGCAGGTAGCGATTGTGGTGGTTCGCGCGCGGCAGGTAGCGCGCAAGCTCGGTCAGCGCCATCTCGTACACGCCGCGCTTGAACTCGATCACCACGTCCAGCGGCACCCAGTAGTCGTTCCAGCGCCAGGCGTCGAACTCGGGGTGGTCGGTGGCGCGCAGGTTCATGTCGCTGTCGCGACCCACCAGGCGCAGCAGGAACCAGATCTGCTTCTGGCCCTTGTAGTGGCCGCGCGCGTCGCGCCGGATGTACTGCTCGGGTACCTCGTAGCGCAGCCAGTCGCGCGTGCGCGCGAGGATCTGCACGTGCTCGGGCCTGAGCCCGACCTCTTCCTGCAACTCGCGGAACATCGCCTGCTCGGGCGACTCGCCGTACTTGATGCCCCCTTGCGGGAACTGCCAGGAATGCGTCTTGAGCCGCTTGCCCCAGAAGACCTGGTTGCGCGAGTTCAGGAGGACGATGCCGACGTTCGGCCTGAAGCCGTCCCGGTCGAGCATAATCAGACCCCAATCTTTGACTGATTTCATTATTGCACCGGCGTCGTGCGCGTGGCGAACCCTCGCTAACCCGCACCGACCTTCGCGTCATCCATGCCGATGGATGCGCCCCCCGATCGCGGGGGTCGATGCAAGCCGGGCCGCACTGCGGCCTCGCACGACCAGACGGCTGCGTGGCGTTTCGTCGGCCGGTGCAAGCAACCTGCCGCAATCCAGCCTCGCGATGGCCGCCCGATGAAAGCGACTCAGACCTTCGTCTCCACGCTCAAGGAGGCGCCCGCCGACGCGGAAGTCGTCAGCCACAAGCTCCTGGTGCGCGCCGGCATGATCAAGCGGCTCGGCGCCGGCATCTACAACTACATGCCGCTCGGCCTGCGCGTCATCCGCAAGGTGGAGGCCATCATCCGGGAGGAGATGAACCGTGCCGGCGCCATCGAGCTGCTGATGCCCGTGGTGCAGCCGGCCGAACTCTGGATGGAGACCGGCCGCTTCCAGAAGATGGGCCCGGAGCTGCTGCGCGTGAAGGACCGGCACGAGCGCGACTTCGTCATCCAGCCGACGAGCGAGGAGGTGATGACCGACATCGCGCGGCAGGAGCTGAAGAGCTACAAGCAACTGCCGCGGAACTTCTATCACATCCAGACCAAGTTCCGCGACGAGCGCCGGCCGCGCTTCGGCCTGATGCGCGGGCGCGAGTTCACGATGAAGGACGCGTACTCCTTCGACCGCGACCTCGAGTCGGGGCTCGTCAGCTACCAGGCGATGTTCAAGGCCTACTGCGCCATCTTCGACCGCATGGGGCTGACCTATCGTGCGGTGGCGGCGGACTCGGGTGCCATCGGCGGCGATGCGTCGCAGGAGTTCCAGGTCATTGCCGACACCGGCGAGGACGCGATCGTCTACTGCCCGACGAGTGACTACGCGGCCAACATCGAGCTGGCCGAGGCGCTGCCGCTCCTCGCGCAACGCGCGGCGCCGTCGAAGTCGCTCGAGAAGACGCCCACGCCGGGCAAGGCCACCTGCGAGGACGTGGCGGCGCTGCTCGGCATCCCGCTCGAGACGACGGTCAAGTCGCTCGTGCTCGCCACCGACGAGTTCGACGGCTCGGGCGCTCTGCAGAAGACGACGCTATGGCTGCTGCTCGTGCGCGGCGACCACAGCCTCAACGAGGTGAAGGCCGGCAAGCTGCCCGGCCTGAAGGCCGGCTACCGCTTCGCCAGCGCGGCCGAGATCGCTGCGCACTTCGGCTGTCAGCCCGGTTACCTCGGCCCCATCGGCACGAAGCAGCCCGTGAAGGTCATCGCCGACCGTACCGTGGCCGCGATGCACGACTTCGTCTGCGGCGCGAACGAGGCCGACTTCCACCTCACGGGGGTCAACTGGGGGCGCGACCTGCCCGAGCCCGATCTCGTGGCCGACATCCGCAACGTCGTGCCGGGCGACCCCTCGCCCGACGGCAAGGGCGTGCTGGCCATCCAGCGCGGCATCGAGGTCGGCCACGTGTTCCTGCTCGGCACGAAGTACAGCGCGGCGATGAGCGCCAACTACCTGGACGAGACCGGCAAGCCGCAACCGATGGTGATGGGCTGCTACGGCATCGGCGTCACCCGCCTGCTCGGAGCGGCGATCGAGCAGGGTCACGACGAGCGCGGCATCGTCTGGCCCGATGCGCTGGCGCCGTTCACGGTCGTGGTCTGCCCGATCGGCTACGAGCGGACGCCGGACGTGAGAGCCGCCGCCGACCGGCTGCACGACGAACTCGCGGCGCTGGGCGTCGACGTCGTGCTCGACGACCGGGGTGAGCGGCCCGGGGCCATGTTTGCCGACTGGGAGCTGATCGGCGTGCCGCAGCGAATCGTCATCAGCGAGCGCGGCCTGAAGGCCGGCACGGTGGAGGTGCAGGGCCGGCGCGAGGCCGCCGCCATGGCCGTGCCGGTGGCCGAGGCCGCGGCCCTCGTGAAGGGTCGCCTGAGAGCATGACGGTCACGCGGCGCCGGCTCTGGCAAGGCGCAGCGAGCGCCGGCGCCCTGGCGGCGTTTGCCCTGCCTGCGCGGCACGCCCGAGCCGGCGCGCAGATCGAGGAGCCGCTTGCCGATGCCGTGCGCACGGCGCTCGCCGCCTCCGTGGCCGAAGACGCGCCGCCGCGCCCGAGCTTCGAGGACATCGAGGCGCGGCTGGGTTACCTGAAGTGGCTCGGCACGGCGAGCGAGCGCTTGAAGCGCCGCAAGGCGGATCGCCACACGCGCATCGAGTTCCTCGAGGCGCTGTGGTACGAGAGCAAGCGTGCCGGCCTCGAGCCCGCGCTCGTGCTCGGCCTCGTGCAGGTGGAAAGCGGCTTTCGCAAGTACGCCATCAGCGTCGCAGGTGCACGCGGCTACATGCAGGTGATGCCGTTCTGGGCGCGGCTCATCGGCGACGGCGACGTGCACCGTCTCTTCCACCTGCAGACCAACCTGCGCTTCGGCTGCGTCATCCTGCGCCACTACCTCGACATGGAGCGCGGCGACCTGTTCATGGCGCTCGGCCGCTACAACGGCAGCCGCGGCCGGCCCGAGTATCCGCGCGCCGTGTTCGCGTCGCGCCGGCAGTGGGACATCAAGACCGGCTGAGTGGGTGAAGCCTGGCGACCGCGCGGTGCGCTGCCGAACAGCTTCAACTTGCCTCGCGCAGCCCCGCCCAGGCCCGCGGCGCGGCGCCTTCGATGCCGGCGAGCTGCAGCACGCGCTCCACGCCGTCGGCCACCATCTCGTCGATCGTGAGCGGGTGGTGGTAGAAGGCCGGCAGAGGCGGGTAGACGATCGCGCCCATCTCGGTGACGGCGCTCATGTTGCGCAGGTGCGCCAGGTTGAGCGGTGTCTCGCGCACCATCAGCACGAGTCGCCGGCGCTCCTTCAGCGTGACGTCGGCGGCGCGCGTCAGGAGGTTGTCCGACAGGCCGTGCGCCACCGCGGCCAGCGTGCGCATCGAGCAGGGCGCGATGACCATCGCCGCGGTGTCGAAGCTGCCGCTGGCGATGCAGGCACCGACGTCGCCCGGCGCGTGCGCCACGCTCGCCAGCCGCTCCAGCGCCTGCCGGTCCAGGCCGAGCTCGTGGTGCACGTTGAGCATGCCGGCCGGCGTGACGACGAGGTGCGTCTCGACGCCGAGCGCCCGCGCCCGCTCGAGCAACCGCACGCCATAGGCGGCCCCCGTGGCGCCCGTGATGCCGACCGCGAGACGCTGCGTCACGCCAGCGGGTCGTCAGGGCGGCCGGTGCCGACGCGGCACGCCGGGAGGCGGCGCACGCCTCGCGCGCTCAGGCCTTTGCCGAACCCAGCAGCTGCTGCAGCTCGCCCGACTGGTACATCTCCATCAGGATGTCCGAGCCGCCGACGAACTCGCCATTCACGTAGAGCTGCGGGATCGTCGGCCAGTTGGCATATTCCTTGATGCCCTGGCGGACTTCCTCGTCCTCGAGCACGTTGAAGGTGGCGATCTCGTCCACCCCGCAGGCCTTCAACACCTGCACGGCCCGGCCGGAGAAGCCGCACATCGGAAACTGCGCCGTGCCCTTCATGAAGAGCATCACCCGGTTGTCCTTGACCAGCTGGTCGATGCGTTGCTGGACGTCGCTCATGTCTGTTTGCCCCGATGGGTGCCGACTGAAAGCGTGCAGTATGCGGCAACGCGCGCCGGAGCACCGGGCTGGGGGCATGCGCGCCAGCCCGCGCTGGCGGCCCGGGCTGCGCCACGACCGCCGTGTGGAGTCCGGCTCGGCGCGGGCAAGGGTGAGGCCTCTCGCGGCGGGCCGAGGCCGGCCCTGCGGGCGCTCAGAAGCTGTAGCGCACGCCCAGGTGCAGCACCGGGGCCAGGCGCAGCTCGCGCACGGCGGCCTCCAGCGACTGGTTGCCGTACATCGCACGGCCGAGCCCGGAAAGGCCGGCCGGCCGCCCCGCCACCCAGCCGACGTCGGCACTCAGCGAGAGGCTGCGCCACAGCGACGCGCTGCTGTAGCCGAGCCCGACGTAGGGCAACGTCGCCGGCCCGTCTGCGGCCGGCGCCCCGTAGCCCGCCGAGCCGTTGTCGTAGACCGAGACGCCCACCCGCGCCAGCGGCGTTGCGCTCAGCACCGGGGCGCCAGCGGGTGATCCGAGCATCACGCCGCTGGTGGCCCGGAAGTTGCCGAAGTTGGGCGTGGCGATCACGTAGTCGCCGAGCACCGAGCCGCCCTGCACGCCGCGCAGGCCCGTTCCGGGGCTGCCCAGACTCGTCAGCGTCAACGGGTCCAGCGCCGCGGTCTGCACCGTGATGCGCGCCTGCACGCGCGGCCACAGCCACTCGTCGGCGGTGGCGAGCAACCCCTGGTTGGCCCCGGCCTGCGACGCCAGCAAGCAGGCCAGCAGCGGCAGCATCCGAAGGCCCTGCGGCCTTCGGCGCGGAACAGCACACCGAGTCGGCTTCCTCATCTGTGCCCCCTGATCGTCGATGCCGTTCCATCATGCGCCCGGAGGGCGGGTGGTCGCATCCCCCCAATGCGCCAACGCAGGCAACCGCGGCAACAGTTGGCAGCCTCGGTGTGCCGGCGTGCCGAGCGGCCGCGCGCTCCGGCGGGCGTCAGCCGACGGGCCAGCGGCCGCCCGTGACGCGCGGCGAGCCAGCCAGGTCCGCCCGCGTGCCGGTGTCCACGAAGCCGGCAGCGCGCAGCAACGCAGCCACCGCATGCGCCTGGTCGAAGCCGTGCTCGAGCAGCAGCCAGCCACCCGCAGCCAGGTGGGCGCCGGCCGTTGCGACGATGCAACGGAGGGCGTCCAGGCCGTCCGGCCCGCCCACTAGGGCCAACCCCGGCTCGTGCTCGAGGGACGGCAAGTGCGGGTCGCCATCGGCGACATACGGTGGGTTCGAGACGGCGAGGCCGAAGCGCTGGCCAGCCAGCGGCTGCCACCAGCTGCCGGCCAGCCAGGTCACCGGCAGGTCGAGCCGCCGGCCGTTCTCGCGCGCCACGGCCAGCGCCGGTCCGCTGAGGTCGGTGGCCACGACGTCGAACGCCGGCGCACGATGCTTGAACGCCAACGCGATCGCGCCACTGCCGGTGCCGAGGTCGACCAGCCGCGGCAGCGGGGCATGGGGTGCCAGCTCCAGCGCCCAGTCCACGAGAAGCTCGGTCTCGGGCCGCGGAACCAGCACGTCGGCGCTGACGTTCAGCGCCAGGCCGTGGAACTCGCGTGAGCCGACGAGGTGGGCCAGCGGTACCCCGGCGGTCCGCCGTGCAAGGTCGACCTCGAGCGGCTCGGCCAGCCCGGGCGGCAACGCGTCGTCGTCATGTGCCAGCAGCCAGGCGCGCGGCCTCCCGAGGTGATGCGCCAGCAGCACTTGCGCGTCGAGCCGCGCCAGCCCGGCCGAGCGTGCGTGTTGCAGCCATTCGCCGATGCTGGCCGGGCCGGGGCCGCGGGCCGCGCCGGGGCGGTCACTCATCCCGGCCCGCCACGCGCGCCCGGACCACCCGTGCAACCGGACCGCCTCACATGCCGCTCCTCAGTGCCCGCCCGCCTCCAGCTGCGCCAGCTGCTCGGTGGCGCGCGCCGCGGCGAGCGCCGCGGTCACGTCGCCGAGGTCGCCGTCCATGATCTGCGCCAGCTTGTACAGCGTCAGGTTGATGCGGTGGTCGGTGAGCCGCCCTTGCGGGAAGTTGTAGGTGCGGATGCGGTCGCTGCGGTCGCCGCTGCCCACGAGGCTCTTGCGCGCCGCGGCCTCCCTGGCGGCGCGCTCGCTGCGCTCCTTGTCGCGCAGGCGCGCCACGAGCACGGCCATCGCCTTGGCCTTGTTGCGGTGCTGGCTGCGGTCGTCCTGGCACTCGGCGACGATGCCGGTGGGCAGGTGCGTGATGCGGATCGCGCTGTCGGTCTTGTTCACGTGCTGGCCGCCGGCACCGCTGGCGCGGAAGGTGTCGATGCGCAGCTCGGCGGGGTTGATCTGCACCTCCTCGGCCTCGTCGGGCTCGGGCATCACGGCCACCGTGCAGGCGCTGGTGTGGATGCGGCCCTGGCTCTCGGTGGCCGGCACGCGCTGCACGCGGTGGCCGCCGGACTCGAAGCGCAACGTGCCGTAGGCATGATCGCCCTCGATGCGCAGCACGAGCTCCTTGTAGCCGCCGAGCTCGGCCGGGCTCTCCGAGAGCACCTCGGTGCGGAACCCCTGGCGCTCGCAGAAGCGCAGGTACATGCGCGCCAGGTCGCCGGCGAAGAGCGCCGACTCGTCGCCGCCGGTGCCGGCGCGGATCTCGAGAAAAGCGTTGCGCTCGTCGTCCGGGTCCTTGGGCACCAGGGCCGCCTGCAGCTCGCCGCGCAGGCGGTCGAGGTCGGCTTCGGCGGCCTCGGCCTCCTCCTCCGCCATCGTCGCGAGCTCGGGATCCGTTTCGCTGTCGCGCATCTCCTGCGCCGCGGCAAGATCACTCTCGCGCTGCCGGTAGCGGCGCCAGCGCTCGACGATGCCCTGGACCTCGGCCTGCTCGCGCGAGACGCTGCGCCAGCGCTTCATGTCGGCCGCGACGGCCGGATCGGCGAGCGTCGCGTCGAGCTCCGCCAGTCGCAGCGTCAGGCGCTCGAAGCGTTCGCGCAGCGCGGGCCCGAGTGCGTCGGCGGCGCCGCCGGCGCTCATCGCCGCGGCGCCGCGCCGCCGCTGCTGCTGCTTCCGGGCGTCCGCGTCACGCCGGTGCTGCCGCGCAGGAAGAGGCGCGAAACGGTTTCGGCGAGCCGCTCGCGGTCAGCCCCTTCGGCGCCGTGCAACTCGGCCAGCGTGCCGTGGAGCATCTTGCTGGTGAGGCCACGGGCGAGCGCTTGCAGCACCTGGTCCACGGGCTCTCCCCTGGCGAGCAGCTTGCGCGCTCGCGTCAGCTCGGCGGCGCCCCAGTCGTCGGCCTGGCGGTTCAGGGCCTGGATCAGCGGCACCGCGGCGCGCTGGTCCAGCCAGTGCGCGAAGCTCTGCACGCCGGCGTCGATGATGGCCTCGGCCTGCTGCACCGCGGCCTGGCGCTTCTCGCCGGCGCTCTGCACGCGCTCGGACAGGTCGTCCACGGTGTAGAGGTAGACGTCGGCGAGCTGCGCAACCTCAGGTTCGATGTCGCGCGGCACCGCGAGGTCGACCATGAAGATCGGCCGGCGGCGGCGCGCCTTCAGCGCCCGCTCCACGGCGCCCAGGCCGATGATCGGCAGCGTGCTCGCCGTGCACGAGATGACGACGTCGAACTCGTGCAGCCGCGCCGGCAGGTCGGCCAGGCGCAGCGCCTGCGCGCCGAAGCGTGCCGCGAGCTTCTCGCCGCGCTCGAGCGTGCGGTTCGCCAGCGCCATGCCGCGCGGCTGGCGCGCCGCGAAGTGCGTGGCGACGAGCTCGATCATTTCGCCAGCGCCGACGAACAGCACCTGCAGCTGGCGCAGGTCCTCGAACAGCTCGCCGGCCAGGCGCACCGCGGCGGCGGCCATGCTGATCGAGTGTGCGCCGATCTCGGTGGACGTGCGCACCTCCTTGGCCACCGAGAAGCTGCGCTGGAACAGCTGGTGCAGCGTGGTGCCGAGCGTGCCGGCCTCGTCGGCCAGGCGCACGGCCTGCTTCATCTGGCCGAGGATCTGCGGCTCGCCGAGCACCATCGAGTCGAGCCCGCTGGCGACGCGGAAGGCGTGCCGGGCGGCGTCGCGCCCCTGCATCACGTAGGCATGCTGCTGCAGGTGCTCGGCGCTGATGCGGCCGTGCTCGGCCAGCCAGCTCATCGCCGGGGCAAGCACGTCGCCGCCGGGGGCCGCGCCGACAGCAAGGTACAGCTCGGTGCGGTTGCAGGTGGAGACGATGGCCGACTCGGGCTCGGCGCGGTCGAGCCGCTGGTTCAGGCCGCGCAGCGCCGGCGCGAGCTGCTCGGGCGGGAACGCCAGCCGGCCGCGCAGGTCCAGCGGTGCGGTCTGGTGGTTCAGGCCGAAGGCGACGACGCTCATGCGAGAAGGCTCAGCCGCGCATTGTAGATTTCGACCCACTGCCGAGGCCGCAGCGAAGTGCATCCGCTGTGCCGGCGCGCAGGAGATCGATCGCGCCGCGATGGGACCGCTTGCCCTTCTCAATCATCTGGTCAATCTGTTCGTGCCGGCGCTGGCGCTCGCCGCAGTGGCCGCGCTTCTGGCCAAGCTTGCCTGGCGCGGCGAGCTCGCCTCGGCGCGCTGGTGGCGGCTGGCCTGGCCGGCCGCGGCGCTGAACGCGCTCGTCACGCTGGCCGGCCTCGCCGCCTTCGGCGTGGACGGCAAGATGGCCACCTACGCCGCGATGGTGGCAGCCACGGCCGTCACGCTGTGGTGGCGCGGCTTCGGGCCGGGGCGGCGCTGACGGTCGTCTCGGCCGTCACCGGCACACCGCGCAGCGAATGCGGCAGCGCCTCGGTGATGGTGACGTCGATCATGCGGCCCACCAGCCGGGCCGAGGCCGGGCCGCCGTCGAAGTTGACGATGCGGTTGCACTCGGTGCGGCCCATCAGCTCGTGCGCGTGCTTCTTCGACGGGCCCTCGACGAGGATGCGCTGCACGGTGCCGACGCGGCTGGCGCCGATGCGACGCACGTTGCGCTCGAGCAGCGCCTGCAGCTGCTGCAGGCGCTGGAGCTTCACCGCCTGCGGCGTGTCGTCGTGCAGCGCGGCGGCCGGCGTGCCCGGACGGCGGCTGAAGACGAAGCTGAACGAGCTGTCGTAGCCGACCTCCTCCACGAGGCGCAGCAGACGCTGGAAGTCGTCCTCGGTCTCGCCGGGGAAGCCGACGATGAAGTCGCTGGACAGGCTGATCCCCGGCCGCATGGCGCGCAGGCGGCGCACGATCTGCTTGTACTCGAGCACGGTGTAGCCGCGCTTCATCGCCATCAGGATGCGGTCGCTGCCGTGCTGGACGGGCAGGTGCAGGTGGCTCACGAGCTTGGGGCACCGCCCGTAGGCCTCGATGAGCCTCGTCGTGAACTCGTTCGGGTGGCTCGTCGTGTAGCGGATGCGCTCGATGCCGGGGATCTCGTGCACGAGCTCGAGCAGCAGCGCGAAGTCGGCGACCTCGCTGCCGCCTTCGGCGGCCATCGCGCCTCGCCAGGCGTTGACGTTCTGCCCGAGCAGCGTCACCTCCTTCACGCCCTGACCGGCGAGGCCCGCCACTTCGGTGAGCACGTCGTCCAGGCGGCGGCTCACCTCCTCGCCGCGCGTGTAGGGCACGACGCAATACGAGCAGTACTTCGAGCAGCCTTCCATGATCGAGACGAAGGCGCTCGCCCCTTGCACGCGCGCCGGCGGCAGATGGTCGAACTTCTCGATCTCCGGAAAGCTGATGTCCACCTGCGGCCGCCGCTCGCGCTGGCGTGCCTCGATCATCTGCGGCAGCCGGTGCAGCGTCTGCGGGCCGAACACGAGGTCGACGTACGGGGCACGCTCGATGATCGCGGCGCCTTCCTGGCTGGCCACGCAGCCGCCGACGCCGATCAGCACGCCCTTCTTCTTCAGGTGCTTGACGCGGCCGAGGTCGCTGAACACTTTCTCCTGCGCTTTCTCCCGCACCGAGCAGGTGTTGAAGAGGATCAGGTCGGCCTCGTCGGGGTTGCCGGTGGGCTCGTAGCCCTCGGCGGCACGCAGCACGTCGGCCATCTTGTCCGAGTCGTACTCGTTCATCTGGCAGCCGAAGGTGCGGATGAAGACCTTGCGGCCGGCCCCTGGCGGGCCGGCAGGCCGCTCGCGCGAGGTCATGGCCGCGTCCAGGTCTGCCCGACCGGGTCGAAGGTCCAGGCAGCCGCCTGCTCGCGCGTCGTCGGCCAGGGCATGCGCGCGCGTTCGGCAGCGGTGAGGATCCACACTTCGGACAGCAGGCCCGACAGGTCGGTCGTGTAGTGCACGACGAGACGCTGGTTCGTGGCCAGCGCGCCGCTGACGATCATCAGGTTGTTCTGGGCGCGGATGCGGGCACCGGGTGCCAAGCGCGCCGGCTTGCCGTTGAGCAGCAGGTCGGGCGGCTGCACGACGACGACCTCGCCGCGCAGCGCCGTGGCCGGGAAGTTGCGCGGTGCCTGCGCCGCAGCCGGCAGGCCGACCAGGCCGAGCACGGCGGCCGCGACGCCCAAGGACAACCGGCGGGAGACACAGCGGAGCATGGTGTGGATCCAGGGGCTGTGGTGGCCGGCGGGGCAGCCCGCCGCCGGGACAAAGCAAATGGGCCCGAGCAAGATGCTCGGGCCCGGGGACTGGTGGCGCTTCAGGGACTTGAACCCCGGACCTGCGGATTATGATTCCGTCGCTCTAACCAACTGAGCTAAAGCGCCAAGAGGCGCAAGATTATATCGGGCTCGTCGTGGGGCCCCGTGTGCGCAGGGCCGCGCGAGGCCTCGCCAAGCCCGAGGCCACGCTTCGATGTTCAGCTTCTTCCGCAAGAAGGATTCGCCCCCGCCGCAGGGGTCCGGGCGCGCCGCGGCCGCATCTTCAACGCAACCGGCCAGCTCCGGCAGTGCGGCGGGCGCCGCCAGCGAGCTCGCCACGGCGCCGTCGAGGGACCCGGGCTGGTTCACCCGCCTGCGCCAGGGCCTGCGCAAGACGGGCAGTGGCATCGCCGGCGTCTTCACCGGCGCACGCATCGATGCGGCGCTGTACGAGGAGCTCGAAGCGGCGCTGCTGATGGCCGACGCGGGCAGCGCCGCGACGCAGGCCTTGCTGGCCGAGCTGAAGCGGCGTGTCAAGGACGCCGGAGCCACCGAACCCGAAGCGGTGAAGGCGCTGCTCGTCGACGTGCTCGCCGACCAGCTGGCGCCGCTGCAGAAGGCGCTCGTCGTGGGCGATCAGCGGCCCACCGTGATGATGGTCGTGGGCGTCAATGGCGCGGGCAAGACGACGAGCATCGGCAAGCTCACGCGCCACCTGGCGGAGGGCGGTTGCAGGGTGCTGCTGGCGGCGGCCGACACGTTCCGCGCCGCGGCCCGCGAGCAGCTGGCCGTGTGGGCCACGCGCGCCTCGCACGCGCACGGGTCGGCGGCGTCGGACGGCAACACCATGGTGCAGATCGTCAGCCAGGAGGGTGCCGACCCGGCCGCGGTCACCTTCGACGCGGTCTCCGCCGGCCGCGCGCGGGGGTGCGACGTCGTCATCGCCGACACGGCCGGGCGTCTGCCGACGCAGGCGCACCTGATGGAGGAGCTGAAGAAGATCCGGCGCGTCATCGGTCGCGCCCAGGAGGGCGCCCCGCACGAGGTGCTGCTGGTCGTCGACGGCAACACCGGCCAGAACGCGCTGGCTCAGGTGAAGGCGTTCGACGCGGCGCTCGGCCTCACCGGCCTCGTCGTCACGAAGCTGGACGGCACGGCCAAGGGCGGCGTGCTGGCGGCCATCGCGCGCTGGGGCGTCGCCGAGCGCGCCCCCGGCCAGGGGCCCGTGCCGGTCTACTTCATCGGCGTCGGCGAGCGTCTGGAAGACCTGCAGCCCTTCGACGCGCGCGAGTTCGCCGAGGCGCTGCTGCGCTGACGCTGCCGCCGCGCCGCTCAGCGCTTGGCCAGCCTGACCTCGAGGTCGTCGAAGTAGTCCGACGACACCGGATCGTGTTCGTGGTCGTGGCGCGGGCCATAGACGGTGGCGGCGAAGCCGCGGTCGTCTTCCGGCAGTTCCTCCATCTCGGCCACGGGGATGAGCGGCATCGGGCGCGAGCCCTGCGGCTTTGCCGCCATGCTGCCGGGCTGCAGCAGCGGGGTGATCATCGCGCGTGCCGCGGCCACGTCGGGCAGCTCGCCTTCGCGCCAGGTGATCACGTGCACCGCGGCCCGGCGCAGCACGCGCGCCATGCGTTCGTGCCGGCGCCGGGCCCGTTCACTTTCGGTGGCGCTGCGGATGTCGACGACCGCGATGACGCGCGAGCCGGCATCACACAGCAGCAGGTCGGCGCTCAGCGTGCCCACGCGCTGCAGCCATTCGTTGTAGCTGCGGCGCAGCGGCACGCGCAGGAAGCGCGACAGCGGCACCTGCGCCAGCACCAGGTGGTGCGGGAAGGCCCGGTGCAGCACGTCGAATGCCTGACGCTCGTCCACCGTCAGCACGCGCGCCGCCTCGGGCGGCCAGCCGGCCACGGTGTCGATGGCGTCGCGCGCCTCGTCGCCCCGCCCCGGGAGGCGGTGGCGCCAGCGCATGGCCAGCAGCAGCACGATGGCCAGCAACGCCGCGGGCAGCGCGACGGTGGCGAGGGAGGGAAGGCTTTCCATGCGTGCTTTCAGCGGGCAAGGCGGTCGGTTCCGGGGACTGTACGGCGCCCGAAAGACCGGAAGCCTAGCCCTACGATCGGCAACAGTTGGCGGTCGGACCAGCCGCCAATTGACAAGAAACGTATCCAGAGGTGACAGCGAAGCCGGGTCGCCCTCTCCCGGCGGGAGGCGGTAGCCCCCTTCAGCGCGGTGGCAGCCCCGGAAACCCGCCGCCCATCCCGCCGCCCATGCGGCGCATCATCTTCATGAGCCCGCCGCCCTTCATCTTCTTCATCATGCCCTGCATCTGAGCGAACTGGTTGAGCAGGCGGTTCACTTCCTGAACCTGCACGCCGGCGCCGGCGGCGATGCGCCGCTTGCGCGTGGCCTTGATGATCTCGGGCTTGCGGCGCTCCAGCGGTGTCATCGAATTGATGATGCCCTCCATGCGCCGCACGTCGCGTTCGGCGCGGCCCATGTCGGCGCCGGCGGCCTTCTCGGCGATGGCGCTGGGCAGCTTCTCGACCAACCCGGCAAGCCCGCCCATCTTCTTCATCTGCGTGATCTGCGAGAGGAAGTCGTTCAGGTCGAAGCCGCTGCCGCTCTTGACCTTCTCGGCGATCTTCCTGGCCTCTTCGAGGTCGACGCCCTTCTGTACTTCCTCGACGAGGGCGACGATGTCGCCCATGCCGAGCACACGCCCGGCGTGCCGCTCGGCGTCGAAGACCTCCAGGCCGTCGATCTTCTCGCTGACGCCGGCGAACTTGATCGGCGCACCGGTTACCTGGCGCACCGACAGCGCGGCGCCGCCGCGCGCGTCGCCGTCGAGCTTGGTCAGCACCACGCCGGTGAGCGGCAGCGACTCCTTGAACGCCTTGGCCACGTTGACCGCGTCCTGGCCCTGCATCGCGTCGACGACGAAGAGGGTCTCCACCGGCTTCAATGCCGCGTGCAGGTCGCGGATCTCCGCCATCAACGCCTCGTCGATCGCCAGGCGCCCGGCGGTGTCGACGATGAGCACGTCGAAGAAGTGGCGCCGCGCGTGGTCCAGCGCCGCGAGCGCGATGTCGCGCGGCTTCTGCCCGGCCGTGCTCGGGAACCACTCGGCGCCGGCCTGTGCCGTCACCGTCTTCAGCTGCTCGATGGCGGCCGGCCGGTACACGTCGGCCGAGACGGTGAGTACCTTCTTCTTCCGCCTGGTCGCCAGGTGCCGCGCCAGCTTGGCGGTGGTCGTCGTCTTGCCCGAGCCCTGCAGGCCGGCCATCAGCAGCACGGCCGGTGGCTGCGTCGCCAGGTCGATGTCGGCCGGCGGCTTCAGGGCGCCGCTCGTGTCGACCTCGCCCATCGTCGCCGCGAGCTCCTTGTGCACGATGCCCACCAGCGCCTGGCCGGGGTTCAGCGAGCCGACGACCTGCTGGCCGAGCGCCTTGTCCTTCACGCGGGCGATGAAGTCGCGCACCACGGGCAGGGCGACGTCGGCCTCGAGCAGCGCCAGGCGCACCTCGCGCAGCATGTCGGCGACGTTGCTCTCGGTGATGCGGGCCTGGCCGCGCATCGTCTTGACGAGGCGCGACAGGCGGTCGGTGAGGGAAGAGGCCATCGGCACCCATCGGCGCGGCACTTGCAGGCCGCGAACGGCGCGCTGCCGCGCCAGGAACCACGAAGAAGACGGAGGAGGGAAGCGGAGAAGGAGGAGGGGACGGTGAGTAAACTCCCACGATGATTTTATCGAGCACGCCGGCCCCGCTTGCCCACGGCGGCGGCCTGCTGCTGGCGGCGGTGACGCTCTTCCTGTACGCGCTGGCGGCGCTGCCGGCCGTGTTGCAGGGCGTGCCCTGGCGGCGGCTCGGAGCGGCGGCGCTGCTGGGCGCCTTCGTGCTGCACCTGCTGCTGCTCGTCATCGACATCGGCGGGCTGCCGGGTGCCGGCGGTGGTGGTGCCCACGGCATGCGCTGGGGCTTCGGGCCGGTGCTGTCGATGACGGTGTGGCTGATGATCGCCGTGCACACGGTGGAGAGCCGGTTCCTGCCGCTGCCTTCGGTGCGGCTGGCGCTGGCGCTGGCGGGCATCGGCGGCGTCGTGGCGGCGGTGCTCTTCCCCGGTGACCCGCGGCCGCCGACGTCGGTGGTGGCGCCGCTGCACTTCGCACTCGGTGTGGGCTCGTACGGCCTGTTCGCCGCGGCGGTGCTGCACGCGAGCCTGCTCGATCGCGCCGAGCGGCGGCTGCGCGCCGGCGGCGGCGCCACGGGTTCGCCCGGTGCGGCGCCGGCCGGGCTGCCGCTGCTGCAGCTGGAGCGACTGACCTTCCGCTTCGTCGAAGCCGGCTTCGCCGTGCTCACGCTGACGCTGCTGCTCGGCGCGTTCACCGCGGGGCATTGGCGCTGGGACCACAAGTCGGTGTTCTCGCTGCTCGCCTGGGGCGTGTTCGCGGCGCTGCTCGCCGGGCGCCACTGGCGCGGCTGGCGGGGGCGCCAGGCGACGCGCTGGCTGTATGTCGGCGCGGCGCTGCTGCTGCTGGCCTACGTCGGCTCGCGCTTCGTGCTCGAGGTCGTGCTCGGCCGCCACCCGGGTTGAGCGGGCAGCGAGTGCGCGGCGTGGCCGGGCGAGCGCATCGTCGCGAGGGGGATGAATGCTGAGAGTCCTGATCCTGGTGGCTGTGGTGGTGGGGCTGGCGCTGTGGCTGCTGCGCGGGCGCCGCGTCGACACGACGACGGCGCGCCGGCCGGGCCGCGGCGAGAACCCGGCGCAGATGATCGCCTGCGCGCATTGCGGCGTGCACCTGCCGCGCCCCGACGCGGTGTTCGACGCCGAGGGCCGCTCGTACTGCGGCGAGCCACACCGCGTCGCCGGGCCGCGTTGAGCGTGCTCTCGCGGTCGATCGCCGTGCCCGCGCCGCACGCCGAGGCGCATCGGCCATGACGCCACAGAGCGGCGAGCGGCGCCGCAACGACCGCCGCGCCACCGATCGCCGCCGCACGGGCGGCCGCCGGCGCGACGATTCGCTCTTCGCCGCCACGCTGGGCGGCGACAGCCACCCGACCGAGTCGTTCTTCGACCCCGGGTGGCTGGCCGCCGGCGAACTGCCGCCCGACAACCGCCTGCTGCTGCGCCAGGTGCGGCGCATCGCCGCGGCGCAGGACACGGCGCTCGTCCGTGTCTTTCGCACCTATGTCGCGGCGCGCGCCGTCATCGGCGTCGGCCTGGTCGGCGCGCAGGGCCTGTCGAGCCTGTTCGGCCTGCGTCACGCCGAGCTGATGGCGCTGGTGAGCCTGGCCTACGCGGTGCAGGCGATCACGCTGTGGCTGCTGCCGCGCTTCGGACCGCTCGCCGAGCCGGCGCCGCGCCCGCACCAGCGGCGGCGGCAATGGCTGGCCACCATCGGCGTGGACATCCTCGCCTTCGTCGGCCTGCACCTCATCGAGGTCGGCTCGAGCTTCAACTACGCGGCGCTGCTCGTGCTGCCCGTGCTGATGGCCGGCGTGCTGACGTCGCGGCTGTTGGCGCTGGGCACCGCCGCGGCCGTGGCCCTGGCCCTGCTGGGCGTGGGCTGGCGCGCCTCGGCGATGGACGCCCTGGCACCGGGGCTGATGCTGCAGTCGGGGCTGGCGGGCCTTGGCCTGTTCATCATCACGCTGCTGGCCGGCGAGCTGGCAGGCCGGTTGGCGCGCGAGGAACTGGCGGCGCGGGGCAGCCTCGAGCTGGCGCGCCAGCAGGCGCGGCTGAACCGCCTGGTCATCGAGGAGATGGCCGACGGGGTGCTCGTCGTGGACCGCGGCCTGCGTGTGCGCGCCGCGAACCCCGCGGCGCGCGCGCTGCTCGTCGACGAGGGGCTGGCGCCGCCGGCCCCGTTCGGCCTCGCCGAGCGCAGCGCGTGGCGCGCCTTGCACGACGAGGTCGAACGCATGTTTCGCCGTGGTGAACCCGAACGCGCCGCGATGGCGCCAGGAGGCTTTGCACCCGGCTCGGCCGATGGCCCGCCGAGCCGGCCGCCCCCCGATGCCGGTGAACCCTGGCCCGAGGCGGGCCGCGACCTGGTGGTGCGCTTCCCGAGCGGGCTCGCGCGCACGTTGCGCGTGCGCGTGCGCTTCATGCGCAGCGGTGCGCTGGACGCGGCCGAGCAGGCCGAGGCGCGCGCCTCGGGCATTCCCGACGAGCCCTTCGTCGTGCTGCTGCTCGAAGACGTGCGCACCGCGCAGGCCCGGCTGCGCCAGGAGAAGCTGGCGGCGATGGGGCGGGTTTCGGCCGGCATCGCGCACGAGATCCGCAACCCGCTGGCGGCCATCGCGCAGGCCAATGCGCTGCTGCTGGAGGACGAGCTCGCGCCGGCGCAGCAGCGGCTTGCGCGCATCGTCGCCGACAACGTGGCGCGCCTGGACCGGCTGGTCGACGACGTGCTCGAGGTGGCGCCCGGCGCCGAACCGGTGGCCACCGTCGTCGACGCGCGTGCCGTCGTCGCCGCCGCCACCGCGGAGTGGGCAGCGATGGTGCAGCTGCCGCTGGCCGCGGACAGCCGTCTGCGCGTCGAGCTCGCCGATCGACCGCTCGGCGTGGTGTTCGACGCCGAGCACCTGCGCCGCGTGCTCGTGAACCTGCTGGACAACGCGAACCGCCACGCCAGCGCCGAAGCCGGTGCGGTGGCGGTCAGGCTGGCCGCGGAAGACGACGGGCAGCGCGCGACGATGAGCGTCCTGTCCGACGGCGCACCGATCGCGCCCGAGGTCGAGCGCTACCTCTTCGAGCCCTTCTACTCGACACGCAGCCGCGGCTCGGGCCTCGGCCTGTATATTTGCCGCGAGTTGTGCGAGCGCTACGGCGCCAGCATCGAGTACCGGCTGCGCCCGGCGAGCGAACGGGCGCGCAACGAGTTCGTCGTGTCGATGCGCCGGGCGGCGCTGGCCGACGCGGCGACGGTGCTTCCCCTCGAGCCCTGACGAGCCCTGACGAGCCGACGAAAGCCGCCCCCCGCCGCACCGCTCGCCCGCAGGATCACGAGCCCGCATGAGCCCTACCGCCGCCACCTCGCCGCCGGCCGGCCAGCCGCCGCGGCTGCTCGTCGTCGACGACGAGCCGGACCTGCGCACGCTGTACGAGCTGACGTTGCTGCGCGAGGGCTATGACGTCGAGTGCGCCGGCAGCATCGACGAGGCATGGACGATGCTCGCCGAGCGGCCCTACCAGCTCGTCATCACCGACATGCGCCTGCCCGACGGCACGGGGCTCGACCTGCTGCACCGGATGGAGGCGGCCGGTCGCGGCGAGAAGGCGATGGTCATCACGGCCTACGCCTCACCGGAGAACGCCGTCGAGGCACTGAAGGCCGGTGCCTACGACTACCTGACCAAGCCGGTGGACCTGCGCCAGTTCCGTGCCGTCGTCGCCGCGGCGCTGGGCCGCACGCCGGCGGCGGTGCGTGAGCGCACCACCGAGGGCCAGCGCGCGGCCGGTGGCACCGCGCCGCGCGCCGGTTCGGCCCTCGCGCGCCTCGCCGGCGAGTCGCTGGCCATGCAGCAGGTGCGCTCGCTGATCGAGAAGGTCTCGCGCAGCATGGCGCCGGTGCTCGTGGCCGGCGAGTCCGGCACCGGCAAGGAGCTCGTCGCGCGCGCCATCCACGAGACCTCGCCGCGCGGCAGCGGGCCCTTCGTCGCGGTCAACTGCGGCGCCATCCCCGAGAACCTGCTCGAGGCCGAGTTCTTCGGATTCCGCAAGGGTGCCTTCACCGGTGCCCACGAAGACCGCGAAGGCTTCTTCCAGATGGCGCAGGGCGGCACGCTCTTCCTCGACGAGATCGGCGACCTGCCGCTGGCGATGCAGAGCAAGCTGCTGCGCGTGATCCAGGAGCGCGCCGTGCGCCAGCTCGGCGCGGCCGCCGAGGTGGCGGTGAACGTGCGCATCGTCAGCGCCACGCACAAGGACCTGGGCGCCGAGGTGCAGGCCGGCCGCTTCAGGCAGGACCTCTACTACCGCCTGAACGTCATCCGCATCTCGGTGCCGCCGCTGCGCGAGCGCATCGCCGACCTGCCGGCCATCTGCGGCGCGGTGCTGGCGCGCATCGCGCGCGACGCTGGCGTGAGCCCGGTGCCCGCCCTGACGCCGGAGGCGCTGCAACTGCTCCTGCGCCACCCGTTTCCCGGCAACGTGCGCGAACTGGAGAACCTGCTGCACCGCGCGCTGACGCTCTCCGCGGGCCCGGCAATCACGCATGCCGACCTGGGGCTGCTCGATGCAGAGGTCGCCGGGCCGGCGGAGGGCGTCGATGTGCCGCTGCCCGTGGCCGGCGCGCCTGCGGCCGATGCCTCCGCGGCTGCCGTGCAGGCCGCGCTGCTGCCGAGTGATCTCGCCACGTTCCTCGATGGCGTCGAGCGCGACATCCTCGAGCGGGCGCTCGCCGCGCACCGCTACAACCGCACCGCGGCCGGTGCCAGCCTCGGCCTGTCGCTGCGGCAGATGCGCTACCGCATGGCGCGCCTTGGCATCATGGCGCCCGAGCCCGGCGCCGAGAGGGCTTGAAGCGCCGGCCGGGCCGCCCGCGGCGCTGGCACGCGGGATGGTGGCCGGGGGCGTGGCCGATCGCGTCGCCGAACCACGGGCCGCGGCCGCCGGGCACCGAGATCACGCTCGTCGTGCTTCACTCGATCAGCCTGCCGCCGGGGGAGTACGGCGGGCCGGCGGTGCAGCAGCTGTTCACCAACACGCTGGACACCCATGCGCACCCGGCCTTCGCGGCCCTCGCCGGCCTGCAGGTCTCGGCGCACTTCTTCATCCGGCGCGACGGCGTCGTCGAGCAGTTCGTGTCGTGCGAGCGGCGTGCCTGGCATGCCGGCATCTCCACCTGGCGCGGGCGCGCGAACTGCAACGACTGGTCGATCGGCATCGAGCTCGAAGGGCTGGAGTCCCGGGCGTTCGAGCCCGCGCAGTACGAGACACTGGCGCGGCTGCTGCGCGCGCTGGCGCGCCGCTACCCGATCGCGGAGGTGACGGGCCACGAGCATGTGGCGCCGGGCCGAAAGCACGACCCCGGCCCAGGCTTCGACTGGCCGCGGTTGGGGCAACTGCTGCGCAGGAAGCGCCCACGACTGGTGGCGCGCGTGGCCTGAAGGGATGACACCGCGTTGCGCCCCCGCACCGTCGGCGCGCCATCCGGGACTACACTAGGGATAGTGCCTTGATGGGGGCCGAGACCCCATATATAGTGCCTTCGGGCGTCACGAAGCATATCGCCGGATTCGCTGCAACGTTGGGGCGGCGCGTCCCGGAACGGTCGACAGAACGGTCCGTGCTCGCGGGCACAGGAACCGCCGGACCGGTCGGCGACCCGAGACGAGCCGAGGCCGTCGGCCCGCTGTCGAAGCGCCGTCTTTGTTGGCGCTTGAGCCAAGAGCCACGCCCTGGAGGTTCGCGCCCGCATCCATGTTCATCGCTGCCACGCGTTCGGCGGCCATGCCGCCGCAACGTGTGCGCGAGGCGACGCCTTCCGAGCCCGACCTGTACATCCACTGCCCCAAGCCAAGAGAGAGGAACCTGCATGCAATCCGCCATGCCCGCCGCCGCCGAAGGAACGCTCGCCGTCTCCGCGTCCATCCATTCGGGTCGCCCTGCGGGAACTGCGGGAGGCGGGGTGTCGGCCTACTCGGGCTACCAGATCATCCGCCGCAACGGCGCCGTGGTCGGGTTCGAGCCGAACAAGATCGCGGTGGCACTGATGAAGGCCTTCCTTGCCGTGCACGGCACGCAAGGGGCGGCCTCGGCGAGCGTGCGCGAGACGGTCGAGATGCTGACCGAGCTCGTCGTGCGCGGCCTGCTGCGCTCGCGCCCGGGCGGCGGCACGTTCCACATCGAGGACGTGCAGGACCAGGTCGAGCTCGGCCTGATGCGCGGCGGCCACCACGAGGTGGCGCGCGCCTACGTGCTGTACCGCGAGCGCCGCGCGCAGGAGCGCGCCCGCCAGGCCTCGGTGGCGGTGCCGAAGGCGGCCGAGCTGCACGTCACCGACGGCGGCGTGCGCCGGCCGCTCGACATGGAGGCGCTGCGCGCACTCGTCGACTCGGCCTGCGAAGGCCTGGGCGCCGAGGTCAGCGCCGAGCCGATCCTCGCCGAGACGCGGCGCAACCTCTACGACGGCGTGCCGATCGACGAGGTCTACAAGGCCGCCATCCTGGCCGCGCGCACGCTGATCGAGAAGGACCCGGCCTACACGCGTGCCACCGCGCGCCTGCTGCTGCACACGGTGCGCAAGGAGATCCTCGGCCGCGAGGTGACGCAGGCGCAGATGGGCGAGGCCTACGGCGAGTACTTCCCGCGTTTCATCAAGCAGGGCATCGCCGCCGAGCTGCTCGACGAGAAGCTGGCGCAGTTCGACCTCGCGCGCCTGGGCGCAGCGCTGAAGCCCGAACGCGACCTGCAGTTCGACTACCTCGGGCTGCAGACGCTGTACGACCGCTACTTCCTGCACGTGGACGACGTGCGCATCGAGCTGCCGCAGGCCTTCTTCATGCGGGTGGCGATGGGCCTGGCGCTGAACGAGATCGACCGCGAGGCGCGCGCGATCGAGTTCTACGACGTGCTGTCGAGCTTCGACTTCATGAGCAGCACGCCCACGCTCTTCAACAGCGGTACGCGGCGCAGCCAGCTCTCCAGCTGCTACCTCACCACGGTGGCCGACGACCTGGACGGCATCTACGAGGCGCTGAAGGAGAACGCGCTGCTGTCGAAGTTCGCCGGCGGCCTGGGCAACGACTGGACGCGTGTTCGCGCGCTCGGCAGCTACATCAAGGGCACGAACGGCAAGAGCCAGGGCGTGGTGCCGTTCCTGAAGGTCGTGAACGACACCGCGGTGGCCGTCAACCAGGGCGGCAAGCGCAAGGGCGCGGTGTGCTCCTACCTGGAGACCTGGCACCTCGACATCGAGGAGTTCCTCGAGCTGCGCAAGAACACCGGCGACGACCGGCGGCGCACGCACGACATGAACACGGCCAACTGGATCCCCGACCTGTTCATGAAACGCGTGGTCGAGGGCGGTCAATGGACGCTGTTCTCGCCCTCCACCTGCCCGGACCTGCACGACAAGTTCGGCCAGGCCTTCGAACAGGCCTATGTCGCCTACGAACAGAAGGTCGACCGCGGCGAGATCAAGCTCTTCAAGCGCATGCCCGCCAAGGATCTGTGGCGCAAGATGCTCTCGATGCTGTTCGAGACGGGGCATCCGTGGATCACGTTCAAGGATGCCTGCAACGTGCGCAGCCCGCAGCAGCATGCCGGCGTGGTGCACTCGTCCAACCTGTGCACCGAGATCACGCTGAACACCAGCGACACCGAGATCGCGGTGTGCAACCTCGGCAGCGTCAACCTGGCGCAGCACCTGAAGGAAGGCGCCGATGGAGCACCGGGCCAGGAGATCGACCAGGAGAAGCTGAAGAAGACGGTGTCGACGGCGATGCGCATGCTCGACAACGTCATCGACATCAACTACTACTCGGTGAAGAAGGCGCGCGACAGCAACCTGCGCCACCGCCCCGTCGGCCTGGGCATCATGGGCTTCCAGGACTGCCTGTACCGCCTGCGCCTGCCCTACGCCAGCGTCGAGGCGATGGCGTTCGCCGACCGCTCGATGGAGGCGGTGTGCTACCACGCCTACTGGGCGAGCACCGAGCTGGCGGCCGAACGCGGCCGCTACTCCAGCTTCCGCGGCAGCCTGTGGGACCGCGGCATCCTGCCGCTCGACAGCCTCGACCTGCTGGCCGAAGAACGCGGCGGAGGCGGCGGCTACGTCGACGTCGACCGCTCGAGCACGCTCGACTGGGGCGCGCTGCGCCAGCGCATCCAGGTGCACGGCATGCGCAACAGCAACTGCGTGGCCATCGCGCCGACGGCCACCATCAGCAACATCATCGGCGTCGATGCCTCCATCGAGCCGAGCTTCGGCAACCTCTCGGTGAAGAGCAACCTGTCGGGTGAGTTCACGGTCGTCAACGAGTACCTCGTGCGCGACCTCAAGCGCCTGGGCCTGTGGGACGACGTGATGGTGATGGACCTCAAGCACTTCGACGGGTCACTGCGGCCCATCGACCGCGTGCCGGAGGAGCTCAAGCGCCTCTACGCCACGGCGTTCGAGATCGATCCGAGCTGGCTGGTCGAGGCCGGCGCCCGGCGCCAGAAGTGGATCGACCAGGCGCAGAGCCTGAACATCTACATGGCCGGGGCGTCGGGCAAGAAGCTCGACGAGATCTACAAGCTGGCGTGGGTGCGCGGCCTGAAGACCACCTACTACCTGCGCACGACGAGCGCCACGTATGCCGAGAAGAGCACCGTCGCGCCCGGCGCGTTGAACGCCGTGCCGATGGGGGGCGGTGGCGCATCCGCGTCGGCCGGGGCCTCGGCGCTCGCGGCCGAGCCGGCAAGCGACATCAAGTTCTGCTCGGTCGACAACCCGGACTGCGAGGCGTGCCAGTAGCGGCGCGTGGGTCCGGGGCCCGGCGACATCGAGTCCAACTGGTGAACACCGAGCGCTCGGCGTCGACATCGCGCGTGCATGCGACGACCCGTTCGAGCCGCATGCATGCGATGCGACGCCGCAACAACATGAGGCCGCTCATGTCAACTAGTGCTTGGTGTTCTCGCACAACACTTGGATAATTCCGAACTGCAGGAAGCACTCACATGCTGGTCTGGGAAGAAGACGCACGCACTCCGATCACCCACGCGCCCTCCAACAACCCGAGGAGCGCGCCAGCGTCCCCTTCGCTTCTTGCCGCGTCGGCCGTGCCGGCCTTGCAGTCGGCGGTGCCTGCCACCGCAAGAGAGCGGCTCACGGCGGTGGCGTCGAAACCGGCCTCCGCACCCGCATCGGCGCAGCGCCGGGTCAACGCGGCGGACAAACGCATCATCAACGGCCAGACCGACGTCAACCAGCTCGTCCCCTTCAAGTACAAGTGGGCCTGGGAGAAGTACCTCGCCACCTGCGCCAACCACTGGATGCCGCAGGAGGTGAGCATGTCGCGCGACATCGCCACCTGGAAGGACCCGAACGGCCTGACCGAAGACGAGCGCCGCATCATCAAGCGCAACCTCGGCTTCTTCGTCACCGCCGACTCCCTGGCCGCCAACAACATCGTGCTCGGCACCTACCGGCACATTACGGCGCCCGAGTGCCGCCAGTTCCTGCTGCGCCAGGCGTTCGAGGAGGCGATCCACACCCACGCCTACCAGTACATCGTCGAGAGCCTGGGCCTGGACGAAGGCGAGATCTTCAACGCCTACCACGAGGTGCAGTCGATCCGCGACAAGGACGAGTTCCTGATCCCGTTCATCGACGCGATCATGGACCCCGGCTTCCGCACCGGCACGCCGCAGGCCGACCAGACGCTGCTGAAGAGCCTGATCGTCTTCGCCTGCCTGATGGAGGGCCTGTTCTTCTACGTCGGCTTCACGCAGATCCTGGCGCTCGGCCGGCAGAACAAGATGACGGGCGCGGCCGAGCAGTACCAGTACATCCTGCGCGACGAATCGATGCACTGCAACTTCGGCATCGACCTCATCAACCAGATCAAGCTCGAGAACCCGCACCTGTGGACGGCCGAGTTCAAGGCCGAGGTGAAGGCGCTGTTCCTGAAGGCCGTCGATCTCGAGTACCGCTACGCCGAGGACACCATGCCGCGCGGCGTGCTCGGCCTGAACGCCTCGATGTTCAAGGGCTACCTGCGCTACATCGCCAACCGGCGAGCGACGCAGATCGGCCTGGAGGCGCTGTTCCCGAACGAGGAGAACCCGTTCCCCTGGATGAGCGAGATGATCGACCTGAAGAAGGAGCGCAACTTCTTCGAGACGCGGGTCATCGATTACCAGACCGGCGGCGCGCTGGCATGGGACTGACACCGCAGTGCCCATGACCGACGTCTCGCCCAAACGTCCGCCACCGCCGCGCCAGGCGCCGGCGAGCGGGCGCCACTGAGAGATCAAGAATGGCGGAACACGGCTGGCCGAAGAGCCTTCGCCGCCCCGGCGCCGACGAGGCATCGGGAGCAGGAGCCGGGTCCGCAGCCCCATTCACTGCACCGGGGCTGCCAACAAGAGGCCCACGGGCCACGCAGGCAGACCAGCGGGCAGTGAATCTCCGGGCGGCATCCAGCCGTACGGAGCCTTTTGCAACTTGATCAAGGAGATCGTCATGGCAACTGCGAAGAAAGCTGCGAAGAAGGCCGCGAAGAAAGCGCCCGCCAAGAAGGCCGCGAAGAAGGCCACGAAGAAGGCGCCGGCCAAGAAGGCCGCGGCGAAGAAGGCCCCGGCCAAGAAGGCGGCCGCCAAGAAGGCCCCTGCCCGCAAGGCTGCGGCCAAGAAGGCCCCGGCCAAGAAGGCAGCGAAGAAGGCGGCCAAGAAGGCCCCGGCCAAGAAGGCCGCCAAGAAGAAGGCGCCAGCGAAGAAGGCGGCTGCGAAGAAGTCGACGAAGCGGCCGGCGACAAAGAAGGCGGCGGCCAAGAAGGCGGCCAAGAAGCCCGCTGCCCCGACTGCCCCTGCGGCCCCGGCACCGGCGAAGACCACCTTGAATCCAGCGGCCGCTTGGCCGTTTCCCACTGGGAACAAGCCGTAGCGATTCAGCCGCCACCTAGGGCGTCACGCCCTCGGGGCCCGGCATGGCCGGGCCCTTTTTCATTCGTAGCCGATTTCAGGCTCTGCCGCGTTCTGTCAGAGAATTGCGGATGCATCGGTGAACGAGGCGACGATGTCCAAACTTCTCGCTACCCTCGACGCGCAGATTGCAGCTGCCGCAAGTGAGACGGTTCGCGGGGAACTCCTCGCTAAGAGGGCGGGCTATCTCGCTCGAGTTGGCTCATTCGATGAGGCCCGCAACGCGATCGCTAGCCTCCGGGAGACGTTCTCGGATGGACGAAGTCCGACCGTCTCTATATGGATCATGTTGGCGGAGGGCCTTCTTCACACCTTCAGTGAGATGTCCGACAAGGGGGCTGACCGCATCATGCGCGCGCACGCCCTAGCAAGCGTTACGCGTGACCGATCCCTCATTGCCGCCACTTCAGCGTGGCGCGCGTTCACGCAGTCTGAGCGCTCCGAGTTTCGCGGCATGGTCAGGTCGATCAATGACGCGTTCGCGAACTCAGACTCGGCCGACCATGAAATCCTCGCACGCCTATACATGATCGTCGCGAACGCCCGGATGTCAGTCGGAGAGCGAGCGTCTGCGAACGAGCTCTACATGTTTAGTAGACACCACGCGCTCGAATGTGGAGACCAAGCTGCGATCGACGCGCTCATCTACAACAAGGCTGCCTTCGCTCTCGCTTGGCTTCGCGCTCGGATGTGCTTCGGTGAGCGAGACTCGCAGCAACTGCGCCAACTCCGCGGCGAGTTGGCCTCTGCGAAGACTTATCAGCAGATGGCGAAGGTGTCCGCCCTCAGCAACTTCGTGTACCTCTGGGAGGCGCGTCTCCACCTTCTGGCAGAAGACTACGTTGCTGCGATCGAGGGACTGAGTCGCGTCCGCACGATGCAGCCCTTCGCGAGGTACAACTTCCACCAATCGCTAGTCGATCTAGAGATTGCCTACTGCCACAGCCGGCAGGGACGCAGCGACCTGATCACGCCGGAACTCCAGGAGGCGATCCAAGCCGATTTGAGCGGACTTCACGATGACGACAGACTCGTCGTTGCTTGGCTGCGCAACGAGCTAGTTCAGGGGCTGCCAGCACTTGGAGACGCCCAGTCAGCGGCGGCAGAGCTAACGGCGCGAAAGGATGAGTTCACTAAGCACTGCGAGGAGATCCGCTCGGCCATGGAGGGCCTCGGCGCACATCCGCACATCGCTCGCCCAGTGATCGCCCAAGTCAGAGCGCGGCAATGATGCATGTATCGCCGCCACCGATTGCCCTCCTCATGGGCTCCTCATCCGACTGGGACACCCTGCGCGCCGCCGCCGAGATCCTCGACGAACTGGGGCTCGGATACGAGGCGCGAGTCGTGTCCGCCCATCGAATGCCGGACGACATGTTCCGCTTCGCCGAGCAAGCGGAGGCCCGCGGCCTGCGCGTGATCATTGCCGGTGCCGGCGGCGCGGCGCATCTCCCCGGCATGCTGGCGGCGAAGACCCCGGTGCCCGTGCTCGGCGTGCCGGTGCCGAGCCGCCACCTGAGCGGCCTCGACTCGCTCTACTCGATCGTGCAGATGCCCAAGGGCATCCCGGTGGCCACCTTCGCCATCGGCGCGGCCGGCGCTGCCAACGCGGCGCTGTTCGCGGCAGCGATGCTCGCGCACGACGACGCGGCGCTGCGGCAACGCCTGCATGACTTCCGCGCCCGGCAGACGGAAGCCGCGCGGGCGATGACGCAGGACCTCACGCCGCGATGACCGCGGCCGCGCTGCGGGTTCCGACGCGACCGGCGCGCCTCGGCATGCTCGGCGGTGGCCAGCTCGGCCGCATGTTCGTGCACGCCGCGCAGCGCCTGGGTCACCACGTGACGGTGCTCGATCACGATCCTGCCAGCCCCGCCGCCGCCGCGGCCGACGCACACGTGCGCGGCGCCTACGACGACGAGCGGGCCCTGGCCGCGCTGGCGCAGGCCTGCGATGCAGTGAGCACCGAGTTCGAGAACGTGCCGGCATCGGCGCTGCGCTGGCTGGCCGAGCACGGCTGCCGGGTCGCGCCGGGCGCCGATGCCGTGGCGGTGTGCCAGCACCGGCTGCGCGAGAAGGAGCTGTTCGAGCGAGCCGGCGTGCCGTGCGCGGCGCATGCCCGCATCGCGAGCGATGCGGACTGCGCCGATGCCCGCGTCGGCCCGCTGCTGCCCGGCATCCTGAAGACGGCCACGCTCGGCTACGACGGCAAGGGCCAGGTCGCGGTCGGCACGCGGGCCGAGCTCGCCGGCGCCTTCACGGCGTTGCACGGCGCCGAATGCGTCCTGGAGAAGCGGCTGGCGCTTGCCGGCGAGCTGAGCGTGATCATCGCGCGCGGCCCGGCGGGCGATGTCGTGCACCTGCCGGTGCAGGCCAACGTCCACCGCTGCGGCATCCTCGCGGTCACCGAGGTCCCGGCCCCCGGCCTCGTGCCTGCTGTCGCCGATGCGGCCGTCGCCCACGCGCGGCGGCTGGCCGAAGCGCTCGGTTATGTCGGCGTGCTCTGCGTCGAGTTCTTCCTGCTCGCCGACGGCAGCCTGGTCGCCAACGAGATGGCGCCACGCCCGCACAACTCGGGCCACTACAGCATCGACGCCTGCGACGTCTCGCAGTTCGAGCTGCAGGTGCGCACGATGCTCGACCTGCCGCTGGTGCCGCCGCGCCAGCATTCGTTCGCGGTCATGCTCAATCTGCTCGGCGACCTGTGGCTCGATGGGCGCTCGGGCGCCGCGGCCGAGCCCGACTGGGCCGGCCCGCTGAGGCTGCCCGGCGTGCACCTGCACCTCTACGGCAAGCACGAAGCGCGGCGCGGGCGCAAGATGGGCCATCTCACGGTGACGGCCGCCACCGCGGCGGCGGCACGGGACGTGGCCAACGAGGCAGCGCGCCGCCTGGGCCTGCCGCTGCTGCCGACGTGAGCGAACGGCATCGGGTGGGCGAGGCCGAGGAGCTCGCCGAGGCGGCCGACGCGCTGGCCCGGGGTGAACTCGTCGCCATGCCCACGGAAACCGTCTACGGGCTCGCCGCGCGCGCCGACGACGACACCGCCGTCGCCCGCATCTTCGCCGCGAAGGGCCGGCCGAGCGATCACCCGCTCATCGTGCACGTGCCCGACCCGCAGCACGCCGAGGCCTTCGCCGCGCGCCTGCCCGATGCGGCACGCAGGCTCGTCGCCGCCTTCTGGCCGGGGCCGCTGACGCTCATCGTGCCGCGCCGACCAGGTGTCGCGGCCGCCGCGGCCGCGGGCCAGGCGAGCATCGGCCTGCGCATGCCCTCGCACCCGCTGGCGCTGGCGCTGCTGCGCGCGGCCGCCGCGCGGGGCGTGCCGGGCGTGGCCGCGCCCAGCGCCAACCGCTTCGGCCGCGTCAGCCCGACGCGCGCCGAACACGTGCGTGCCGAGTTCGGCCCGGCGCTGCGCATCGTCGACGGCGGCCCGTGCGAGGTCGGCATCGAGTCGGCGATCGTCGACTGCACGCGTGATCCGCCCACGCTGCTGCGTCCGGGCCAGCTGGCGCAAGCGCGCATCGAGGCCGTGCTGGGCGGGCCGTTGGCCGAGCGCGATGCGCGATCACCTCGCGCGCCGGGCACGCTGGCCAGCCACTACGCGCCGCGCGCCGCGGTGCGCGTGTGGTCCACCGACGACCTGGCGCGCCGCGTCGGCCGGCCGCCCGAAGCGGCGGCCCGTGGTGCCGGGGGCGGCGGGGGCATCGGGGTATATTCCCGCCTCGTGCCCGCGGCCGGCTGGCTGCATCGGCCGATGCCGGACGACGCCGACGCCGCGGCCAAGGACCTCTTCGCGGCCCTGCGCTGGTTCGACGACGCGCGCGCCGGCACCATCTGGCTCGAAGCGGTGCCGCCGGGCCCGGCCTGGGATGGCGTGCGCGACCGCATCCAGCGCGCCGCGGCCGCCGCCGACGAATCGCCCGGCGCCTGACCCGTTCCTCCTGAATCGGGGCCGATCGGCCCCTGCCGTCCACACCCGCGATCCCCATGCCCCCGCCGATTCCCGCGCCACTCCCGTCCCCGGCCTCGCGCACGTGTGCACGCCGCCCGGCCCGCGCCGCGGCCGCCCTGTGCACCGCGCTGGCCGCCGCGGCGATGGCCGTTGCCGCCTGCGGCGGCGGCACGTCGCAGTACGACCCCTTCGTGCCGGGCCGCGTCATCGCCTTCGGCGACGAGGCGAGCGTGTTGACCACCGACGCGCCCGCCGGGCGCAACTACGGCATCAACGGCGTCGACACCAAGGGCACCGACGACACGAGCGACGACACGCTGGACTGCGCGCTGCAGCCGAACTGGGTTCAGTCGCTGGCCGCGGCCTACGGGTACGTGTTCGCCGAGTGCAACCCGAACAACGCCGAGGTCAGGGCCCTCAACCGCGCCGCGCCGGGCGCGCGGGTCGCGGAAGTCGCGGCGCAGATCGACGCCGAAGTGGCCGCCGGCGGCTTCCGCGACAAGGACCTGGCGACGCTGATGGTCGGCGTCAACGACATCGTCGAGATCTACGGTCTCTACGACGGCAGCAACGAGGCGGCGCTCATCGCCGAGGCCGGCGCGCGCGGCCGCCGCGCCGGCGAGATCGTCAACCGCCTCATCGCGCTCGGCGCCAAGGTCGTCGTCTCCAACATCCCCGACCTCGGCTACACGCCGTACGCGGTGAGCGAGAACACCGCCAACCCGGGCAGCGACCGCGGCGGGCTGCTGTCGCGCCTTTCGACGGCGTTCAACGAGCAGCTCGGCATCACGATGCTCATCGACGGGCGCTTCGTGGCGCTGGTGCAGACCGACCAGCGCATCCTGCTGATGAACCGCCAGCCCGGCGCGTTCATCCTCGCCAACACCACCGACGTGGCCTGCGCCACGCCGCCGCCGGCGTGCACCAACAACACGCTCGTCGACGGTGCCACGCCGAACACCTACCTGTGGGCGGGGCCGCTGCTGCTGTCGGCGCGCGGGCATGCGGAGATCGCGGTGCTCGCCGTCACGCGGGCGCAGCGCAACCCCTTCTGACGGCAGCCCGGTTCAGCGCCCGGTGCCGCGCGATGGGGTCCGTTCGCGCGCACTTTGCGAGCGGTCCACCTGCACCTTCGTCACCAGGATCGTCGTCGCCAGCGCCAGCGTCACCGCGTTGGCGAGGATGACCGGCCATTGCCCGATGACGATGCCGTACAGCAGCCACAGCGCCACGCCCAGCGTGAAGGCACCGTACATCGTGAGCGAGATGCCGCTGACGTCGCGCGTGCGCAGCGTCAGCACCGCCTGCGGCACGAAGGCCGACGTGGTGAGCAGGGCAGCGAGATAGCCCAGGGTCTCGGGCAGGCCGGGCAGGGTCGGGATCATGGTGCGGCAGGGGCGGGCCAAGATGATCGCACGGCTAAACTGACGCATGCCTGCGGTCTCGTCCAGGCCCACTGCAGCGCCTGCTCCGGCCGCAACGGCCGCCCCCGCGTCGGCGGCCGCGCTGGCGCGCGCCAGCGCCGTGGCCGTGCTGTGCATCTGGGTCAGCTTCATCCTCGTGGCGCGCGGCAGCGCGCGTGCCACGCTGTCGCCCTTCGACATCGCGTGGCTGCGCTTCGCCTTCTCCGGGCTGGTCGTGCTGCCGCTTGCCTGGCACTTGCGTCACCGCCTGATCGCCGGCCTGGCGAGCCTGCCGGCGCGCGAGCCGCTGCGTGTGGCCGATGCCGTCGCCGGTGCCGCCAGCCAGGCGCCCTGGCGCATCGCCCTGCGGCGCGCCGCCGCGCTCGGCCTGAGCGGCGGTGTCGGCTACAGCCTGCTCGCCTACAGCGGCTTCTTTCTCGCACCGGTGTCGCACGCGGCGGTGCTCCTGCCCGGCAGCCTGCCGTTGTGGAGCGCGCTGGGCGCGCTGGTGCTGCTGGGCGAACGACTGACGCTGGCGCGTCTCGCGGGTGTCGCGCTCATCCTCGCCGGCGGCGCCGCCGTGGCCGGCGCGAGCATCCTCGACACGTTCACCCACCCACAGGGGGGCGGCAGCACCTGGCGCGGCGACCTGCTCTTCGTTGCCGCCAGCATCACCTGGGCCCTGTACGGCGTGCTGTGCCGGCGCTGGCGCATCGGCGCCCTGCCGGCAACCGCCGCGGTGGCGCTGGTCAGCCTGGTGCTGTTCGTGCCGGGCTATGGGCTGGCGGTGGCCGCGGGGCTGGTGCCGAGCCAGCTCGCCGCGGCGCCCTGGCGCGAGATCGCCTTCCAGGCGGTCTACCAGGGTGGCCTGGCGATGCTGGTGGCCGGCTTCGCCTTCACGCAGGTGGTGTCGCACTACGGTCCGGTGCGCACGACGATGTTCACGGCCATCGTCCCGCCGCTGGCGGCGCTGGCGGCCGTGCCCGTTCTCGGCGAGCCGCTTGCCGCCTCGGCGCTGCTGGGGCTCGCGTGCGTGACGCTCGGCCTGCTCGTGGGCAGCGGCGCCATCGACGCCGGCTGGCCGCGGCCGCGGACGGCGCGTTGAGGGCGTCAGGGCGGCGGCGTGGCTTCGACTGCAGGCATCGCGCCGAATGCCGACGGCCCGCGCGTGGACGACGCGCCGCTGCTCGCCTTCGACACCAGCACCGACGTGATGGCCGTGGCGGCCGCCGGCCCGCACCGCAGCTGCATGCTGAACGTGCCGGGTGGCGCCGCGGCATCGGCGCAGCTCGTGCCGCAGATCGTGCACGCGCTCACCGAAGCGCGGCTCGCGCTGCGCGACCTCGCCGCCATCTCGTTCGGCCGCGGCCCGGGCGCCTTCACCGGCCTGCGCACCAGCTGCGCCGTGGCGCAGGGACTCGGCTTCGGCCTTGGCCGACCCCTGCTGCCGATCGACAGCCTGCTCGTCGTGGCCGAAGATGCCCTCGGCCCGGCCTCGCCGGAAGGACCGCCGGCGCGCGTCGCCGTGGCGATGGACGCACGCATGGACGAGATCTACGGCGCGATCTACGAACGCGCCGGCGTCGCCTGGCACGCCCTGTTGCCGCCGGCCCTCTTCACGTTGGCGGCGTGGAACGCCCGGCTCGAGAGCGAGGCTGCGGCGCTGCGATGCGTGGCGGGCTCGGCGCTGGCCGCGTTCGGCCCGAGGCTGCACCGGCCGGCGGGCGCGGGCACGGTGCCGCACGAGACCGACCGTGCCGCTGCGCTGATGCGGCTGGCCCGCCGCGCGTGGGCGAAGGGCGTGGCCATGGATGCGGCCGATGCGCTGCCGCTCTATCTGCGAGACAAGGTCGCCCTGACGACGGCCGAACGGGTCGCGGCGCGCGCAGCGGGAACAACGGCATGAGCGCCGTGCCGGCCCAGCCGCTGCCCGCGCGGCGCCCGATGACCGTGGCCGACCTCGCCGCCATCATGGCCATCGAGGCGCAGGCGTACAGCCATCCCTGGAGCCACGGCAACTTCGTGGACTCGCTGGCCGCCGGCCACATCGCCGAGGTGCTGGAGGACGACGCGGCGCCGATCGGCTACTTTGTCGCCATGGAGGGCGTGGAGGAACTGCACCTGCTGAACCTGACCGTGGCGCCGCAGCACCAGCGCCAAGGCCATGGCTCAGCGCTGCTCGCCGCGGTGCTGGGCCATGCACGCGCCCGCCGCCTGGCGACCGTCTGGCTGGAGGTTCGCGCGGGCAACGCGCTGGCGCGGGCCCTCTACGCGCGCCGGGGCTTCGCCGAAGTGGGGCTTCGCCGCGGCTACTACCCGGCGCGACGCGGGCGCGAGGACGCGGTGCTCATGCGCTGCGACCTCGCGCCGCCCGTGGTCGCCGACGCACCGCTGGCGCAGCGCCGGCCCGCCGGAGAGGGTCGTGCCCTGGACTGAACGCCAGCGCGCCATGCTCGGGGCGCTCAAGCTGCGTGTGTGGCAGCCCGCGCGATCGGCCGCGCCTGCATCCGCGCCCGCGCATGCGGCGGCCGGGCGCGACACGGCATCGGACGAGGTCGCCCTTCTCGACGCGCCGCAGGAAGGTCGACGATCCGGCCCGGCGTCGCAAGAGGTGCGGGTGCGACAGCAGCCGACGCACGGGCCGGCCGTGGCGCGTGAACCCCTGGGCGTCGCGCCACCACCGGTGGACGCCGGCGCGGTCGCCGGCTTCGACTGGCAGGCGCTGCGCACTGCCGTCGCCGACTGTCGTGCCTGCCGCCTGTGCGAGAGCCGCAAGCAGACGGTGTTCGGCGTCGGCCACCCGCAGGCGCACTGGATGGTGGTGGGCGAGGCCCCCGGTGCCCAGGAGGACGAGCAGGGCGAGCCTTTCGTCGGCGCCGCCGGCCAGCTGCTCGACGCGATGCTGCACGCCCTTGGTCTCAGCCGCGCCGCCGACGGCGACCCGGCCGAGCGCGTGTTCATCGCCAACACCCTGAAGTGCCGGCCGCCCGGCAACCGCAACCCGCAGCCCGACGAGATGCAGCGCTGCGAGCCCTTCCTCGTGCGCCAGATCGAGCTCGTGCAACCGCGCATCATCCTGGCGATGGGCCGCTTCGCCGTGCAGGCGCTGCTGCGCACGAGCGAGCCGGTCGGCCGCCTGCGCGGCCGCGTGCACCGCTACCAGGGCGTGCCGCTCGTCGTCACCTACCACCCGGCCTACCTGCTGCGCAACCTGCCCGACAAGGCGCGGGCGTGGGAGGACCTGTGCCTGGCCGCCGACGTGCTGGCGCAATCGAAGGCCTGACGGCCATGGACGTGCGCCACCATCGGCACTCCCGCACCGCAGCGCGTGCGCCGAAGGGTGCCCGGTGAACGAGCGCGCCGAAGCCGAGCGGCACGACGAGCTGGCGCGCCTGCGCGCCGAGCTCGAGCACCTGCGCCTGCTGGCCAACACGGTGCCGGTGGCCATCGCCTACTACGAAGCCGAGGGCCGCACGTGCCGCATGGCCAACCGCCGCTACGCCGAGATGTTCGGCTTCGACGAGCAGAACATCATCGGCCGCACGCTCGAGGAGATCATCGGCCCGGAGGCCGCGGCGAACATCGAGCCCTACCGCCACCGCGTCATCGAGCAGCGCACCGCCGCCGCCTACGAACGCGAGGTCAGGGGAGCCGACGGCATCACGCGCATCGTCGAGGTGCGGCTGCTGCCGCACGTGCAGCCCGATGGCGAGAGCGTCGGCGCCTTCGTGCTGATCTCCGACATCACGCACCACCGCCGCGCCGAGGCGGCGCTGCGCGAGAGCGAGGAGCGGCTGGCCAAGTTCATGCACGCCAGCGAGGAAGGCATCGTCTTCCACAAGGGCGGCTACATCACCGACGTCAACCCGCCGCTGCTGAACCTGCTGGGCTACACGATGCCGGAGATGCTGGGCCGGCTGACGCTGGAGTTCATCGCCCCCGAGGCGCAGCAGAAGGTGGCCGACGTCATCGCCGCCGCACCCGAGACACGCTACGACAGCGTGGCGCTGCACAAGGACGGCACGCGCATCCCGGTGGAGTTCATCGTGCGCACGATGCAGCACCAGGGCCAGACGCAGCGGCTGACCATCGTGCGCGACATCCGCGACCGGCTGGCCGCCGAGCAGCGCATCCAGCACCTCGCGCACCACGACGCGCTCACCGGGCTGCCGAACCGCGCGGCCTTCGTCGAGCGGCTCGAGCGGCGCATGGCCGAGGCCAGGGCCAGCGGCGAGTCGCTGGCGTTGATGTTCATCGACCTCGACCACTTCAAGCGCATCAACGACTCGCTCGGCCATGCCGTCGGCGACGCGCTGCTGAGGACGGTGGCCGCCCGCATCACCGAGGCGCTGCGCATGGGCGACATGGTGGCACGCTTCGGCGGCGACGAGTTCCTCGTGCTGCTGGCGCCGCGTGCCGGCTCGTCGGTGGTGGCCGAGGTGGCCGCGCGCCTGCTCGCCGCGGTGGCCGAGCCGATGCCGGCTTCCGGCGTGACCATCTCGGTGACGCCGTCGATCGGCGTGGCCCTGTTCCCGCAGGACGGTGCCACGTCGTCCGAGCTCATCCAGCACGCCGACCAGGCGATGTACCGCGCCAAGTCCGGTGGGCGGGCGCGCATGCGCTTCTTCGAGCCCGGCATGGCCGAGGCGACGCTGGCCGGCCTGGCGCTGGAGAGCCGGCTGGCGCTGGCGGTGCGCCAGGACGAGTTCGTCCTGCACTTCCAGCCGCAGGTGGCGCTCGCCCGCGCGGGCCGAGGCGGCGCCACGGTGCTCGGCGTGGAGGCGCTGGTGCGCTGGGCGCATCCGCAGCGCGGGTTGGTGCAGCCCGACGAGTTCGTCCCGCTGGCCGAGACGCGGCGGCTCATCCTGCCGATCGGCACCTGGGTGCTGCAGCAGGCGATCGCGGCAGCGGTGCGCTGGCGCGCGGCCGGGCTGGGCTGCGGCGGCGAGCACGAACGGGCGCTGCCGGTGGCGGTGAACCTGTCCGCGGTGCAGTTCCAGACGGCCGGCTTCGTGGACATGGTGGCCGAAACGCTGCGGGCCGCCGGTGCCGAAGGCTCGATGCTCGAGCTCGAGGTGCCCGAGCGCGCGCTGGCGGCCGAGCCGGCCGACGTGCACGACGCCCTCGCGCGGCTGCGCGGGATGGGCGTCAGGATCACCGTCGACGACTTCGGCACCGGCACCACGCCGCTGGCGCGGGTGAAGTCGCTGCCGCTGGACCGCCTGAAAGTCGACCGCGGCTTCGTCGCCGGCCTGCCGCACGATGCCGGCTCGGTGGCCATCGCCCGCGCCATCGTGCAGATGGGCCACGGCCTCGAACTGCAGGTGGTGGCCGAGGGCGTGGAGACGCCGGCCCAGCGCGACGCGGTGCAGGCGATGGGCTGCGACGCGATGCAGGGGTTCCTCGTCGCGCGGCCGATGCCCGAGCCGGAGCTCGTGGACTGGCTGCGCCGGCATGCCGGTAGCCCGCCCCGCTGAAAGGCCGCAAGGGCCGGCCGGATCATCGATCGCAGGCGGACCGGCTCAGCCGTCCTCAGGAGCTGGCGCGGCCTGCTCGGCCGCTCACGCGCGCGTCTGCTCAGCCGCTCTTCTTCGGCGCCTTCTTCGGCCGTTCCCAGCCCGCGTACGACACCTGCCTCGCCCGCGCGATCGTCAGCTGCCCGGGCGGCGCGTCCTTGTTGATCGTCGAGCCGCCGCCGATGGTGGCGCCTTCGCCGATCGTCACCGGCGCCACGAGCACGCAGTTGCTGCCGATGTGTGCGTCCGCGCCGATGACGGTGCGGTGCTTGTTCGCGCCGTCGTAGTTGGCAGTGATGCTGCCGGCGCCGTAGTTGACGCGTGCGCCCACCGTCGTGTCGCCGAGGTAGGCCAGGTGGTTGGCCTTGGCGCCGGCGGCCAGCGTCGAGTTCTTCACCTCGACGAAGTTGCCGATGTGCACCTCGGGGCCGAGGTCGGCGCCGGGCCGCAGGCGCGCGAACGGCCCGATCTCGGCACGCGGCCCGATCACGGCCTGGTTCATGTGCGTGAACGCCTGCACCAGCACGCCCTCGCCGATGCGCGAGTCGCGGATGACGCAGTGCGCGCCGATGCGCGCGCCGTCGGCCAGGTGCACGGTGCCTTCGAAGATGCAGCCGACGTCGATCTCGACATCCTCGCCGCAGCTCAGCGCGCCGCGCACGTCGAAACGGGCCGGGTCCGCGAGGCGCACGCCGGCGTCCATCAGCGCCTCGGCCTGCGCGCGCTGGAACGCGCGCTCGAGCTCGGCCAGCTGGCGCGGGCTGTTCACGCCGGCCACCTCGGTGGCGCTGGCGGCGTGTTCGGCGAGCACCGGCACGCCTTCGGCCACCGCCATCGCGACGACGTCGGTGAGGTAGTACTCGCGCTGCGCGTTGTCGTTCGACAGCGCCATCACCCAGCGCTTCAGCAGCGCCGTCGGCGCGGCCATGATGCCGGTGTAGGTCTCGCGGATGGCACGCTGCGCCGCCGTGGCGTCCTTGTGCTCGACGATGGCGCGCACGTGCGCGCCCTCGCGCACGATGCGGCCGTAGCCGTTCGGGTCGTCGAGCTCGACCGTGAGCAGGGCCAGCGCGCGGCCGGCCGAGGTCCCGACGAGCCGCCGCACGGTGGCCGCGGAGATGAGCGGCACGTCGCCGTAGAGCACGAGCGTCGTCGCGTTCGCGTCGTCGAGCGCCGGCAGCGCCTGCTGCATCGCGTGGCCCGTGCCGAGCTGCGGTTCCTGCCGCACGCAGCGCGCCGCGCCGCCGGCCGGCGAGGCGGCGAGCGACGCCTCGACCTGCTCGGCCCCGTGCCCCGTCACGACCACGGTGCGCGCCGCCCCGAGCGCGGCAGCGGTGCGCACGACGTGATCCAATAGGCTCGTGCCGCCGATGCGGTGCAGGACCTTCGGGAGCGCGGACTTCATGCGGGTGCCCTTGCCCGCGGCCATGATGACGACGTTGAGTGCCATGCGTGCGTGCTGGATGCGTCGCGGCGGCAGCGGCCGCGGCTTCGGACGGTCGGCCATTATCGGCACGCTCGCCGCGCTGCTGGCGCTCGTGCTCTCCGGTTGCAGCGCATTGCGCGTGGCCTACAACACGGGGCCGCAGCTCGCCTGGTGGTGGGTCGACGGGTACTTCGACTTCTCGCGCGAGCAGGCGCCGCAGGTGAAGGCGGCGATCGACCGCTGGTTCGAGTGGCACCGGCAGACGCAGCTGCCGGCCTACGCGGCGCTGCTGTCACGCGCGCAGGCGCAGGCCGGCGAGCCGCTGAGCCCGGCCGAGGCCTGCCGCTGGAACGACCGCATCGGCGAGACGCTCGGTCCGGCCGTGACACGCGCGCTCGACCAGGCCGCCGAGCTGCTGCCGGGCCTCGGCGACGCACAGCTGCAGCACCTCGAGCAACGCTACGCGAAGGCCGTCGACGAGATCCGCAGCGAGTTCCTTCAGCCCGACGCGGCCGAGCGGCACGAGGCCTCGGTGAAGCGCACGCTGGCGCGCGCCGAGCAGCTCTACGGTCGCCTCGACGCACCGCAGCGCAAGGTGATCGCCGACGGCGTGGCCGCCTCGCCGTTCGACCCGGCCGCGTGGATGGCCGAGCGCCAGCGCCGCCAGCGCGACACGCTGCAGACGCTGCGTCGCCTGCTCGCCGAGCGCGCCGATCGTGCGCAGCGCGTCGCGGCGCTGCGCGCGCTGGCCGAGCGCAGCCAGCGTTCGCCCGATCCGGCCTATCGCGCCTACCAGCAGCGGCTGCTGGAATACAACTGCGCCTTCGTTGCGCGCCTCCACAACGCCACCACGCCCGCGCAAAGGCAGCGCGCACGCCGGCAGCTGCTGGCTTGGGAGGAGGACCTGCGCGCCGTGGCCAGCGGTGCAGCCGCTCCGGCGGCCGTCGACCCGGCGACGAACTGACCGCGCGCGGGCGCGGGCACCTGCTCAGGAAGCGAGCGGCACGTTGATGCGGCGCGGGTTGAGGCCGGTCTTCGGGAAGTCGAGCATCGCCGCTTCGAACATCGCACGCGTCACCGCGGCGCTCGGGCTCGTGCCGGCTTCGTTCGTGGCGCGCGCCTCGAACAGCGGCTTGCCGCTTGCGCGGTCGCGGATCAGCAGGGCCACCTCGCGGTCGTAGCGCGGCGGGCTCGCGTACACCGACATCGACCACGACGGGCCGATCCACGGCCCGCGCCGCCAGTAGCCGAAGCCGCCGTTCCACCACAGCGGGTCGTGCCAGGGGCCGTAGTCGGTGCGCGTCGTGCGCGCGCCGACCTGCACGGTCACGTCGGGCGGCGCGCCTTCGGCGGCGGGCTTGAAGCCGGCCTTCTCCAGCGCCGGCCGGGCCGCCGCCTCGAGAGCGTCGGCCTCGGCGGCGCGTTGCTGCTGCGAAGGCAGCCGTTCGAAGGCGTAGGTGCCGGGCGCGCGGCCGGCCGGCCACTCGCCGAAGCTCGAGACCTCGCTCGTGACGGAGCTCAGGCTGGCGCAGCCGGCCAGCGCCAGCGCCGCGAGGGTCGTCGTGGTGGCCGAGGCCAGGGTCGGGCTCGGCAGGTTCCGGGCGTTCATGAAGCACCTTCTTCCTGGGGGACGGGCCGGTGCAGCACGAGCGGCTGCACGGGGCGGGACATGCGGGAAGCGGCGGCGCCCGGCGCCACGCAGGGCTCGTCGTCGAAGGCGATGTCACCGTCGGCGTCGGGCACGCCGCTGGCTTGGAGCGTCGCGAACGGGTGCAGGTTCCGGTCCATCAGGTGCGATGGCACGAGGTGCGCCATCGCGCGCAGCATGTTGTCGCTGCGGCCCGGGTACTGGCGTTCCCACTCGCGAAGCATCCTCTTCACTTGCACGCGCTGCAGGTTCTCCTGGCTGCCGCACAGCGTGCACGGGATGATGGGGAAACGGCGGACCTCGGCCCAGCGCTCGAGGTCGGTCTCGGCCACGTAGGCGAGCGGGCGGATGACGACATGCCGCCCGTCGTCGCTGACGAGCTTGGGCGGCATGCCCTTCATGCGCCCGCCGAAGAACATGTTCATCAGCAGCGTCACGACCATGTCGTCGCGATGGTGGCCGAGTGCGATGCGCGTGGCGCCCAGTTCGCTCGCCACGCGGTAGAGGATGCCGCGGCGCAGGCGCGAGCACAGGCTGCACATCGTCTGCCCTTCGGGGATGTGCTTCTTGACGATCGAGTAGGTGTCCTGCGCCTCGATGTGGAAGGGCACGCCGCGGCTGCTCAGGTACCCGGGCAGCACGTCGGCGGGGAAACCGGGCTGCTTCTGGTCGAGATTGACGGCGACGAGGTCGAAGTGCACCGGTGCACGCTGGCGCAGGTCGATGAGGATGTCGAGCAGCGCGTAGCTGTCCTTGCCGCCCGACAGGCAGACCATGACCTTGTCGCCCTCGCCGATCATCGCGAAGTCGGCGATCGCCTGGCCGACCTGCCGGTGCAGCCGCTTGCGCAGTTTGTTGGCCTCGAAGGCCGCCCTGCGCGGGTCGTGGCCGGGGCCCGCAGCCGGGAAGGCCGGGTCGGGGCGGCGGTCGGTCGTGTCGTTCATGTTGCAGACGTCTCGTGCGCCGGCGTACCGGCCCGGGCCACGGCCAGGCGCACCACCGGGCGCTGCGGCTTGCGCCGTGCCACTTCGGTGAAGCCGGCGCGGTCGTACATCGACTTGGCGCCGAACCACATCCAGTCGTCGTGGCCGCGGGCCGCCTTGTCCACCGGATAGGCCTCGAGCAGCCGCGCGCGGCGCCTGGCGGCGAAGGCGATGGCGCCTTGCAGCAGCGCGTGCGCCACGCCCTGGTGGCGGTGCGCCGGTGGCACGACGAAGCAGACGATGGACCACACCGGCTGCTCGTCCACCGGCTTCATCACCGGCGACTTCGCCAGCCGCGCGAACTGCTCGCGCGGCCCGAGCGACACCCAGCCCACCGGCTCCTTGCCGCGATAGGCGATGAGGCCCGGCGGCGGCTTGCCCGCCTCGGCCAGCGCGCGAAGCGACGCCCGGTGGTGCTGCGCGCGCGTCTGGCCGGGCGGCAGCGTGAGCTTGCCGCCGAGGCGGTAGAACATGCACCAGCAGCCGCGCGCGATCGAACACCCCCTGGCGTTGAAGATGGCCTCCAGGTCGGGCCAGCGTGCCAGCGTCAGCGGGCGCACGACGAGATCGGTGGCGGGGGCGGTCATCGTCAGGCTCTCGTGGGAGTGCGCCCGCGCTCGCGGTCGTCGCGCATCAATGCGCGCCCGCCGCGGCCCGCGCGAGGAAGACGACATCCCGGGGCTGGCCCGCGAGGTGCTGGCCGCCGTCGACGAGCAGCGTCGTGCCGGTGATGGCCGGCGACTCGACCAGGAAGCGCACGGCGCGCGCGATGTCCTCGGCCGTTGAACCGCGCTGAAGCGGCGTCATGCGGTGCGCGGCGGCGAACTCGGCGGGGCTCATCTCACTGGAGGTGAGCGTGATGCCCGGCGCGACACCGGCCACGCGCGTGCGCGGCGCGAAGGCCATCGCCAGCATGCGTGTCGCCGCCTCCAGCGCCGCCTTGGAAAGGGTGTACGAGAGGTGGTCCGGGTTCGGGTTCCACAGCTTCTGGTCGAGCACGTTCACCACCGCGCCCGGGCCGCCGCCGGCGTGCAGCGCCTGCGCCAGCAGCAGCGGCGCGCCGGTGTTCGTGCGCCAGTGGCGCTCCATGTTCGCGTAGCTGAAGTCGGCCGCGCTGTCGTGCTCGAACAGCGAGGCGTTGTTGACGAGCGCGTCGAGGCGGCCCATCGTGCGGCGCACCTGCGGCACGAGGGCGCGGCACTGGATCTCGTCGGCCAGGTCGGCGGCGAAGGCGCGGCAGCCTGTGCCGATGTCGACCCCGGGGTCTTGTCCGCCGCCCGAGGCCCGCGCGCGGTCGAGCTCGGGCAGCAGGGCCGCTGCTTGCGCCGACGACTGCCGGTAGTGCACGGCAACCCGCCAGCCGGCCGCCGCCATCTCGAGCGAGATGGCGCGGCCGATGCGCTGCGCCCCGCCGGTGACGAGCACCACCGGCGCGTCGGCGCCCCAGGTGGTGCGGCGGACGGGCGTGTGGGGCGGTGCGGTGGGTGCCGAGGGAGGCGCAGCCATGGTTCCTACAATGCCCGGCGTGACGGACGCCCGGGCCGCGGAATTATCGGCGCTGCTCGAAGCGCGTGTGCTCGAGCGCATCGCCGGGGAGGGCGGCTGGCTGCCGTTCGACCGCTACATGGCGATGGCGCTGTACGAACCCGGGCTCGGCTTCTACGCGCGCGGCGCGCAGGTCTTCGGGCAGTTGCCCGGCGCAGGCCCGGGCCGCGCGGGCAGCGACTTCGTCACCGCGCCCGAGCTGTCGCCGCTGTTCGGCGCGGCGCTGGCCCGCCAGGTGGCCGAGGCGATGCGTTGCGGCGAAGTCGACGAGATCGTCGAGTTCGGCGCCGGCAGTGGTGCGCTCGCCGAGCAGCTGCTGGACGCGCTCGCGGCGCTCGGCGCGCCGCCGCGGCGCTACGCCATCGTCGAGCTGCCGGGCGCGCTGCGCGCGCGGCAGCAGGACCGGCTCGCGGGGTTCGGGCCGCGCGTGCAGTGGCTCGACGCGTGGCCCGGCGAGATGCGTGCCGTTGTCGTCGGCAACGAGGTGCTCGACGCGATGCCGGTGAAGCTGCTGCGCTGGGACGGCACGACCTGGTTCGAGCGCGGCATCGTCGCCGCGCCGCACACGGTGGGCGGCCTCGCCTTCGGGGACCGGCCCACGGCCCTGCGCCCGCCGCTGGCCGAGCGGGCGCTGCCCGGCGCGGTGCTCGAGGTGCACGCCCAGGCCGAGGCCTTCGTCGCGACGCTCGCCGCGCGGCTCGTGCGGGGTGCCGCCTTCTTCATCGACTACGGCTTCCCCGAAGCGGAGTACTACCACCCGCAGCGCCACCAGGGCACGCTGATGGCGCACCGTGCGCACCGCAGCGACACCGACGTGCTGGCCGAGCCCGGCACGAAGGACCTGACCGCGCACGTGAACTTCACCGCCATCGCGCTTGCCGCGCAGGAGGCGGGCGCGCAGGTGGACGGCTACACGACGCAGGCGCACTTCCTCGTCAACTGCGGCCTGCTGGACCTGTTGCAGGACCGGGGCGTGCGCGAGGTGGCCGCGGCGCAGAAGCTCCTCACCGAGCACGAGATGGGCGAGCTGTTCAAGGTGCTCGCCTTCTCGCGCGGCGTGCGCTGGCCGTCGGACGGCCCGCTCGGCTTCGCGCGTGGCGACCGCGCGCGCACGCTGTAGTAGCGTCGGCGTTTCGCCGCTGCGGCATCGGCCTCCCGCCCTCGTCGCACCATACCGCCCCATGCGCTGGCTGCTCGTCTTCCTGCTCGCCTGCCTGCTGTTCAACGTGCTGCAGGGCTGGATGGCCAAGATCGGCCTCGGCCGGTTGCCCGGCGACTTCCGCTTCCGCGCCGGTGGCCGGGAGTGGTTCGTGCCGCTGACGAGCTCGATCGTGCTGACGGTGCTGGCGGGTGTGATCGGGTTGCTGATCTAGGGAGCCTCCCGCGGAAACGGGGGGCGCCGCCGCGAGGCACGGGCGAGGCTCGGCGCGTAAGATGCAAGCTGGCAGCGGTGCGCTGGGTTTGTCCCGTGTTCGTGCGCTGCAGCAGGCAACGGATCATTCCCCATGGGTGCGAACGAAGCGATAGGCGCGGCGGCCGGCGAGGCGGCGGCACCCACCCCGGCGCCGCCGGGGCGGCGCTGGTTCCTCGAGGGCGTGGCCGCCGACGGCTCGCACACCGTGCACGAGGTCGCCGTGGTGCCGTTCCGCGTCGGCCGCGAGGCGACGAACGAGCTGGCGCTGCAGGCGCCGGGCATGTCGCGCCAGCACGCGGTGATCGTCGCCACCGAGGACGGCCGGCTGCGCCTGACCGACCTGGGCAGCACGAACGGCACCTACGTGAACCGCGTGCGCCTGGCCGCGGCGCGCGTGCTCGAAGAGAACGACGTCATCCACTTCGGCAACGCCGAGTTCCGCCTCGGCGTGCTCGGCGACTCGTCGCTGCCGACCACGCTGACCGGCGGCGACCGCACGATGATCGCGCCGGCCGGCGCGGTGCTGTCGGGCCATTTCGTGCCGCACGAAAAGCAGTTGCGCGAGCTGCTCGCCGGCACCGGCCTCGGCGGCGCGGTGCAGCCGATCGTGCGTGCGCAGGGCGGCGAGCGCTTCGCGCTCGAGTTGCTGGGCCGCAGCTCGCACCCCGACCTGCCGGCGTCACCCGTGCACCTGTTCGCGCTGGCCGCGCGCATGGGCCGCGAGGCCGAGCTCTCCACCGCGTTCCGCAACCACGGCGTGCGCACGGTGGCGCAGCTGGCGCCGGGCACGACGCTCTTCGTCAACACGCACCCGCAGGAGACCTTCGACCCGGCGTTCCTCGAGGCGCTGTCGAAGCTGCCGCACGAAGGGTTGGACGTCGATCTCGTGATCGAGGTGCACGAGACGGCGGTCATGGAGGTGGAACGCATGCGCGAGCTCGCCGCCCGCCTGGCCGACCTCAAGGTGCGCTTCGCCTACGACGACTTCGGCGCCGGCCAGGCGCGGCTGAACGAGCTGGCCGAGGTGCCGGCGCACTTCGTCAAGTTCGACTTCGGCCTCGTGCATGGCCTGCACGAAGCGAGCACGGCCAAGCAGAAGCTCGTCGCCGACCTCGTGCGCATGGTGAAGGGGCTGGGCTCGATGGCGCTGGCCGAAGGGGTCGAGACCGACGCCGAGGCCGAGGTGTGCCGGCAGATCGGCTTCGACCTGCTGCAGGGTTACCTCACCGGCCGCCCGGCGCCGCTCGACAGCCTGCGCGGCGGCTGAGCCGCGCCGGCGCGCGGCGCACCCGGCCGCGCACCACGCGCGTGCCTCAGAGCTCGATGCGCCAGCCGTGGCCGCAGCCGCGGCAGCGCACGGTCACCCGTTCGCCGGTGGCATCGGACTGCACGAGGTCGAGCCGGCCGTAGGCCTTGCACTCGGCGCACTCGGCCTGGTGCGCCGCGAACTCGGCATGGTGCAGCAGGCGCAGGTAGCGGCGGAGCGCCCACACGCCGGCCAGCGCGCACAGCAGCGCCGTCAGGCCCTCCTCGACGCGTTCGGCCCAGGAGCCGGTGCCACGCATCGACTCCAGTGCACCGAAGACGCCGACCATGCAAAGGAACGTGAGCGCGAGGTGGCCGTGGCTGCGCAGCAGCTGGCGCTCGTACCACTTGCGAAAGCCGACGCGGCGGATGCCTTCGGCCAGCTTCATGGCAGCTGCCTGCACCCGGCGGGACCGGTCGCGAGGCGCATGCCTTCAGGCCTCGCTGCGGCTGCCTGCCGCGTCGAGTGCGGAGCGCAACGCCTGCAGGCGCGCCCGGCGCACCGCCTCGCCGACCTGCGGGCCGTGCGCGCCCGCCCGGCCTGCCGCGTCGGCCGCCTCGGCCGTGTCGGTGGCCCGCACGGCATGCAGCAGCCTGCGCAACCTCGCGGCTTTCGCGGCCTGGGCCTGCGCTGCGGCGCCGTCGGCGGCCAATTCGCACGCCGCCAGCAGCGCCTCGAAGCGTTGCGGTCGGCGCAGCGCGTCGCAGCGCTCGAACAGGGCGAGCAGGGCCTGCGCTTCGTCTGCACCGCGCAGCGGCCGTGATGCGGGTGGTGACGAGGCGGCGGGCCAGGCGGCGATGGCCTCGTGCTCGCGGGCGAAGAGCTCGGCCAGCTCGCGCACTTCCGCTGGCGCGCGCAGGCGTTCGGCGGCGCGGGCCGCCGTGGCGCCGTCGGGCCAGCCGAGCAGCGCGAATCGCACCGGCGGCGCAGCGCCCGCCGCGGCGGCACGGTCCAACTGCGCCAGGGCGGCCGCGTCGAGGCGTGGCTCGGGCAGCAGCCGTGCCAGCGCGCCGCAGCGGCGCAGCACCTCGAACATGCGGCTCGGTCGCGTCGCCATCAGGCCACGCGCCAGCTCCTGCCACACACGCTCGGCGACGAGCGCGTCGACCTCGCCGGCCTCGACCAGCCGCACGAGCAGCGCCTCGGTCTCCGGCGCCACGGTGAACCGTGGCCAGCGCGCGGCGAAGCGCGCCAGGCGCAACAGCCGCACCGGGTCTTCGGCGAAAGCCGGCGAGACATGCCTGAGCACGCCGGCGCGCAGGTCGCGCTCCCCGCCGAACGGGTCGATCAGCGTGCCGTCGGGCGCCTCGGCCATGGCGTTGATCGTCAGGTCGCGCCGCGCCAGGTCCTGCTCCAGCGTCACGTCGGGCGCGGCGTGGAACGTGAAGCCGTGGTAGCCGCGGCCGCTCTTGCGCTCGGTGCGTGCCAACGCCACCTCTTCGCCGGTGTGCGGGTGCAGGAAGACCGGGAAGTCCTTGCCCACCGGCCGGTAGCCCCGCGCGAGCAGTTCCTCCGGCGTGGCGCCGACCGCGACCCAGTCGCGGTCGCCCGCCGGCTGGCCCAGCAGCCGGTCGCGTACGGCGCCGCCGACGACGAAGAGTTGCACGGCCGGCATCATGCCCGCGCAGGCCGACCTTTGCCGCGGACCCCACGGTGGCCCCCGTGGCGGCGCCCAGGCCGCATGCCGCCGGGCATGGCGGAGCGGGCCGCCGGTCGTCCGCGCTGCGCCGCGAAGCGCCCGCGAGGTGGACCGATGTCGTCGGGCCGCTCCTCGGCCGAGGGGCGTCAGGCCTTCGACGAAGCCCGGTACGGCTCGTCCTCGGCCACGAACTCGTGCTCCTGCAGCGCGTCGGCGATCCAGGCCGCGGGCCCCGGCGCCGCCAGCAGCCGCTCGGCGTAGGCCGCCGCGGCCCGCGACAGCGGCAGGCCGTACGTGCGCACGCGCGTGGCCACCGGCGCGAAGTAGCCGTCGACCGCGCCGAAGGCGCCGAAGAGGAACGGCCCGCCGCTGGCGGCGAGCGCCTCGCTCCACATCTGGTCGATGCGTTCGAGGTCGCGCGCCACCTGCGGCTGCTCGCGCAGCACGCGCGGGCCGACTTCGGGCAGCGATGCTTCGATGTTCATCGGGCAGTGCTGGCGCAGCGCGCCGAAGCCGGCGTGCATCTCGGCGCACAGCGAGCGCGCGCGCGTGCGCGCCGCGAGCGCCGCCGGCCACACGCCCTTGCCGGGGAAACGTTCGTGCAGGTACTCGGCGATGGCCAGGCTGTCCCACACGGTGAGCTCGCCGTCGACCAGCACGGGGACGCGGGCGGCCGGGCTCACCTTCAGCATCGCGTCGCGGAACCCGGCGCCGAGCCCGAGGTTGAAGCTCAGCTTGCGCTCCTCGAACGGGATGTCCAGGCCGCGCATCGTCACCCACGGCCGCATCGACCAGGACGAGTAGTTCTTGTTGCCGATGACGAGTTGCATGTGCACTTCCTTGTCTGTTCGAGGGCCGGCCATGCTACGGCCCGCGGCGCAACCGCGTGATCACGAGCTTGCATCGACGCGATGCCGCCGCGGCATCGCGCGTCGGCACGCTTCGGCACGCGCGGGGCGCGCGCTCGCGGCTAACGATGCATCGAGCGCCAGCCGTCCAGCCGCGCCACGCCCGTGCCGGGTGCAAGGTAGGTGGCGGCCACCGCCGCCACCGCGGACGGCGTGATGCCCAGCTCGGCGAGCCCGGGCAGCCGGCCCGTCGCCACGCTCGGCACGCGCATCGAGTCGAGGTTGTCGCGTGACATCAGCGGCGGGCCCGGCAGCATCTCCATCACGAAGGCCTGCGCGCGCGCCGCCCAGTCGGGCAGCGCGATCTGCCGCCGCTCGTGCCCGGCCAGCCGCCCGGCCAGGCGCACGAGCTCCGAGAGCGGCATCACCTGCGGCCCCGCGCACTCGATCGTGCGGCCGATCCACGCCGGGTCGTCCAGCACCTTGACGATGGCCGCGGCCACGTCCTCCACCCACACCGGCTGGAAGTGCACGTGGCTGGCGGCCAGCGGCAGCACCGGCGCAAACGCCTGCAGCTGCGCGAAGAGGTTCAGCAGCCGATCGTGGCGGCCGAAGATCACCGAGGGCCGCAGGATCGTCAGCGCCAGGTCGCCGGCCTTCAGCACCTCTTCGCCGGCGGCCTTGCTGCGCAGGTAGTTGGAAGGGGCGTAGCTGGCCGCACCGAGGGCGCTGACGTGCACGAGGCGGCGCACGCCGGCGCCGTGCATGGCGCGTGTCAGCGTCGCGGGCAGCTGGTGGTGCACGGCGTCGAACTCGGCGGCGCTGCCGTGCAGGATGGCCACGAGGTTGACCACCGCGTCGCAGCCGCGCGCCAGCGCGGCGAGCGTCGCCGCGTCGTGCACGTCGGCCTCGGCGATGGTGAGGAGTGGCAGCGTGCGCAGGTGCCCGGCATGCACCACGCGCCGCGTCGGCACGACGATCTCGGCGCCGGGGTGCCGGCGCACGAGCTGTTCGCACAACGAGCGGCCGAGGAAGCCGCTGCCACCGAGAACGAGGATCTTGTTCATGGGTCGGGGACCGCCAGGCCACGGCTGCGGCCCCGGGCGGATACCGGATCTTGCGCGAAAGTGTAGGCCGCGCGGCGCGTGTTCCGCGGCCCACGGCGCGATCAGGGCAGCTCGCGGTTCTCCACCGGGGCCGCGGGGTCGCGCGGGCCGATCCGCTCACCCAGGCGAGCCCTCAGGCTCACCGGGCCGAAGACCGCCGGCGGCGTGCCGCTGCCGTGCTGCTGCCGCAGCCGTGCCGAGTAGACGACCGCATTCGACAGCACCTTCTTCACGTAGTCGCGGGTCTCGTTGAAGGGAATGCCCTCGATCCACGCCGCCGGCTCGACCACGGCCCCCTCGCGCCAGCGCCGCGGCCGCGACGGACCGGCGTTGTAGGCCGCCGCGCCCATCGCCTGCGCGCCCTCGAACTCGTCGAGCACGAGCTTGAGGTAGGTGGTGCCGAGCAGCAGGTTGGTGTCGCGTTCGGTGACGAGCTCCGGCCGCCACTCGGCGAGGCCGGCGCGGCGCGCCGTCCAGCGCGCGGTGCGCGGCATCAGCTGCATCAGCCCCATCGCGCCGGCGCTCGAGCGCGCGTCGAGGATGAAGCGCGACTCCTGCCGGATGAGGCCGTAGACGTAGGCGGCGTCGACGCCGCTTTCGCCGGCGCGGGCCAGCACCGCCTCGCGGAAGGGCAGCGGGTAGCGCTGCCCGATGTCGGCCACGTCGCGCGTGCGTTCGCTGGTATGGATGCAGCGGTCCCAGACCTCGCGTTCGCAGGCCAGCGCCGCGGCCGCGAGCAACTCGCGGTCGTTCATGCCGCGCAGCGCGTAGTTCCATTCGCGTACGCCTTCGCCGCGCAGGCCGAGCGACATCAGGCGCAGCGCGCGCCGCAGCCCGGCATGCTGGCGCACCGGCTCGCGCTCGGTCTCGACCAGCGGTACCGGCGCGGCAGGCAGATGCAGGCGTTGCCCGAGCTCCTCGAGCGCCAGCTGCTGATAGAAGCCGAGCGGGCCGGCGATCGATTCCAGCGCATGCCGGGCCAGCGCACGCGCGCCTTCGCCCTCGGGGCCGCCGGACGCGCCGGCGCGGATGGCGCGTGCACGCCAGTACACCCAGGCCGGGTCGCGCTGCTCGGCTGCGCTCATCTCCTCGATCGTGCGAAGAACGAGCGGCCAGCGTGCCTTGTCGCCGGCCGGCAGGCGCAGCGCGGCGCGTGCCATCCATGCCAGGGTCTCGTCGCTGAAGGGTGCCTCGGCGGCCACCGGCGCGGAGGGCGCCGGTGCTGCGGCCGGGACGGGGGCGGCGATGACTGGCTCGGCTGTCGGTGCGGCCGCGGGCAGGGGCGCAGGGGCCGGTGCGCCCGGCAGCGAGGCCGGGCCGCTGCGGCCGCAGGCGCCGCCGGTGGCGCGTTCGCCGTGGATGAGCGACGGCGGTGTCGAGGGGGCCGCCGGGGCACCGGCACCGGCGAGCGGCCGCGGCGCCCGGGCCGGTGGCGGCCGCTTCGGTGGTGCCGGCCGGGCGCAAGAGCGTCGCCGGCGCGCTCGTCGTCGGGGTCGTCGAGCGCGTCGATTGGCTGCGGCTGCCGGCCCGGTCCCACACGGCGAGCGCGCGCCTGGCGTGCTCGGCCGCCTTGGGATGCTGCCTGAACGCGGCCTGCCTGGCGATGCCGGACCAGGCGCGGGCCACCTCCTCGGGCGGCAGCCTCGCTGCCGCGTTCTGCTCGAGCCACAACACGGCCTGGTCGGGGTCGTTCGCCGCCAGGCGCCACAGCGCCATGCCGGTGAGCCGGTGGCCGGTGTCGCCGCTGCCGGCCCGCCGCTCGCGCAGCCAGCGCGCCGGGTCCTTGAAGATGGCCTCCACCTGCGCGGCGAGGCCAGCGTCGAGCAGCGCCGCGCGCTCGCGCGCCAGGCGGGGGCGGTGGTTCTCGGTGGCCACTCGCAGCGCCTGCCACACCTCCTCGGCGCCGAAGACGCGCCGCTCGACGAGCGTGGCGCCGAGCAGGTGGCAGCCGTCGTCGCTTTCGCGCTGCGCCAGCCAGGCGCGGCGTGCCGCGGCGCGCACGTCCTGTCCGCCGTCGACATGCTGCGCGAGCAGGGCGTAACACGTGACCTCGCGGTCGTCGTTCATGCGGAAGCGCGGGTACTCCAGGCGCAGGTTCGCCCAGTCGCGCCGGCGGCCCAGCTCGAGCAGCCAGTCGTTGCGCATGCGGTCTTCGACGTAGGTGCCGCGCCAGCGCTCGGCGAAGGCCACGAAGTCGTCCTGCTGCGCCTCGGGCAGGCGGTTCAGCAGCTCCCAGTACTCGATCCACGAGGCGAGCGGATGGTCCTGGGCCGTGGCGACCTGACGCAGCGTGAACAGCGCGGCGCGGTCCTTGAGGCGGAACGCTTCGGCGGCGCGCACGGCCAGGTCGTCCCAGGCGACGGAGGCCACCGGCCCGCCGGCGCCGTTCTGCGCGCGCACCGGGCGCGGCGGCATCGCCACCGCGGCGGCGACGAGCAGCAGGCCGAGCAGGGCCACCAGACGGCGCTTCACGTCGGCCACTGTAGGCGGGGCATGTGGCGGCATGACGCGGAATTTAGCCGCGAACCGCGCGCAGTTGCAGGCATCGGGGCTCGAGCCCCGCGAATGGGTCATGCCTGTTCACGACGCGCCGCGGCCTCTTTCGACGATGCGGCCGGCTCCTCCGATGCTTCCGAGCTGGGCCTGCGTGCCCTCGGCCTCGCGCAGCAGCCACTGCTCGAAGGCCGCGAGCGCCGCGCGCTCGCGCCGCGCGGGCCAGCGCACGAGCCAGTAGGCGAACGGCGAAACGATGCGGCCGGCCGGCCCGAACGGCTCGACGAGGTCTCCGCGTTCGAGCAGCTCGCCCACCAGCGCGATGCGTGCCAGCGCCACGCCCTGGCCGGCCAGCGCCGCCTGGATCTGCTGGTAGGTGAAGTTGAGGTAGATCCAGCCGCGCGGCGCCAGGCGCGGCGGCGCGCGTTCGCGCAGCCAGTGGTGCCAGCTCAGGAACGCGGCGCTCGGGCGGTGGTCGTCTTCCTCGAGCAAGGTGTGCCGCACGAGGTCGGCCGGGCTCTTCAGACGCTCGCGCGCCAGCAGCGCGGGGCTGGCCACCGGGGTCATCACCTCGCCGAAGAGCTGCGACGAGCCCGCCGGCGCGTCGTCGGGGTGGCAATAGCGCAGCGCCAGGTCGATCTCGGGGTCGTCGAGCTCGACCAGCGCGTCGGCGGCCGAGATGCGGATGTCGATGTCCGGATGCGCCTGCTGGAAGCTGGCCAGGCGCGGCAGCAGCCACAACGACGCGAACGACGCGAACGTCGTCACCGCCACCGGCGCGCGCCGCTCGCGGCTGCGCAGCTGGCGCACGGTGCCGTCGAGCCGTTCGAGGAACGGCGCCACCACGTGCAGCAGCGCGGTGCCGGCGCCGGTGAGCTCGACCTTGCGCGTGCCGCGCACGAACAGCGGCGCACCGAGATCGTCTTCCAGGCCCTTGATCTGCCGGCTCACCGCCGGCTGCGTGAGGTGCAGCTCCTCGGCCGCGGCGCGGAAGTTCAGGTGCCGCGCCACCGCCGCGAAGGCGCGCAGCGCCCCGAGGCCCAGCGGCCGCTGCGGCACGGCGCGCGAGGTCTCTCGCGGGACCTTGGGCCGGCGGCGCGCCGCGGCCGTGGCGAGGCCCGAGCCGGTGCGGGCACGTGTCGTGGCACTCATGCGCATCGATTATCAATGCGGCGCAGCGAACTGATTGGACGGGTTCCGTTGCCGGCCGAAGAATCCTTGCCGACACATCGTCCATTGAGGTGCCCGATGAGCCCGCAATTCATGCCCGATTCGCATCACGCCCAGCGCGCCTCCGCGGCCGCGCCGTGGGAGTGGCCGCTGGCACCCGGTGAGGTGCGCCGCATCGATGCGGCACCGGTGCCGCGCTGGCTCGACGTGGCCTGCGGCCGCGTCTGGCTCACGCCGACACGCGACGACGACCTCGCCACCGACCACTGGCTGGACGCCGGCGAGCGCCTGGCACTGCCGGCCGGCAGCGCCTGGCTCGTCGAGGCCTGGCCTTCGGCGCGCGTGGCCCTGCACCAGTCGGCGCCGCCTGCCCCGAGCGTCGCTTGCTAGGGGTGTCGGCCGCGGGGCCTGCAGCGCGAGACGTCGTGCCGGTCTTCGCGCCGGCCTTGGGTGCGCTCGACCGCCGGGTCGTCGGACCCGGCGTGCGCGCGCGCCCCGCGCTGGCCGAAGCCTTCTTCACCGCCGCCCGCACGGCGGCCTGCAGCGCCAGCCGCGCCCAGGGGTGCATCAGCGCCGGCGACTCCATCGCCTCGGCGGGCACGGTCCAGTAGCTCATGCGCGTCGGCCGCCCCTTGCCTTCGTAGACGAAGGGCTCGCAGCCGGCGGCGGTGAACTGCGCTTCCGACTGCTCGTCGACCTTGACGTACAGGCGCTCGAAGGCGATGAGGGCGACGAAGAGCCCGTCGGCGTAGAGCCCGTGGCCGCCGAACATGCGGCGCGCGTGCACTGCGCCGAGCGGCGCCAGCAGTTCGAGGCAATGGTCGACGAAGGCCTGGCTCATGGTGGGCGCGGCGTCGGGTGGGATCGCCGAGGGCGACCGGCGGCGGCCCGGAGGGGCCAAGGGCCCGACAATAGCGCAACCATGTCGCTCGATCTGCCGCCGCTCGAACCCTCCCGCGACCGCAAGGCGCTGCGGCGGCAACTGCAGGCCGAGCGCCAGGCGCTGCTCGACCGGCACCAGCGCGCGATGCAGCTGCAGGAGGTGCTGCGCGTGTGGCTGGTGGCGCGGCGCGAGTCGACCATCGGCGCCTACTGGCCGATCAAGGGCGAGTTCGACGCGCTGCCGGCGCTGTACCGCTGGAGCGAGGCGCACGCCGGCCGCCGCATCGGCCTGCCGGTCATCGACCGCGAGACCAGGCACCTGCGCTTCCACGTCTGGTACCCGGGCTGCCCGATGGAGGACGACGCCTACGGCATCCCCAAGCCCAAGGACACCGAGGAGTTCCACCCGCAGCTGCTGCTGGTGCCCTGCGTGGGCTACGGGCCGAAGGGCCTGCGGCTGGGCTACGGCGGCGGCTTCTACGACCGCACGCTGGCCGACCTGTCGCCGCGGCCGGTGACGGTGGGCCTCGCGTACTCGCACGGCTTCGTGCCGTGGCTCGAGCGCGAGCCGCACGACGTGCCGCTGGACGCCATCCTCACCGACGAGGGCCCGGCCTGGGACCGCGCCGCTTAGCGAGCCGCGCCTGCGCTGCGGCGCGGCCCGGCTACCTAGCGCGGCACACGGGCGGCGGCCGCCTCGCGCTGGTACTCCTCGAAGCTCATCGCGGTGCTCTTCAGGCAGCGGTCCTGCTCGGCCGGCGGCAGCTTGCGGCACTCGTTGCGCTGCCACTGCTGGCCGGCGGCATAAAGCTGCGGCGACGCGCAGCCGGCGGCCACTGCGGCGGCGGCGGTGAGGGCGGCGGCGTAGAGGGCGGCGGCGGAAATGCGGCGCGAGGTCGTCATCGGCGTTCCGTGGTTCATGAAGGGTACCGGGCGGCACGCGCCTCGGGCCGTGCGCCGGGCAGCCGCAGCAGCAGCAGCGAGGCCACGCCGACCAGGCTGACCGCGCAGGACATCGCCATTGCCGCCTGCGGCGACGACTGCAGCGCCAAGCCGAACAGCCACGGCGCGAAGGCCTGCAGCGTGAGCGCCGGCATCGACAGCCACCCCTGCCGCACGCCGTAGCCCTGCGCGCCGAAGATGGCCAGCGGCAACGTGCCCTTGGCGATGGTGATGATGCCGTTGCCGGCGCCGTGCAGCAACGCGAACGGGGCGGCGGCCGGAAGCCCGAAGGCGAGCAGCGCGCCCATGCCCAGCGGCGGCCCGAGCGAGGCGAGGCGGGCGGAGAGCAGCGGGTGGTAGCGCTTGAGAAGCCCGAACTCCAGCACGCGGCCGGCCACCTGCGCCGGCCCGACCAGCGCGCCGGCGGCGACCGCCGCCGCCAGCGTGGCGCCGGCGGCCATCAGCAGCCCCGGCAGGTGCGCGCCGATGCCGGTGGTGACGAAGCGCGTGGTGGCGAAGAAGGCAGCGAGCAGCACGAGCGGCACCCAGGCGGTCGTTGGCGCGGGCGGTGCGGCCGACGGCGCCGGCGCCGCGGGGCCTTCGGGCGATGGAGACGCAGGCGACGGCTCCGCCTGCGCCGTCCCGGTTGCGGTGGGCGCTTCGGCGAGCCGCACCTCGGCATCGAGCTTGGCGCGCGGCAGCCAGGCGTTCAGCGGCAGCCCGAGCAGCAGGTGCAGCCCCGCCCAGCCGGCGCACGCCCCGCGCCAGCCCCACTGCTCGCTCATCCACGCCGACAGCGGCCAGCCGACCGTGCTTGCGAAGCCGGCCAGCAGCGTGATGCCGGTGATCGGCCCGCGCGAGCCGCGGCCGTACAGCCACACGAGGCTGGCGAAGGCGGCGTCGTAGAGGCCGGCACCCATGGCCACGCCGAGCAGCGCCCAGGCGGCGAACAGCGACCCCGGGCCCTGCGCCAATGCCAGGCCGGCGAGCCCCGCGGCGAAGAGCCCGTTGGTGGCCATCAGCAGGTGCCGGCCGCCCTGGCGGTCGATGAAGCGCCCGCAGGCGGGGCCCACCAGCGCCGACAGCACCAGCGCGAGCGAGAACGCGAGGAAGACGGTGGCCAGTTCGAGCCCGAGCTCGGCCGCCATCGGTGCGGCCAGCACCGCCGGCAGGTAGAACGACGACGCCCAGGCCAGCGTCTGCGTGCTGCCGAGCAGGAGGACGACCTTGCGAGTGCTCAAGGCGGCCAGGCGATCGCTGCGGATCCGGCTCTGCCGGGCCGCTGGCGGCGCCCCCGGGTCCACGAAGTGGCCCCTGCGGGGCCACGGGGGGAGGCGCCGCAGGCGCTTCTGGGTTGGGCGATCAACTCCGCTTGGCGACCAGCGTCAGGATGTCGTAGCTCGCGACCACCTCGCCGGCCTGGTTCGTCACTTCGACGTCCCACGCGACGACGCCCTGGCCGACGCCGTCGGGCCCCTTCTTGCGCCGGTCGATCTTGCGCTTGGCCGTGAGGCGCGCCCGGATCGTGTCGCCGATGCCCAGCGGCTTCACGAAGCGCAGCGTGTCCAGGCCGTAGTTGGCGAGCACCGGCCCCTCGGCGGGGCTGACGAAGAGGCCGGCAGCGGCACTGAGCACGAAGTAACCGTGCGCGATGCGCTTGCCGAACGGCGACTTCGCGGCCGCCACCTCGTCGAAGTGCATGTAGAAGTAGTCGCCGCTGATGCCGCCGAAGGCGACGATGTCGGCCTCGGTGACGGTGCGCCGGTGCGTGAGCAGGCTCTCGCCGATGCGCAGGTCCTCGAAGTGGCGGCGGAACGGGTGCACCTCGGTCTCGATGACCTTCGCGCCACGCACGAACTCGCCGGTGACGGCGGCCAGCATCGTCGGCGAGCCCTGCACCGCCGTGCGCTGCAGGTAGTGCTTCACGGCGCGCAGGCCGCCGAGCTCCTCGCCGCCGCCGGCGCGGCCCGGGCCGCCGTGCTTCAGCAGCGGCAAGGGCGAGCCGTGGCCGGTGGACTCGGCCGCCGCTTCGCGGTCGAGCACGAGGAAGCGCCCATGCAGCGCCGCGACCTGCGGCACCACGTGCGCGGCCCTGGCCGGGTCCTTCGTCACGAGCGTGCCGACGAGGCTGCCACGGCCGCGCGCCGCCAGCGCGATCGCCTCGTCGAGGTCGTCATAGGGCATCAGCGTGCTCACCGGGCCGAAGGCCTCGACGTCGTGCACGACCTGGTTGGCCAGCGGCTTCGCACACAAGAGCAGCGTCGGCGCGAAGAAGGCGCCCTCGGCGACCCCTTCGCCCTGCGGCTTGAAGCCGTGGCCCTCGCCGAAGACGATTTCGTTGCCCGCGGCCAGCGCCGCCACGCGCTCGGCCACGTCACGCTGCTGCGCCTTCGACGCCAGCGCGCCCATGCGCACGGCCTCCAGCGCCGGGTCGCCCACCACCACCTTGGCCAGCCGCTCGGCGAGCTTGCCCGCCACCGCGTCGAGCTGGCGCCGCGGCACGATGGCGCGGCGGATCGCCGTGCACTTCTGGCCCGCCTTCACCGTCATCTCGCGCGCCACCTCCTTGACGAAGAGGTCGAACTCCTCGTCGTCGGGGCCCACGTCGGGCGCGAGGATGGCGCAGTTCAGCGAGTCGGCCTCGGCGTTGAACGGGATCGAGCGGCGCACGAGGTTGACGTTGGTGCGCAGGCGCGCCGCGGTGTCGGCGCTGCCGGTGAAGGTGACGACGTCGCTTTCCTCGAGCCGGTCGAGCAGGTCGCCGGTGCCGCCGATGACGAGCTGCAGCGCGCCCTCGGGCAGCAGGCCCGACTCGAGCATCAGCCGCACGCAGGCCTCGGTGAGGTAGCTCGTCGCCGTGGCCGGCTTGGCGATCGTCGGCATGCCGGCGAGGAACGTCGGCGCAAACTTCTCCAGCAGGCCCCAGACCGGGAAGTTGAAGGCGTTGATGTGCACCGCCACGCCGCGCCGCGGCACCAGGATGTGCGTGCCGGCAAACCGTGACACGTCAGCGCCCTTCTTGCCCAGCGGCAGCGCCGGCCCCTCGTGCACGACGTTGCCCGAAGGCAGCTCGTTGCTGCCGACGCTGGAGTAGGCGAAGAGCGTGCCGGTGCCGCCTTCGATGTCGATCCAGCCGTCGGTGCGCGTGGCGCCGGTGTGCGCCGAGACGGCGTACAGCTGCTCCTTGCGTTCACCCAGGTACTTGGCGAGTGCCTTCAGCCGCTCGGCGCGCTCCTGGAAGTCCAGCGCCAGCAGCGCCGGCACGCCGCGCCGGCGCGCGAAGTGCGCCGCCTCGGCGAAGTCGGGCGACTCGGCGTGCGTCTGCGCGACGGGGCGGCCGTTGACGGCCGAGTGCAGCACCTGCGCCGGCTGCTGGCCGACCCAGCGGCCGGCGATGTGGCTTTGCAGGACGGGGGCGTTCACGGGGATCTCCTCGTTCTCCTCACACGCACAGCGTCGAGACGGCCTTGGTGTTCAGGTACGCCTCGAGCGCCTCGGGCCCGCCTTCGCTGCCGTAGCCCGAGTCCTTCACGCCACCGAACGGCATCTCGGGCCAGGGCGCGGCGGGCTGGTTGATCCACAGCATGCCCGTCTGCAGGTTCTCGGCCAGCTGCTGCGCCGTCTTCAGCGAACCGGTGAAGGCATAGGCCGCCAGGCCGTAGGGCAGCCGGTTCGCCTCGGTGATGGCCTCCTCGATCTTGTCGAAGCCCCACACCGCGGCCATCGGGCCGAAGGGCTCTTCGTTGAACACGAGGCTGTCGCGCGAGACGTCCACCAGCACGGTGGGGGCGAAGAAGTTGCCGAGCGTACCCAGGCGTTCACCGCCGGTGGCCACGGTGGCGCCGCGCTGCACGGCGTCGGCGGTCAGGCGCTCCATCGCCGCCAGGCGGCGCGGGTTCGCGAGCGGCCCCATGCCGGTGTCCTTCTCGAGGCCGGAGCCGACCTTCACGGCACGCGTGTTGGCCACCAGGCCGTCGACGAAGGCCTGGCGCACGCTGTTGGCCACCAGGAAACGCGTCGGCGAGATGCACACCTGGCCGGCGTTGCGCACCTTGGCCGTGGCGGCGATCTTCGCGGCGCGCGCGACGTCGCAGTCCTCGGCGACGATCACCGGCGCGTGGCCGCCGAGCTCCATCGTCAGGCGTTTCATGTGCGCGCCGGCCAGCGCGGCGAGCTGCTTGCCCACCGGCGTGCTGCCGGTGAAGGTGATCTTGCGGATCACCGGGTGCGGGATCAGGTACTCGCTCATCTCGGCCGGGTGGCCGTAGACGAGGTTGACCACGCCCGCGGGCACGCCGGCGTCGGCGAAGGCGCGGATCAGCTCGGCCGGCGACGCCGGCGTCTCCTCCGGTGCCTTCACGATGAACGAGCAGCCAGTGGCCAGCGCGGCGCACAGCTTGCGCACCACCTGGTTGATCGGGAAGTTCCACGGCGTGAACGCGGCCACCGGGCCCACCGGTTCCTTGAACACCTGCATCAGCTGCCCGGCGCCGCGCGGCGGCGCGATGCGACCGTAGACGCGCCGCCCTTCCTCGGCGAACCACTCGATGATCTCGACGGCGAAGAGCACCTCGGCCTTGGCCTCGGCGAGCGGCTTGCCCTGCTCCAGCGTCATCAGGCGGGCGATCGCCTCGGCGCGCTCGGCGACGAGGCGCGCGGCCTCGCGCATCACCTTCGCGCGCTGCGCCGCCGGGGTCTTGCGCCAGACCTCGAAGCCCTGGGCCGCGGCGGCCAGCGCCTCGTCGAGGTCGGCCTTGCGCGCCACGGCGACCGTGCCGATGGTGGCGTCGGTGGCCGGGTTCTTCACCGGCAGCGTCTCGCCGGCCTGGGCGGGGCGCCACTGGCCGGCGATGTGGAGCTGGACGTCGGGGTAGGTGTGTGCGACGGAGGCGGGCGTGGTGGCGGCGGTGGTGCTCATGGGGACGGGGACTCCGGGATGCGGGCACTCAGGGCAAGGCGCCTCGTGCCTGGCCGCCGATTCTCCCGGTTTCCTCCCACCCACGGCACGGCGCGGCGCCCGCCCGGCCGTGCCGCGGGCGGTGGCCTGCGGCACGCCCCTCGGGCGCCGATGCGCAGGCGGCCTTCGGCGTCGTCAGCGAACGAAGACCACCGGGTCGCCGTTCCACTGCAAGCTCACGCACTCGCTGCGCGGCCGGCTCGGCGTGTCCGGAGTGACCATCCAGCCGGCGGCCGCGGAGTAGCGGATCTCGTAGATGCAGCCGGCGTAGGACACCACGCGCATCACCTCGTCTTCACCGGTTTCCTGGCCGCCGCTGAAGACCCGCCACGTCTGCGACAGGCCGGGGAACAACGGCGTCTCCAGTCGGAACGGCGGCCGCGCCGGGTCGTGCAGCGAATTCAATGCGCCACTGCAGCCGACCACGTACCAGACATGCACGTAGCAGGTGTCGTCGAGCGCGGCCACGCGCTGTGCGGTGCCGGCGTTGGCCTCCTGCACGCTGGCCGGACCGATCCAGACTTGGCTGCGCATGTCCAGCACCAGCAACGTGCCCTCCTCCGTGGGTGGGCCACTGAACTGGTAGGCGGCCCGGATGTTGCCTTTGCCGCCGACCATCTTCGCTCGCAGCCCGCGGAACGGCGGCATCGTTGCGAACATGCCGCGGCGGCCGATGAACTCGTACCGATCCGACCAGCCGAAGAAGGCGCCGAGAGTGCGTCCGGCGTCGATGAGCAGGAAGCTGGTGGAACCGCCCATCTCGGCAACGGCCTCGAAGCGTACGCCGCTGGGCAACTGCGTTTCCACCTCCTCACCCGTGACACGCCCGTCCGACGTCAGCTTGATGTACTCGCTGGTGCCCTGATGGGGCGGCGCGGGGATCACGTCCACAAGCCTGCCATGAACACCGGCGGCCCGCACCCAGGTGAAGTCCAGGCCCGTGAGTGTGTAGACCTCGCCCTTGTCCGAGAACGCGACGACCGTTGCGGGTGTCGTTGTCACGCGCAGGGCATCGGTCGGCGGAATGAATCGGAAGTCGACGATGCGCACACCGACGGGCGTGACGAGGTCCGGATACTCATAGACGCCGTCGTATCCGTAGCGCACGACCTTCACCACGACCGCACCGTCGCCACGGAGCGACACGGTGGCGGAGTACCGGGTCGGATAGAAGACGGGCGTGAAGACGTTCTCCTGGTGGTAGCGCCACGCGAACACGCTCTTGACCACCGCGCTTCCCGTGCCGCGCAGTGCCGCGTCGCCCAGCCGCAGCGCGTTGCCGCTCGTGTCCGCGAATGTCTGCATCGGCATCTGGTCCACCAGATACGAAGGCGTGCCGCCGCCGAAGGCCGACTGCCCGTCGGCACCGCGGTGATCGAGCGTGCCGTCGCCCAGGTCGCGCGTGATCTGCTCGGTGAACGCCAGCGCCGGCGACGCCGAACCCGGGTCGTAGCGCGCCGCCGACTGCACGAGCCCGGCCAGCACGGCGGCATAGATGCCGTTCTGGTCGAAGCCCAGCACGTCGCTCTGCTGGTCCAGCGACTGCCCGATCACCACCGGCAGCCGCGTGATGTCGTCCAGCCGGAAGTTCGGCCCGGCGTGGTCGTTGTAGGCCTTCAGCGCCGCGGCGTTGGCCTGTTCGATCAGCCTCTCGTCGGCCCACGCCGCACGCCCTGCGGCCGGGGTGCGGGCCTTGACGAGCTCGTCGAGATAGGCACAGGCCGCGTTGGTCAGCGGCGTCACGCCGATGTTCTTGGTCCGGCCCGGCAGCACCGCGCACATGCTGCGCCCGGCGAACGAGACGTTCAGCTTGCGCGCCTCGTCGTAGTAGGTGGCGTCGTCGCGCTCGCCGCGCAGCGTGATGCGCAGCGGGCCGACGTAGTCGCACGTCACCAGCGTCACCATGCCCTTGTCGTTGTCGGTGGTGGCCGTGCCCAGCAGGCTGCCGTCGGCGCGCCGCACCTCCACCTTCGTGCGCAGGAACTGCCCGAGCGAGCCGCCCACGCCGGCGCCCTCGCCGCCGCCGCCGGTGTCGCCCTCGGCGGTGCCGCCGTAGCTCTCGGTGCCGCCCAGCGCGCCGCTGGGCGGCGGACGGTAGGGCGTCTGCACCATCACGTCGTCGAAGCGGCCGGTGAAGCCGCTCAGCACGCCGGCGCGGCAGCTCTTGGGCACGTAGTACATCTCCAGCCCGTTGAGCGCGACTTCCTGCGCCGCCAGGCTCAGGCTCTTGCCGCCATCGGCCAGGCCGCGGGTGATGGCGCCGACGAGGTCGTCCATGCCGTTGCCGGGCACGGCCTCGAAGGCCGTGCCGACGGGGTCGATGTCGGCCGAAGGCGAGCTGCCCAGCACCTTGGCGAGCTGCTCGCGCACGAAGGCGCGGGCGGCGTCCACCTTGTCGTCGGCCAGCAGGCGGACGAGCTCGCTCGTGGACATCGCCTGCATGGCGTTGTTGGGCTCGCCACCAAGCAGCCGCGCGGCGATCAGGTGCGTCCACGGCGTCACGTTGGCCACGCCGCCCAGGCGCAGCAGCACGCCGGCGAGGCTGTCGGCGTTGGGCTGGCCGGCCACCGTGCCATTGCGCACGAGCATCACGCACGGCAGCACGAGTGCCTTCTCCACCTCGACGCGATAGCGGCCGTCGGGGCCGGTGGTGACGGTGCGCGTGCCGCTGGTGCAGCGCAGCTCCAGCGTGGCGTTGGCGATCGGATGGCCGACCGCAGCGGTGCCGGCGAACTCGCCTTGCGGCACGTCTTCGGAAGCACCGCCGCCTCCTCCTCCGCCGCCGCAGGCGGCCAGCGCTGCGGTCACGACGGCCACGGCGGCCAGCTCGCCGGCGCGGCGCCCGTGCCACGCGCTGCGCCCGATGCATGCGGCGGGCCGAGGCTCGCCGTGCCCGTTGCGCCGAGGTTCATTCGACCATCCATCCATGATGAACTTCCTCCCTGGCCCTGACCGCACCTTCACGGCAGCTCGATGAGCCTGAAATCGGGCATGCCCGGCGGGATCAGGCTCACCGGGTTCTGCGCCGCCTTCGTCATCGCGGCCACCTGCGAGGCCACGTAGTAGTCGAGCCCCTTCACCGTGACCTCGCCGCGCTTGAGCAGGTCGGCGGCGCCACGCAGGCCATCGACCACCGCCTTCGTGAAGATGCCGTTGCCGAGCGAACGGATCTCGAGCGACTCCTCGCTGCGCGCGCTCGAGGCGAGCACGATGACGCCGTTCTCCGGCGCGCGCAGCTCGTCGGCCAGCCGCGCATGGTCGCGGCTGAGTGTTGCCGCCTGCGGGGCCGTGACGCTGCCGGCGTGGCAGGTGTCGGCGAACAGCACGATGCGGCCGCGGATCGCCGCCAGCGAGCTCCGCAGCTCGGCTTCGGACACGGCCGTCTCGGCCAGGCGCCCGATCTCGCCTTCGTGCGTGATGAAGTGGTAGCGGCCCTCGTCGTCGTGGGCACCGTGGCCGGCGAGGAAGACGACGACCACGTCGTCGCTGGTCGCCTCCGTGGCGAGCCACTCCAGGCCGCGCAGCACGGCGGGGCGCGTCGCCTCGCGGTCGACTACCAGGCGCGTGAGCACGCCGCGGTAGCGCTTGCCGCCGAGCGCCGTCAGCGTCGCCTGGAAGTCCGCGGCGTCCTTGGCGGCGAGCCCGAGGCTGAGGCTGCGTTCGGCGTACTCGCTCACGCCGACGGCCAGCGCCAGCAGCCTCGGCTTCGCACCCGGATCGCGTCTGCCCTCGACCTGCACGTCGAAGTCCAGCGGTGCCGACGTGCCATGCGCATCGCGCGCGATGAGCTGCACCAGGTGGCGCCCCGGCGGCAGCGCCACCTCGGCGTGACCCGGCGCCTCGCCGTCCAGGCGGGTCGGCATCTCGACGCGGGCCGACTCCCACGGCCGGCCATTGAGGCGCACGCCGACGCGCGCCGCGCCCGCTTCGGCGCCACGCAGCGCAAATGGCAGCGTCACCGGGCCGCCGGCCGACTTCGCCTTTCGCTCGGCGCGGGCCACCAGCTGCGGCGGCAGCAGCAAGGGCGCCTCCTGCGGCGCCGGCGCGGCGCGTGATGTGCCCGTGATGCCGAGCGCGGCGTCGACGAGATCGGGGCGGCGGAACGCCGAGCGAAAGCGCGCCAGCAGGTGGTGCTCGACGCGCGCGCTGCCCGGCGCGCGGACCAGCCAGCCCGCCAGCGAATCGCCGCCGGCGCTGGCGTCGAAGTAGCCCTCGGGTGTCCAGGCGAGCCACTGGCCCGTGGGCAGGGCGAGCACGGCCAGCATCTCTTCGCCGCTGGCGGCATGCCACCAGCGCACGGTGCCGTCACTCAGCGCGGCGATGACGCGCTCGCCGGCGCTGGCCACGACCAGCGCGTTGACCTCGGCGCCCGGCGTTCGCCGCCACAACACGTGGCCCGACGCGTCGACGCGCTGCAGCGCGCGCGAGGTGCCCACGAAGGCATCGGCGGAGCCGCCCGGAATGAAGCTCGCCGCGCGTGCCGTCTCGCCCGGCTCGAGCCGGACCTCGCGCGTGCCGAGCCGGTAGAAGCCGGTGAAGAAGCCCCGCGCGTCGGCCACCTGCACTTGCGCGCTGAACGGCCCGCCCTGCCGCAGGCGCGCACCGTGGCCGACACCGCTCGCGACCCGGGCCAGTCGCCGGTGCCGCAGGTCGAACTGCAGTCGCCCGCCGCTGGCCAGCTGCCACGAGACGAGCGTGCCGTCGGGGCCGGTCAGCAGCGCCGTCGTGGCGTGCGCGCCGGCCAGCGCGCTGCGCACCCGCGGCGCGATGTTCCGGCCGTCGAGCACGCCCCAGCTGCCGTCGAACGAGGCGTAGGCCACGCGCCCGGCGGGCAGCGGCACGAGGTCGAGGATCGAATCCGTCGCCACGGCGGCCTCGGCCAGGGGCTCGCCCGTGGCCGGGTCGAAGGCCCACAGCAGATAGTCGCGGCCGCGCGCCTTGCGGCCGCCCACCCAGACGCGCGGCGGGTCCGCTGACCAGGCCACCGTCATCAGCTGCCCGGCGTCGAGGTCGCTCGCGCGCGGCTCGAGGGCGCGCACCACGCGCCCCGTGGACAGCTCGACGATGGCCGGTCCCTGCGACGAGATGTGTCCCACGACGGCGCGGCTGCCGTCGGGCGAGTGGCTCACGCTCACCGGCAGCGGGCCGGGGCTGGGCAGGGTGCGCGGGGTGCCGATGCCGGCCCCATCGATGCGGAACAGCAGCAGGCGGCCCGCCATGTCCGTGGCCAGGGCCTGCGCGCGGCGCACCGAGAGCCCGTACACGTCGCCTTCGGTCGTGAAGCGGCCGGCCGGGCGGCCCTGCGCGTCGAAGGCGTGCACGCCGCGCTCTTCGCCGGCCGCGCCGGCCACGAGCCATTGCCCGTCGGGTGTCCACGCCAGGCGTTTGACCTCGCAGCGGCACAGCCTGAACGAGGTCCGCCACCGGCCGCTGTCGAGCGCGAACACGTGCGCCACGGCATCGGTCGCATCGCCGGGCAGCGGCGCGAGGCCCGTGCCGGCCACCACCACCTCGGCCCGCTGCGGGTGGATGGCCGCACCGTACAGGCGGCCCTGTTCGCCGGGACCCACGGGCACGCGCAGCGTGTGCACGGCTTCACCTGTCCCGAGCCGCCAGACCCGGGCGGACTTGTCGTCCGAGGCACTGACCACCCAGTCGCGCGCCACGTCCACGGCCAGCCGCCTGACCGCGGCGCCGTGGCCGCCGACGTCGATCTGGATGTGCGCCTCGACCGTGGCGCGCACGCCGTCGGCGGCGATCAGCGCCTGCCGCGCGCGCGTCGGTGGCGCGGCGCCCGCGTCGGGGGCCGGCGAGCCGAACGCCAGCCCCAGCGCCACAGGCGCCAGCATCGCCCACACACGCGTGGCTCCCATCCCCCACCCCGCTGCGCCGCCTGCCCTGAGCAGACGGCGCGTGGTTTCATTCTGAAACAAACGCTAGCGCGAAAACCGCCGGCGCGCACGCGGGCTTTCGATGGCGTTGTCCCTTGTTCGGGGGGCGATTGGCAGTGCGCGGTTGCTCAGTCGGAGGGCTGCGCACCCCGGCTGCATGCCCGGGCGAACACGCCGGTCAACGTCTCAGTTCGTCTTGATCATCCCCAGCCGCTCGATCGTCGCGCGCTCGGCCGCGTACGTCTCGCGCGCCCACTTCGTGTAGGTGTCGGTGTCCATGTAGATCACCGACTGGTCGAACTTGTCGAAGGTGGCGAGCACGGCCGGGTCGTCGAGCGTCTTCTTGAACGCGTCGTGCAGCGTCTTCACGACCGCCGGGTCCATGCCCTTGGGGCCGCAGACGCCGAAGGGCGAGTCGCTCACCGTCTTGTAGCCGAGCTCGTCGAGCGTGGGCACGTCGGGCCAGCGCTTCGTGCGCTTGCTGCCGTAGGTGGCCAGCAGGCGCAGCTTGCCGGCGTTGACGTGCGGCGCCCAGCCGGTGGCGTCGCTGGCGGCCATCGTGTGGCCGCCGAGCACGGCCTGCATGTTGTCGGCGTTGCCCTTGAACGGCACGTGGTTGAGCGTGATGCCGGCACGCTGCGCGAACTCCTCCACCGCCAGGTGCGGGCTGGTGCCGATGCCGGTGGAGCCGTAGCTGAACTTGCCCGGGTTGGCCTTGGCGTAGTCCACCAGGTCCTTGATGCTCTTGATGGGTGAGTCGGCCGGCACGACGAGGCCGAAGGTGTAGCCGGTGAGGCAGGCGATCCAGGTGAAGTCGCGCAGCGTGTCGAAGCTCACCTTCTGCATGTGCGGGATGCGGAACACGCCGTGCGGCAGCTGTGCCAGCGTGTAGCCGTCGGGCTTGGCGTTGACCAGCTCGGCGGCACCGAGCATGCCGCCGGCGCCCGGCTTGTTCTCGATGATGACCTTCTGGCCGAGCACCTTGCCGGCGCTCTCGGCCAGCGCGCGCATCACCGCGTCGGTGCTGCCGCCGGCCGGCCACGGGCAGATGTACTTGATCGGCTGCGACGGAAAGGCCTGTGCCGTGGCCAGCCGCGGCAGGGCCACGCTGGCGGCGGCGGCGAAGACGATCTGGCGGCGGGTCGTGCGCATGGGACGTTGCTCCGGTCGGTGGGTGGCTTCGCCCTGGAGCCGCAGTTGCGTGCTGGCGCCGCGGCCCGGCAGGTGCGCGGGTCAGGATACGGGAGCCCCCCGGGGCGCTGCACGAGGGCTTGCACCGGTCGCCAAGGTGACACGAACGCTTCGAGCGCGTCGAGCGCACAGCGCTCGCCGGCATCGATGACGGCTTGCCGCCCGGCGCGCGTGGCGAGGTCGACCCGCGGCATTTCGGGCACGAGCACGAGGTCGGCGTCGGCCGCCTCGTGTGCGGCCAGCGCGCGCAGCATCGTGCGCGCAGGGCGCAGCAGGCGATCGAGCCACGGTGCTTTGCTGCCGGTGCGCCCCTGCCGCGCCGGATCGGGCAGCACGTCCACCGCCAGCACGCGCGCGGCGCCGAGGCGGCGCGCCGCGTTCACGGGCAGCGGGCTGACCAGGCATCCGTCGGCCCACGGGCGGCCGCCGACCACCGCCGGTTCGAAGAAGCCCGGCATCGCTGCCGAGGCGACGACGGCCTCGGTGGCCGGGCCCGACGTGAACAGGCCCGGGCGGCCGCTCGCCACGTCGGTGGCGATGGCGGCGAATCGCGTCGGGAACGCCTCGATGCGCCGGTGCGGCAGCGCCGCATCGAGCAGGCGGCGCAGTCCGTCGAGCCGCCACAAGCCGCGCCACGACCATGCCCAGCACTTCAGGGCCGACACCTGCAGCTCCAGCGCGGCCGCCTCGATCTCGGCCGCCGTGCGCCCGGCGGCCCAGAGCGCGCCGACCACCGCGCCGACGCTGCTGCCGACGACGATCGCAGGCCGATGGCCCGAGCGCTCGAGCGCCTTCAGCACGCCGATGTGCGCCAGCCCGCGCAGGCAGCCGCCGGAGAGCACGAGGGCCATGCCGCTGCGGCCGCGGCTGCAGTGGCCGGCCGCGTTGGCGGCGGACCCGGCCGGCGACCGGGGAGGCCGACGGGTTGCCGGCAGCAGCGCCCGCGGCTGCGAGAGGGACGAGATCGGATGCCGCATGAGGGTGTCCTGTGCCAACTTGCCCGGGCCGGTGGCGAAGTGCTCCGGGCCTCGGGGCCGCACGATCGACCGCCGGCGTTTGAACGAAGGTGGGAACCAGCGTGGTGAGCGCGGCGAGCGGGATCACCGGCGCAGCCGCGCCGGCGGTGCCGCCGCGGACCGGCTCGCCCGGGCCGCCGCCGGCGCCCAGTTCGACCGCGCCTGGATCGGCGACGTCATCGAATGAGGCGCGTGGCTGCGCGGCGCGGGGCGGCCACGTGCCGCCTCAACGCGGCCGCGGCAGCACGTCGGCCACGAAATCCATCGACTTCCACTGCGGCTGCGGCGGCGTGCGGCCGGCGCGCGGCACGTACGGCGAAGGCTCGACGGCGCCGGCCGTGTGGATGTAGCGCGGGCAGTTCGGGAAGATGCGCTCGGCCTGCACGCGCACGACCAGCTGTGCGCCCTCGAACAGGGCGAGCGACGCGGCGTCGTCGACGACGGCGGCACGGCCGTTCACCCGCAGTCGGCGCGGCGACTGGAAGTCGATGAACAGGAGCCCCACTGCCGGGTTCGCCATCACGTTGCCCAGGCTGCGGAACATGCCGTTGCCGTCGTAGCTCGGGAAGGCGAGCTCGCTGTCGCCGAGCACGCGCACGAAGCCGGGGTCGCCGCCCTTGTACGAGCAGTCGGGCCGTCCGTCGGCGTCGGCGCTGGCCAGGAAGAACATCGAGCGTGCCTCGATGAACTGGCGGTCGCCGGCGGTGAAGGCGCTGCGGCCCAGCCGCTCGTCGAGGCGGTCGGCGAGCCGCCGCGTGTCGAAGCGGTCCTGCAGGGCGCGCATGCCCTCGTGGTAGGCCGGGGGCGTGGTGGCGGGGCGGCTCATGGCTCAATGCTCCCCGGCGAGCACCCACTTCTCCCCTGCCGCCGCGCCGTCGCGCAGCATGGTCAGCGTGCCGTCCAGGCGGGCGCCTTGCACGCGGCCTTGCCAGCGCAGCCGGCCGTACTGCGGGCTCTCGGTCTCGGCCTCGAAGCGCACGGCGTCGCCGTCGGGATGTGCGATGTAGGGGCCGTCGCCGTAGCCGTAGCGGTCGCAGGCCGTGGAGCGGAAGCGGCCGCCTTCGAAGATCAGCGTGTCGGCGTCGCCGGCGGTCTTGCCGCGTTCGAGCACGACGCCGTGGAAGCGGCGGCCCTCGAGGCTGGCTTCACTGCGTGCGGCGGGCCGTTCGGTGGTGAGGGGGGACATGGCGCTCTCCTTCGGGATGGGCTGGGGTGGCGGCCCGGCCTCGGGCCGTGGAGCCACTGTCGCCGTCCACCGTTGGAACGAGCGTTGTCATCGCCGCGAGCGGGTGAGCGGGTGCCCCGGCCCGGCCAACGCGCCGGCGCAGCGGGGGCGCGGGCCCGGGCCCGGGCCGCGCTCAGGCGGCGGGCTCCAGCAGCATCATCCCGGCTGCGGTGTTCGAGATCGGGATGTGGTAGTTCTGATGCACGCGCTTCACCGGCCCCTCGCCGAGCGCGGCACGCGCCGCCAGCCACATCACCAGTTCCACGCCCTGCGTGCCCGTCTTCTCCACCAGCTCGTGGATGCTGAACTGCGTCGCCCAGCGCGGGTCGTGCACCAGGCTCTCCATGAACTGCAGGTCGAAGTCCTTGTTGATGAAGCCGGCGCGCTCGCCATCGAGCTGGTGCGAGAGCCCGCCGGTGCCGAGCACGAGCACGCGCTCGCTGCCGGGCCAGCTGCGGATCGCCTCGCCCACCGCTTCGCCGAGCGCCCAGCAGCGCTTCGCGCTCGGCAGCGGGAACTGCACCGTGTTGATGGCGATCGGCACGATGCGCAGCGGCCACGCGCCCGTGCGTTCGCAGCCGGGCCACAGCAGCGCCATCGGCACCGTGAGCGCGTGGTCGACCAGCATCTCCTGGCAGGTGGTGAGGTCGAAGTCGCGCGCGACGAGCTGCTCGACGAGGTGCCACGAAAGCTTCGGCTCGCCGCGGAACGGCGCCATCTCGGGGATGCCCCAGCCTTCGTCAGCGTTGCGGTACTCGGCGGCGGCACCGACGGCGAAGGTGGGCATCTTGTCGAGGAAGAAGTTGAGGCCGTGGTCGTTGTAGAAGACGACGGCGACGTCCGGCCTCGCCTCTGCCAGCCAGCGGTGCACGGGCGGGAAGCCGTCGAAGAACGGCTTCCAGTACGGGTCGGACTGCAGGTTCCTGGCGATGGCGCGGCCGATGGCCGGCACGTGCGAGGTGGTGATGCTGCCGACGATCCGGGCCATGGCGCGGGTCTCCTTGTGTTGCGTGGGGTTCAGCGCTGCGCCAGCAGCTTCGCCTTGAACTCGGCCTTGCTCATGCCGGTCTGCAGCGCGCCCAGGTCCTGCACGTCCAGGCCCAGGATGCCGGCGAACTTGGCCAGGTAGTACACGTTGCCGCCGGCGGCGATGAGGCCGAGCACGTCTCGGCTGGCGATGGCCTCGCGCTGCGCCGCGTCGAGCCCGTACTTCGCGCAGTAGGCGGCCTCGTCGCGCCGGAACTCCTCGCGGTTGGCGGCCGAGTTGAACGAGAAGCACATCTTGTTGAGCGCGTAGCCCTTCATGGCCTGCGTGCCGTCGAACAGCGTGGTGCCGGGAATCTCGGGCAAGGCCATGGCATGTCTCCTGCGGACGAACGCCGGCAGTGTCCCGGCCTCGCGGCCGGCGAAAAAGGCGCCGATACTCATGCCACGCATGAACGGCATCGATCGGTCGCGCGCCGGTGCCAGCCCGGCCGCTTCGGGTGTCTCGGGCACTTCGGCCCCGGCGACGCGCCCCGACTACCTGGAGCTCGACGGCCACCTGCTGCAGCTGCTGCTGGCGGTGGCGGAAGAGGGTTCGGTGACGCGCGCCGCCGAGCGGCTGGCGGTGACGCAATCGGCCGTGAGCCACGGCCTCGCGCGGCTGCGCCGCATCACCGGCGACGAGCTCTTCGTCAAGAGCGGCCGCGGCATCGCGCCCACGGCGCTGGCCGGCCTGCTGGCCGAGCGCGCGCGGCGGCTGCTGGACGACCTGCGCGCCTTCGGCCGTGCCGCCGGCTTCGAGCCGGCGCGGCTGGTGGAGACCTTCACGATCGCCGCCAACGACCTGCAGCGCGACCTGCTGCTGCCGGCGCTGCTGCGGCGGCTGCGCGCGGCGGCGCCGGGCGTGACGATGCGCATCGTGCCGTCGAATGCGCCGACGCCGTCGCTGCTGCGCGACGAGGGCTGCCACCTCGTCGTCACGCCGCGCCCGCCACAGGGCAGCGACATCGTGCAGCGGCGCCTGTTCGAGGACCGGCACGTCGTCTTCCACGACCCGGCGTTCGCGCCGCCGAACACGCGCGAGGCCTGGCTCGCGGCCGAGCACGTGACCGTGCTCTACGAGGGCCGCCGCGGCCTGCATTTCGACGAGTGGCTGCACGGCGATGGGCTGCAGCGGCGCGTCGTGGCCACGGTGCCGGGCATGGCGGCGCTCGCGTCACTGGTGCGCGGCGGGCCGTGGCTGGCCACCGCGCCGTCGCTGCTGGCCGAGGGCGCGCTGCGCGGGCTCGGTATGGCCGAGCTGCCGTTCGCCGCGCCGCCGCTGCGCATGTACGCCGTGTGGCACATGCGCCACCAGGCCGACCCGGTGATGCGCTGGCTGCGCGACGAGCTCGACGCCGTGGTCGCCGACGTGCTGGCGCGCGCCGCGCGGCCCGTGCCGCCACGCCTGCCACGGAACGGCCTGGCCGCGGCGCCGCCGCCGGTCGCCCGCAGGGCCCGCCCCGCGGCAAAGCCGCCCAACCAGAAGGAGACCCGTCGCCCATGAACACGCCATCGTCCCCGTCGTACGAGCCGCTCGGCGCCAGCGGCCTGAAGGTGCCGCGCCTGTGGCTGGGCACGATGCTCTTCGGCGAGCAGACGCCCGAGGCCGAGGCGGCCTCGCTGCTCGCGGCCACGCGCGAGCGTGGCCTGAACGCGCTCGACACCGCCGACGTCTACACCGGCGGCGAAAGCGAGCGCATCGTCGGCCGCCTCGTCAAGGGCGAGCGCGAGCGCTGGATCGTCGCCAGCAAGGCCGCCAACCCGATCGGCACCGATCCGAACGACCGCGGTGCCTCGCGCCGCTGGCTGACGCGCGCCGTCGAGGCGAGCCTGAAGCGCCTGAACACCGACGTCATCGACCTGTACTACCTGCACCGCGACGACGAGACGACGCCGGTGGAGGAGACGGTGGCGACGATGGCGCTGCTCATCGAGCGCGGCCGCATCCTCTACTGGGGCCTGTCGAACTTCCGCGCCTGGCGCGTGGCCGAGCTGGCCGAGACGGCGCGGCGCCTCGGCGTGCCGCCGCCGGTGGTGTGCCAGCCGCCCTACAGCCTGGTGACGCGCGGCGCCGAGGCCGAGCTGCTGCCCGCCTGCGCGCGCTACGGCCTCGGGGTCGTCTGCTACAGCCCGCTCGCGCGCGGCGTGCTTTCCGGCAAGTACGCCGCCGGCGGTGAGGCGCCGCCCGCCCGCCGACAGCCGGGCCGCGCGCAGCGACAAGCGCCTCATGCAGACCGAATGGCGACCGGAGTCGTTGAGGGTCTCGCAGGAGCTCAAGGCGCACGCCGCGGCGCGGGGCTTGAGCCCGACGCAGCTGGCCATCGCCTGGGTGCTGAACAACCGGCTCGTCAGCGGCGTCATCGGCGGACCGCGCACGCTGGCGCAGTGGGGTGACTACCTGGAGGCACTCGACGCGCGCGTGACGGCCGAAGACGAAGCCTGGGTGGATGCGCGCGTGCGGCCCGGGCATGCGTCGACGGCCGGGTACACCGACCCGGTCTATCCGGTGACGGGGCGGCAGCCGCGCGCCGCCTGATCGGCGCCTCCGGGTCGGCAGGTCGCATCCCGACCGCCGGCCCGGCCTGCATCGGGGTGTGGCGATCGCGGTGCGCCCGGGCTCCGCACACGCCGCAGGGAGAATGCTGGCCCAGCGCGCGGTGCGCTGGTGCAAGATGGCCTTGCGCCGCCCCCCGGCGCGAACTGCGTTGCCCACCGCCCGCCGCCATGCTGCAACTCGACTTCCACCCCACCGGCCGCCACTTCCTGCAGATCCCCGGGCCGAGCCCGGTGCCCGACCGCATCCTGCGAGCGATGAGCCTGCCGACCATCGACCACCGCGGGCCGGAGTTCGGTGCGCTCGGCCTGAAGGTGCTGGCGAAGTTGCGCGAGGTGTTCCGCACGAAGCATCCGGTGGTCGTCTATCCGTCGTCGGGCACCGGTGCCTGGGAGGCCGCGCTCGTCAACACGCTGTCGGCCGGCGACCACGTGCTGATGGTCGAGACCGGGCACTTCGCGGCGCTGTGGGCGAAGCTCGCGCAGCGCCTCGGGCTGAAGGTCGAGGTCATCGCGTGGGAAGGGCCGGACGAGCACCTGCCGGTGGCGCCGAACTGGCGGCGCGGCGTCGACGCGGCGCTGGTCGAGAGGCGGCTGCGCGCCGATGCCGCACGCAGCATCAAGGCGGTGTGCGTGGTGCACAACGAGACCTCCACCGGCGTCACGTCCGACATCGCTGCCGTGCGGCGCGCCATCGACGCCGCCGGGCACCCGGCGCTCTTCATGGTCGACACGATCTCGGGGCTGGCCTGCGCCGACTACCGGCACGACGAATGGGGCGTCGACGTCACGGTCAGCGGCTCGCAGAAGGGGCTGATGCTGCCGCCGGGCATCGGCTTCAACGCCATCTCGCCGCGCGCGCTGGAGGCGGCGAAGCGGGCGACGCTGCCGCGCTCGTACTTCGCGTGGGACGAGATCGTCGCGATGAACAAGGACGGCTACTGGCCGTACACGCCGAACACGAACCTGCTCTATGGCCTCGCGGAGTCGCTCGAGATGCTCGCCGCCGAGGGGCTGCCGCGGGTGTTCGCACGGCACCAGCGCTGGGCCGCGGGCGTGCGCGCGGCGGTCGCTGCGTGGGGGCTGCCGATCCAGTGTGCCGACCCGGCGGTGTACTCGCCGGTGCTGACCGGCGTGATCACGCCGCCGGGCGTGGACGCCGATGCGCTGCGCAAGCTCATTCACGAGCGCTTCGACCTCTCGCTCGGCACGGGCCTGGGCAAGGTGAAGGGCCGCATGTTCCGCATCGGGCACCTGGGCGACAGCAACGACCTCACGCTCGTGGCCACGCTCGCCGGCTGCGAGATGGGGATGAAGCTCGCCGGCGTCAGGCTCGCCGGCAGCGGCGTGGCCGCGGCGATGGAGTACTTCGCGGCGCACCCGGGTGGCGGTCGGGGCTCATCTCCAGCGGGCTGAGTTCGTGCCTCGCCGGTGGCGGCGGGATCGGGCCGACGGGGTGCCCTGCGCCGCTCATGTCCTCTTTCGAGGGCCCAGCTTCGCTGGTCCCTCGAATGCCCCCTTGACTTCGCTGCGCAGGGCACCCCGTCGGCCCGATCCGGCATCGCCGTGCACTTCGTCGGAGACAGACCACGGTGCCACGCCAAGGACGTCGGGGGGTCGGCGCAGCGAAATCAAGGGGGCATTGGGGGGACCAGCGAAGCTGGGCCGCCCAAAGAGGACATTCGCGGAGCCGACCCCCCGGCGGCCCTGGCGCGCCGCGACCTCGACTGAACTGAGCCGAGCTGGAATCAGCTGAGGGTCGGATGCGCAGGCCGCCTTCAGGCCACTGCCCCACGCGTGTTCACGTACAGCGCATACAGCGAGTGGCTGGCGGCCATGAAGAGCCGGTTGCGCTTCGGCCCGCCGAAGCAGACGTTGGCGCAGCGTTCGGGCAGGTGGATGTGCGCGAGTGCCTGGCCCTGCGGGTCGTAGACCCGCACGCCGTCGAGCTCGTCGGGTTTCGCGGCGAGCGAGCCGTCGCTGCCGAAACCGCACCAGACGTTGCCGAGCACGTCCACGGCGATGCCGTCGAAGGCGCCGGGGCCCTCGGCGCTGACGAAGAGGCGCTTGTTGACGAGCTTGTCGCCGGCCACGTCGTAGGCCCAGATCAGTCGGTGCGGCTTGGCGCGGCTCTCGACGACGTACATCACCTTCTCGTCGGGGCTGAAGGCGAGGCCGTTGGAACCCGCCAAGTCTTCGACCACGCAGGCGAGCTCGCCGCTGCCGGGGTCGATGCGGTAGACGCCGTGCGGCAGCTCGGGCTCGGCCGGCTCGCCTTCCCACCAGCCAAGGATTCCGAAGGGCGGGTCGGTGAACCACACTGCGCCGCGTCCCTCGCCCGTCATCTGGCAGACGATGTCGTTCGGCGAATTCAGCCGCTTGCCCTTGTAGCGCTCGGCGAGCACGGTGATGCGGCCGTCGTACTCGGTGCGCGTGACGCGGCGCGTGCCGTGTTCGCAGGCGAGCAGGCGACCGGCCGTGTCGCGCGCCAGGCCGTTGGCGTGGTGGCTGGGCTTGCGGAACTCGCTCAGTTGGCCGCTGCTTTCGTCCCAGCGCAGGATGCGGTCGTTCGGGATGTCGGAGAACAGCAGGTAGCGCCCGTCGCCGAACCACACCGGCCCTTCGGCCCAGTAGAAGCCGGTGGCCAGCCGCTCCACCGTGCCCGACAGCAGGCGCAGCGCGAGGAAACGCTCGTCGAGCACCTCGATGCACGGGTCGGGCAGGCGGTGGTTGGGCGTGAAGGGCTCGTTCATGGCGGGTTCGTGGTTCGATGCATGGACACGCGCCGTCGTGGCGCGCAGGCGCGCTCAGCGCAGCAGCACGCCCGGCAGCCACAGCGAGATCGCCGGGATGTAGGTCACGAGCAGCAGCGCGAAGCACATCGCACCGTAGAACGGCCACAGCTCGCGGGACACCTGCTCCATCGTCACCCTGCCGATGGCGCAGCCGACGAACAGCGTCGGCCCGACCGGCGGCGTGATGAGGCCGATGCCGAGGTTGGTGATCATGATCATGCCGAAGTGCACCGGGTCGATGCCCAGCGTCTTGATCACCGGCAGGAAGATCGGCGTGCAGATCAGCAGCATCGGCGCCACGTCCATGAAGGTGCCGAGCAGCAGCAGCAGGATGTTGACGAGCAGCAGGAAGACGACCTTGTCGTTGGAGATCGTCAGGAACAGCTCGGTGATCTTCGCCGGCACCTGCATGATGGCCATCATGTAGCCGAAGGCCACCGAGAAGCCGATCAGCATCATCACCATCGCCACCGTCTTGACGACGCGGTGCATCAGGTGCGGCAGGTCGCGCCACCGGTAGTCGCGGTAGACGAACAGCGTCACGACGAACGCGTACACGCAGGCCACGGCGGCGGACTCGGTGGGCGTGAACACGCCCGAGAGGATGCCGCCCATGATGATGACGATCGTGATGAGGCCCCACACGGCCTCGCGCACGATGCGCGGCACGTCGGAGAGCGCGATCGGCTCGCCCTTGGGCAGGTTCTTGCGGTGCGCCGTCCACAGCACGAGGGCGATCAGGCACACGCCGAACAGCAGGCCCGGGAACACGCCGGCCAGGAACAGGTGCGCCACCGAGATCGTGCCGCCGGCAGCGAGCGAGTAGATCACCGCGTTGTGCGAAGGCGGGATCATCAGCGCCTGCACCGAGCCGCAGATGGTGACGTTGGTCGAGAAGACGCGCGGGTAACCCGCCTTCACCATCTGCGGGATCATCACCGAGCCGATCGAAGCCGTATCGGCCACCGACGAGCCCGACACGCAGCCGAACAGGCTGCTGGCGAGCACGTTCACCAGCGCCAGCCCGCCGCGGATGGCGCCGACGAACACGCGCGCCAGGTTGATCAGCCGCTCGGCCATGCCACCCTCGGCCATGATGGCACCGGCGAGCACGAAGAAGGGGATGGCCAGCAGCGCGAAGTCGTCGGTGCCGTCGGAGATCTTCAGGATCACCGCCTCCAGCGGGATGTCGACCCACAGCGCGGCGATCAGCGCCGACAGGCCCAGCGAATAGGCGACAGGCACGCCGAGGGCGCACAGCACCGCGAACGAGCCGAGAAGAACGACGGCATCCACGGCGCGCTACTCCAGCTCGACCGCCCGGTCGCGGAACATGATCGATGTCGGCGGCGGCGGGCCGACCCAGATGCGCTCGACGAGGAACAGCAGCGTCAGCGCGCCGGCGATCGGGATCGGCAGGTAGACGATGCCCTGCTTGAGGCCGGGAAACTCGGCCATCGTCTGGAACCACGTGATGCGGCACAGGTGCGCGCCGTAGCCCAGCATGAACGCGGCGGTGAGCGCCATGCACAGGTGCACGCCCCAGCCCATGACGCGGCGCACCGCCGGCCGCACGGCGTTGAGCAGCGCCTCGACGGCGACGTGCGCGTTGGCGCGGTACACCGCCGCGCCGCCGAGGAAGGAGAACATGACCATCATCACCACGGCCGCCGGCTCGGGCCACGACAACGGGCTGTTCACGACGTAGCGCATGAAGACACCGAGGGGAATGATCAGCGTGATCACCACCAGCGCCAGGGCCGAGAGCACGATGCAGGCGACGTAGATCCCCTCCATTGCCTGCGCGTAGCGTTGTCTTGCACTCATCTGCGGGGTCCACCCAGCAAAACCGCGCCCAGTGGCGCGGCGGTGTCGGGAGAAGCCCCGCGGGGTGGCGGGGCCTGGAGAGAGAGAGAAGAAAAGGGCGAGCGGGCGGCTGCGCGTCCGGCGGCGGCCACCCGCCGCGGACTACTTCGTGTCCTGGATGCGCTTGAGCAGCGCGGCGTACTTGCTGCCGTACTTGTCGCGCACCGGCTGCGTGGCGGCGTAGAACGCGGCCTTGTCGGCCTCGACGAACTGCACGCCGGCGGCCTTCAGCTTGGCCGTGGCATCGCCGACGTAGGCGTCCCACAGCTGGCGCTGCTCCAGCTGCGCCTCGCGCGAGAGCTTGCGCACGAGCTCCTGGTCTTCCTTGGACAGGCCGTCCCAGGTGCGTTTCGAGAAGACGAAGATCTCCGGGATGATCAGGTGGCCGGTGAGGCTGTACACCTTGCTCACGGTGTAGTGGTTCTGCGCCAGCAGCGTCGGCGGGTTGTTCTCGGCGCCGTCGACCACACCCGTCTGCAGCGCGCCGAACAGCTCGTTGAAGCCCATCGCGACGCCGTTGCCGCCCATGGCGTTCATCGTTTCCACGAAGATGGGGTTGCCCATCATGCGGATCTTCATGCCCTTCAGGTCCGTCGGCTTCGTCACCGGCTTGTTGGCGTAGACGTTGCGCGTGCCGGCGTCCATCCAGCCGAGCACCACCAGGCGCGACTGCGGGCTGGCGGTGACGCGGTCGAGCAGGTCCTGGCCGATCGGGCCGTCGATGACCTTGCGCATGTGCGCCTCGTCGCGGAAGACGAACGGCAGGTTGAAGACGTTCAGGTCGTCGACCACCGGGCCCATCGCGCCCACCGAGATGCGCGCGATCTGCAGCGCGCCGACCTGCGCCTGCTCGATCATCTCCTTCTCGCCGCCGAGCTGCATCGAGGGGTACATCTGGATCTTGATGCGCCCGTTCGTCGCCGCCTCGAGCTTCTTGCCCATGCGCTGGATGGCTTCCACCGTGGGGTAGCCGAGCGGGTGCACGTCGGAAGCCTTCCAGACGGTCTGGGCCCGCGCCACCAGCGGCACGGCGGTCCAGGCGGCCAGGGCCGCGCCGGTGGCGAGGACGGTTCTGCGGTTGCTCATCGCGGTGTCTCCTTGCGTTGTGAGCGGGAACGGACGCGGAACGGGCGGGCACTCATTCGAACGGGCCCTGGGTGACGAAGGCCCCGCCCTGGTAGAGCGCTGCCGGGTCGTCGAGGTCGATGGTGGGCTGGCGCGCCTCGAGCGCGGCGCGGAAGGGCTCCGAGCTGTCCGCCGGGCGGTAGCCGAGGTGGCGCGCCGACGTGTTGTCCCACCACGTGAGGCGGTTGTCGCTCATGCCGTAGACGATGGTGTGGCCGACGGCCGGCGCGGTGAGGGCGGCCGTCACGAGACGCTCCAGGTCGTCGTAGCTCAGCCAGGTGGCGAGCATGCGCCGGTCGCGTGGCTCGGGAAAGCTCGAGCCGATGCGCAGGCTCACCGTTTCCAGGCCGTAACGGTCGAAGTAGAACTGCGCGAGGTTCTCGCCGAAGGCCTTGCTCAGGCCGTAATAGCCGTCGGGCCGCGGTGAAAGCTTCGGCGAGATGGTCTCGTCCTGGCGGTAGAAGCCGGTGACGTGGTTGCTGCTGGCGAAGACGATGCGCTTCGTGCCGGCGACGCGCGCGGCCTCGTAGACGTGGTAGGTGCCCACGATGTTCGCAGGCAGGATGTCCTCGAAGGCGTGCTCGGTGGACACGCCGCCCAGGTGCACGACGGCGTCCACGCCGGCCAGCAGCGACAGGACGGCGGCCTTGTCGGCCAGCTGCGCCGGCATCACCTCCTCGTTCGGGCCGGTGGCGCCGAGCTCGGCGATGTCGCTGACGCGCAGCGTCTCGCACAGCCCGGCCAGGCGCGGCCGCAGCACGCGGCCGAGCCCGCCGGCGGCGCCCGTGAGCAGCAGGCGGCGAAAGCGCAGCCCGGTGGCGGGCGAGGCGGCGGCGGGAGCAGGCTTCACGTGCGGTGGGGTGCTTCTTCAGGAGCGGACAGGCGTGGCGGCCGACCCGGTGCGGCAGGGGCGCGGTGGCGGCAAGGACGGTCCGCAGCAGGGCGCCGATGCCGGCTTCGGGAACACGTGCATTGCGCCCGGTTGTCTGTTGTCGTACAAGAATCCTAGGCGCCGGTGCCGGCCTGTCAAGTCTCGGCAACCCGCAGCGGGCGTGCGGCGCCGTTGCCGCGGCGTCGTCGGGCGCCGCGTCGCCGCTCAGCACCGACGCCCGTCCTCCCTCGAGAGCCCGCCGATCATGACCCGCCTGTCGCGCGCCAGGCCCCGCACGCTGGCCGCCGAGCTCGTCGCGGCGCTGTCGGCGCGCATCCGCCGCGGCCGCCTGGCGCCGGGCCAGCAGCTGCCCACGGAGGCCGCCGTCATGGCCGAGTTCGGCGTCAGCCGCACCGTCGTGCGCGAGGCGCTGTCGCGCCTGCAGGCCGCCGGCCTCGTGCACACGCGCCACGGCGTGGGCACCTTTGTCGCCGCGCCTGCACCGCCGGGCGGCCGCGCACCCGCCTTCCGAATCGCCGCCGACCAGCTGGCGACGTTGGAGGACGTGGTCGCGATGCTCGAGCTGCGCATCGGCATCGAGACCGAGGCGGCCAGCCTGGCGGCGAAGCGGCGCAACGATGCCAACCTGCACGCGATGCGCCGGCTGCTGGCCGAGTTCGCCGCGGCCGTCGAGGCCGGCGGCGACGCCGTGGCGGCCGACTTCGGGCTGCACCAGGAGATCGCGCGGGCGACGCAGAACCCGCACTTCGGCGGGCTGCTGGCCACGCTCGGCACGCGCATCATCCCGCGCGCACGGCTCGACCCCGCCGACGGCGGCCCCGAGCGCCTGGCCTACCTGCGGCGCGTGCACGCCGAGCACGAGAGCATCGTCGACGCCATCGCCGCCGGCGACGCCGACGCGGCGCGCGCGGCCATGCGCACGCACCTGTCGAACAGCCGCGAACGCCGCCGCCGCGAGGCGGCGGCTCGCCCGCTCGCTGATGTTGTACGATGACTGACGAGTGGCGGGCGCGTGTCGCCTGTCCCGGCCCCGGGGAACGATGATGCGAGAGAACCGACTGCGCACGCTGTGGAAGGCCGGCAAGGCCGCCATCAACGGCTGGCTGGCCGTGCCCAGCGGCTTCAGCGCCGAGGTGATGGCCAACCAGGGCTGGGATTCGCTGACCATCGACCTGCAGCACGGCGTCGTCGACTACGCCGCGATGGTCGGCATGCTGCAGGCCATCAGCACCACGGCCACGGTGCCCGTGGTGCGCGTGCCCTGGCTCGAGCCCGGCATCCTGATGAAGAGCCTGGACGCCGGGGCCTACGGCATCATCTGCCCGATGGTGAACACGCGCGACGACGCGGCGCGCCTGGTCGCCTGGACGCACTACGCGCCGCAGGGCACGCGCAGCTTCGGGCCGGTGCGTGCGTCGATCTACGGCGGTGCCGACTACCCCGAGAAGGCCAACTCGACCGTCGTCGTCTTCGCGATGATCGAGACGGCGCAGGCGCTGGACAACCTCGACGCGATCCTGTCGGTCGAGGGCCTGGACGCGATCTACATCGGCCCGTCGGACCTCTCGCTGGCGCTGGGCTGCAAGCCGACCTTCGACGACGTCGATCCCAAGGTGGCCGATGCGATCAAGCACATCGCCGAACGCGCCCGGGCGCACGGCGTGGTGGCCGGCGTGCACAACGGCCGGCCGGACGTGGCGCTGGCGCGCATCGCGATGGGCTTCCGCTTCGTCACGCTGTCGTCGGACGCGCGCATCCTGGCGAGCGGGTCGCAGCAGCTGCTCACGGCGATGGCGGCGGCGCGCTGACTGTTGATCTGTGCGGGTGGTGGCGGGCCGATCCGGCACCGTCGGTGGTGTCCCGTCAGAGACGGAAGCGACGACGCGTCGTCGATGCCGGGGTCAGTCGCCGGCGCGCAGCAGCGCTGCCGGTGACAGGTGCATGCGCGCCCACAGCATGCGCGCGCCGGCGCCCAGGCTCAGCGACGAGGCCCGCCAGCAGCAGCAGCGACGTCTTCCCCGACCCCGACGGGCCGACCACCGCCACGGCCTGCCCGGCGGCGATCTCGAGGTCGATGTCGCGCAGCACGTCGACGCGTGCGCCGCCGGCGAGCGTGTAGTGCAGCGACAGGCGCCGCAGCGCCACTGCCGGTGTCGCCGGCGCCACGGTGGCGCCGGCATCAGCGCGCGCGGGCTCCGTGCGCGACGAGGCGGCCGTGCTCACGACGCCAGCTTCACCGCCGTGCCGCTGACGCACACCATCATCATGCCGTTGGTCTCGCCCAGCACCTCGTAGTCGAAGTCGATGCCGACGACGCCGTCGGCACCGAGCTCGCGCGCCGCCGCGACGAGGTCCTCCACCGCCGCGTCGCGCGCGCCGGACAGCGCCCGCTCGTAGCCGCCGGCGCGGCCGCCGACGATGTCGCGCACCGAGGAGAACATGTCGCGGAAGATGTTGGCGCCGATGATCGCCTCGCCGTGCACGACACCCAGCCAAGCCGCGACGCGCGGCCCGCCGTCGCTGCCCGCGCCGGGCAGCACGGTGGCGAGCAGGAAGTTCCTGTCCTGCTTGGAGAACCAGCCCATGGGAGCCTCCGGTGGAAGACGACGCTGCATTCTTGCCCCAGGGAGGGCGCCGGCGGGCACGAGCGGGGTTTCACCGCACGGTGCGCGGGCCATTGCGGCGTGGCCGTTGCCGTGCGGCCGTGTTCGTGTGGCCGTGTTCGTGTCGCGGTCTTCGTGTGGCCGTCAGCCTGCGGCCCTCGGCCGATGCCCGTCCTCGAGCCGCGCTCACGCACCCGCCGTCGGTGGCCGGCCGTTGCCCGGCACCGCCTCCCGGCGGCCGCCCACCGCTCAGTGCCGCAGCGCCTCGTCGAGGCGCGCCGCGCCGGCGCCGAAGGCGTAGGCATCCATGCCGAGGTCGCCGAACGTCAGGCTGGCGTGGAGGCGCCGGGCCGGTGTGTCGCGGCCGCCGGCACCGGCCGCCACGTAGAAGGGCAGCAGGTGCTCGTCGGTCGGATGCATCAGCGCGGCGTGCGGCGCCAGGCGGCGGTAGTCGAAGAGCGGCTCCCACGCCGCCGCCTCGCCCTGCGCGCGGAACCAGTCGCGGAAGGCCGTGCTCTCGGGCGTGGCCGGCTGGTCTGCGTTCAGCCGCCCGCCGGCGAAGACGCGCCTGAGGTTGTGCGTGATGCTGCCGCTGCCCATCACCAGCACGCCTTCGGCGGCGAGCGGAGCGAGCGCCTCGCCGAGCGCGAAGAGCCGGGCGGGCGACCAGTCCGGCGGCCAGGCGAGCGGCAGCACCGGCACGTCGGCGTCTGGGAACATGTAGCGCAGCGGCGTCCAGATGCCGTGGTCGAGGCCGCCCTCGGCCACGACGTGTGCGGGCAGACCGGCCTCGGCGAGCAGCGCGGCCACGCGTTCGGCGAGCGCCGGGGCGCCCGGAGCGTCGTAGCGCAGCGTGTACAGCTTCGGGTCGAAGCCGCCGAAGTCGTGGACCGCGGCGTGCCTGGGCGCGGCCAGCAGCGCGGGCTCGCGCGTCAGGCTGTGCGCCGAGACGGCGACGATGGCCCGCGGGCGGCCGAAAGCGCGCTCGATCGCCGGCCCCAGGCGCTGCATGAAGGCACCGGCCTCGCGCGGTTCGAGTGCCGTCATCGGCGAGCCGTGGCTGATGAAGATCGGGGGAACGGCGGCAGGTCGTGCGCTCGCGGCGGGGGTGGCGTCCATGGCCGACATTGGAGCACCGCGGCAGTGCTCGCGCGTTCAAGCGGGTTGCACGCTCGGTTCGGCGGCCACGCGCCGGGGCCGCGACCCGGCGGCGCCGGGCGCGGGGGCTTGCGGATTCGGCTACCGTGGCGGTTCGCCCAGCCTCGCCGAGGACGCACCGTTGAACGCCGACACCGCCACCCCGCCCGCCGCCACGCCTTCGCAAGTGCGCCCGCTCTCGCCGCCCGGGCTGCTCGCGCTCGCCTGGCGGCAGACGAGGCGCGACCTGCGGGCGGGCGAGCTGCGCCTGCTCGCCGTGGCCGTGGTGCTGGCTGTCGCCGCGCTGACGGCGGTCGGGTTCTTCGCCGACCGCCTGGCCACGGGCTTGAAGCGCGACGCGCGCCAGCTGCTCGGCGGCGACGCGGTGGTCGTCACCGACAAGCCGGCGCCGGCCGAACTGCTGACGGTGGCGCGCCAGCTCGGGCTGGCCACGGCGCAGACGGTGGAGTTCCCGAGCATGGCCCGCGCCGGCGAGGCGCAAGGCGGGGCCACGCGCCTCGTCTCGGTGAAGGCGGTGACGCCGGGCTACCCGCTGCGCGGCCGCCTGCAGGTGCGCGACGCGCCGGGCAGTGCCCCGCGCCCGGCCACCGAGGCACCCGCGCCCGGCACGGTGTGGGTCGATGCGCCGCTGCTCGACGCGCTGGCGCTGCGCCTGAACGACACGCTGCTGCTCGGCGAGGCGGCGCTCACGATCACGCGCATCATCGTCATCGAGCCCGACCGCGGTGCCGGCTTCCTGGCCTTCGCGCCGCGCGTGCTGATGGCCGAGGCCGACCTCGCCGCCACCGGGCTCATCCAGCCGGCCAGCCGCGTCAGCTACCGCCTGGCGGTGGCCTCGCCCGGCAACGGCGAAGAGGCGGTGCGCGAGTTCGTGCGCGATGTCGAGGAGCGCATCAAGACCGTGCCGCTGCGCGGCACGCGTGTCGACTCGTTCTCCAGCGGCCGGCCCGAAATGCGGCAGACGCTCGACCGCGCCGAGCGTTTCCTCAACCTCGTGGCGCTGCTGGCGGCGCTGCTGGCGGCGGTGGCGGTGGGCATCGCGGCGCGCGACTTCGCCGAGCGCCACCTCGACGACTGCGCGATGCTGCGCGTGCTGGGGCTGGCGCAGCGGCGCATCGCCGGCGCCTACGCGCTGGAGTTCGGCTTCGTCGGGGTCGTGGCCAGTGCCGTCGGCGTGGCGATCGGCTTCGCGGTGCACTTCGTGTTCGTGCTGCTGCTCGCCGGCCTGCTCGATGCGCAGCTGCCGCCGGCGGGCCTGTGGCCGGCGGCATTCGGCCTGGGTGTCGGGCTGACGCTGCTGGCCGCCTTCGGCTTGCCGCCGGTGCTGCAGCTGGCGCGCGTGCCGCCGCTGCGCGTGATCCGGCGCGACGTCGGCGGCCTGAAGGCCGGCTCGCTGCTCGTGCTGCTGGCCGGCACGGCCGGGTTCGTGGCGCTGCTGATGGCGGTGTCGGCCGACACCAAGCTCGGCCTCATCGCCGTGGGCGGCTTCGCCGGCGCGGTGGCGCTGTTCGCGCTGCTCGGCTGGGGCGCGGTGCACCTGCTGCGCCGGGCGATGCCGGAGGCGCACGCGCCACGCTGGTGGACCTTCGGTGCGGGCGTGCCGCGCTGGCTGGTGCTGGCCACGCGCCAGGTGGCGGCACGACCGGCCTACGCGGTCTTGCAGGTCTCGGCGCTGGCGGTCGGGCTGCTGGCGCTGGTGCTGCTGGTGCTGCTGCGCACCGATCTCATCGCCAGCTGGCGCCGCGCCACGCCGGCCGATGCGCCCAACCGCTTCGTCATCAACCTGCAGCCCGAGCAGGTGCAGCCGTTCCGCGAGACGATCGAGGCGGCCGGCGTGAAGCGCTACGACCTCTACCCGATGATCCGCGGGCGCCTCGTGGCGATCAACGAGCGCAACGTCACCGCGGCCGACTTCACCGACGAGCGCGCGGCGCGCCTCGTCGAGCGCGAGTTCAACCTCAGCCACAGCGCCACGCTGCCGCCGCACAACCCGGTGGTGGCCGGCCAGTGGAAGCCCGGCGAGCCCGACGCCATCTCGATCGAGGAGGGCCTGGCGCAGACGCTGGCGCTGAAGCTCGGCGATCGCCTCGCCTTCGACATCGCCGGCCAGCGCGTCGAGGCGCGCATCACGAGCCTGCGCCGCGTGGACTGGGGCTCGTTCCGCGTCAACTTCTTCGCCCTCTTCCCGGCCGCCGAGATGCCGGGGCTGCCGGTGAGCCACATCAGCGCCTACCGCGCGCCGCCGGTGCCCGGCTTCGACAACGCGTTGACGCGCGCGTTTCCGAACATCACCAACGTCGACGTCTCGGCCAGCATCGCGCAGGTGCAGCGCGTGCTCGATCAGGTCATCCGTGCGATCGAGTTCCTGTTCGGCTTCACGCTCGCCGCCGGGCTCGTGGTGCTGTTCGCCGCCGTGACGGCCACGCGGGAGGCGCGCGCGCGCGAGTTCGCGGTGATGCGCGCGATGGGCGCGGGCGCGCAGCTGCTGCGCCAGGTGCAGCGGGCCGAGCTGCTGGGCGTGGGTGCGCTCGCCGGGGCGCTGGCCGCCGCGGCGGCGCTCGTCGTCGGCTGGCTGCTGGCCCGCTACGCGTTCGAGTTCACGTGGACGCCGGCGCCCTGGGTGCCGCTGGCCGGGGCCGCAGCCGGGGCGCTGCTGGCGCTGGCGGCGGGCTGGTGGGGGCTGCGCGAGGTGCTGGCGCGGCCGGTGCTCGAGACGTTGCGGCGCGCGGGGGCGGTGTAAGCGCGCCCGTTCAGCGGGCGGAGCATCGCACCCGGACGCGCAGTGGCGGGATCGGGA